>PLUF01000115.1 GCA_003164815.1 Candidatus Gagatemarchaeum stordalenia
TCAGCTGAGCGACATAGGAGAACCGGTTCATCGCTGATTGGTTTCGGTCTGGGGTCGCCTCCATATCTATATTGTCAATATTGATAATGTTGCGAACGCTTATACTCATCCCAAATGAATATGGCATTGAGTGAAAAGAGAAATGGCAATGGAATCAGCAATGACCGAAGAGGAAGTCGGTCGGGTCCACGGAAGCAGCGGCGCCGTCGATTTCGGCAGGATAGAGTTCCTCGAGATCATCAACGTGGAGAAGCCGAGAATAATATACAGGAGCCAGGGAAAGCACTTCTTCTTCCTCGCAGGTCTTGCGGTCCGCACCTCGGAGTGCACGGATTCGGACTTCGAGTCCAGCCACGTGCTTCTTCCGTGGCTCTCCGAATCCGCTAACTAGAGGTCTGCCCTAGGGCTTCTCAAGACGCCCTGAGCAGATGGCCTTCAGCGGAGGCCGGCATCGAGCCCTCCGTGTTCATGTTTATCACTACCTCCGCGATGTCCGCCGCGTACTCCGCCGTCCGTCGGATGTCCTCCACGATCAGAGGTAGAACCTGGTCCGACTCGCTCTCCTTCGTCTTCTCGATAAGGTTGAGGAGGTCCTCCTGCAGGACTTCAGCCTCCTTGGCCTGTTCCACCACGTTGTCGGCCGACTCGTAGTCTCCCTTCGAAAGGGCGAGCCCCGCTTTCTCGAATAGCCCGACGCTGAACTCGCTCATCTTGAGGACCTTCTCGAGGATGGCCTGGCTCACCTGGCCGTCGATGTGCAGCACTCCCTCCGCTATCTTGTTGGCGTGGTCGGCGACACGCTCCACGCTCTTGACTATGAGCCTGTAGTCGAGGCAGTCCCTCCTGTTCTTCAGCTCTATCTCCCGCAGGATGAAGTCGCTCTGGACCGCCATGTTGAGCTGGCGGATTGCGTACAGGCTGAACCTGTCGACCTCGTCGTCCGACTTTGTCACCGCGCTCGCTGTGTCCATGTCCAGTTTGACCAGCGCGCGTATCGAGTCCCGGTGCATCGACTCGGCTATCAGGAACATCCGCTTCAGGACGTTCTTGACGCTTAGCTCAGGATAGCTCAGGAGGACCTGGAGGGTAATACCTTCCCTCGAGTCCGCGATAATCTCTGTCCCGATGAGGTGCCGGCGGGAGGCCTCCTTGACCGCGTCCCTCTGGGCCGAGGTGAGAAGCCCCTCTTTGGCCTTCACGTGGATGGTGCTATAGCCAAGGAGGTATATCGAGATCAGGCGCCTGACAATCGAGTCGGTCTTGTTCTTGGGAAGGACCTCCAAGATGGCCTCGGCTTTGGCCGTCGTGATCCTCCCTAGACGTGGGGTGATGATGAGTGACGAGTCTCCCTGCCTCTCCACCGCGACGGATTGCCCCCTTCCCAGTCCCATCTCATCCACCCACTTCTTGGGCAGCGCGAGCATGTACGAGGACTTCCCGGAGAACTGAATCTTTCTAACTTCACTTTTTTCATGCTCTTTGGACACGACCAAAACACCTAGAAAATAGATGCCCATATGGTAGAAGACTTCAATATAATTCCCTTGCGCTTTTCACATATAGAGTAAAAACTGCCCCAAAACTACGAAAAACATGGCATCTTTCTCTGAAAGATATCACAAAAGAAACGGTATGAGTGGAGCGGTCACGGGAATAGTGGTCGTCGTCCTGATAATAGTAGCCGCATTGGCAGGCTATTTCGCGGCGTCCTCGACTATCTCGGCCTCCACAACGACCTCAACCTCGTTAGTCACAACAACACTCCCCGCAGTCACTAGCACTCAAACTGAGGTGATCAACGGCACAGTCACCAAGACCCTGACATCCACCACAACCAGCGTCTCGACCACCATCTCGACTACTACTAGCACCCCGTCCGTAACCGAGATCCTGACAGGCGCAGGGTCGACCTTCATCTACCCGGTCCTCTCGGCGATGATCGCTCAGTACCAACAGGGAACCCCCTCAGTCCAGATCAACTACCAGAGCATCGGCAGCGGCGGAGGCATCTCGGCCCTCGAAGGCAAGACGGTAGACTTCGCGGCCTCTGACGCTCCTCTGCAGGCGGCCGACATCGCAAAGGCCCCCAGCGCGCTCACCATCCCGGCAACCATCGGAGCGGTCACGGTCGCGTACAACCTCCCCGGCATCAAGAGCAACCTCCACCTCACTGGCAGCGTCGTGGCGGACATCTTCCTCGGCAAGGTCACGATGTGGAACGACCCTGAGATCACAGCCCTCAACTCCAACGTAACGCTCCCGGCCAAGAGCATCCTCGTGGTGCACAGGTCCGACAGCTCGGGAACCACCTTCACCTTCACAGGCTATCTCAGCATAGTCAGCCCCGCCTGGAACTCCACCGTTGGCCAAGCAAAGAGCGTCGCATGGCCTGTCGGCCTGGGCTCTAACGGAAACGCCGGAGTCGCAGGAGTCGTGCAGGGCACCTCGTACACAATCGGGTACGTCGAGCTCGCCTATGCTCTCCAGAACTCAATGACCGTCGCAGCCATCCAGAACGCCGCAGGGACGTGGAAGCTACCGACTCTATCATCCACCGCCGCAGCTGTCCAAGGAGTCTCTGGCCTGCCCGCAGGCAACGGCGTCTGGTCTAGCATCAACCTCCTCAACGAGCCAGGAACAAACTCCTACCCGATAGTCACCTTCAGCTACATCATCGTCTACCAGGACCTCAGCGTCGTGAACGGGCAGTCTCTGGCCAAGGCAACAGCACTCGTCAACTTCCTATGGTGGGAAGTCGGCAACACAGCCCAGACCCTTGCAGGAAGCCTCTCGTACGTCCCTCTGCCCGCGAACGTCGTAGCACTGGACGAAGCGACAATCAAGACAATCACTTTCAACGGCCAAGCAATCTCGATCACGGCAACGCAGTAGTGGTGTCAGTGGAAACTACACCACCTCCCCTCTTAATTTTTTATTCAGTCCCGAAGTGGAACTCCATTTGACATGAACCTTAGATTGACGGCGGACAATCTCTTCAAGGTCATCACGGGCGTTGTCGCGGCAGCGGCGCTGTTCATACTGCTTCTCACAGGAACGACCCTCCTCAACGGCGCGCTACCTGTAATCGAAAAGTTCGGCCTCTACTTCTTCTTCGGGACAAAGTGGAACCCCGTACCTGGTAGGTACATCTTCGGCGCCCTCCCCTATCTCGAGGGAACCCTCGTAACATCGGCGATAGCACTGGTGGTGGGGGTTCCCGTCAGTCTCGGAATTGCGATCTTTGTCGTGGAGATGGCCCCTCGCAGTGTGAGGGTACCCGTATCTTACATGGTTGAGCTTCTTGCCGCGGTCCCGAGCGTAATCTACGGTCTTTGGGGGCTGTTCGTCTTTCGATTCTGGGTCGTCGACTACATCGAGAACCCGCTCCACAACTACCTGGGGTGGATTCCGGTCTTCAGCGGGACGCCCTTCGGACTCGACGTCCTGACGGCGGGGCTCATCCTCTCGATAATGATCATACCCACGGTCTCCTCGATATCGAGAGAGGTTATCTCCGCCGTTCCAAACTCAGTCAGGGAAGGCGCCTACAGCATCGGGGCAACCAAGTGGGAGGTCATCAGGAACTGGGTCATCACCTACGGGCGCTCCGGCATATTCGGGGCGATAATCCTCGGCTTGGGGAGGGCGGTAGGAGAGACCATGGCGGTAACGATGGTCATCGGAAACACCGTAGGGCCGGCGGCGATTCCGTCCTCGCTCTTCAAGGGGAGCCAGACGATGGCCTCCCTCATCGCAAACGGGTTCCTCGAAGCGAGTCCAGGCACTCTGGAGATATCGGCCTACATCGGGGTCGGGCTCATCCTCCTGTTCCTCGGTCTCGCGATAAACATCTTCGCAGCAGTGCTCGTGACGAGAGTCCTCAAGGTCAAGGGAGGCGCGGTGGAGTAGGAATGTCCAGCTACGCCTTCCGGAAGTTCAAGAACAGGCTGTTCTTCTGCCTGGGCATCGTCGCCGTAGTTGTCGCCTTGGTCCCTCTCGGGAGCATCATCATCGAAGTCGTGGTCAAAGGCGCACCCGAGCTGAGCATCGGCTTCCTCACAGAGGCGCCGGGCGTAGTAGGCCAGAGCGCGGGAGGAATAGGGCCTGCGATCCAGGGAAGCCTGATTCTGATAGGCCTCACCAGCGCCATCGGAATCCCAATCGGCATACTCTCAGGGATATACCTCGCGGAGTTTGGGAACAATATCTACGGGACGCTTATGAGGATGTTCAGCGACGTCCTCACGGAATTCCCCTCGATCGTGGTCGGGGTGACGATCTTTCTGGCCTTCGTCCTGTATGTGGGGCACTTCTCCCCGCTGGCGGGGGCCTTCGCGCTCTCCTTCATTCTGATTCCAATAGTCTCCAGGACCACCGAGGAGTCGATGAAGCTCGTCCCCAATTCGATTCGGGAAGCATCTCTGGCCCTTGGGGTCCGGAGATGGAGGACGACAATCAGCGTGGTCCTGACGGCGGCCAAGGCGGGGCTCATCACCGGTGCGCTGCTGGCCGTCGCGAGGATCGCAGGAGAGACCGCGCCCCTGATCATGACGGTGCTCGGGAACTCGTACTTCTTCCAAGGGTTCAACGAACCCATCGACGCGCTCCCCCTCCGAATCTGGCGCGACGCACTTCAACCGTACCCGGCTTTCATAGCGCAGGGGTGGGGCGCTGCCTTGGTCCTAATTTTAATAGTACTGACCATAAACGTAGGTGTAAGAATTGCAAGCCGCGGCAGGCGCGGCTTCCGGTGATTCAATAGTGAGTACCACAATGGAGTCTGAAAAACGACCCGATAGAATGCAGAAGGGGGACGACCGAAGCGTGACCTTCCAGAGCGGCAGCGAGAAGGTCAGGACCGTCGGCCTGAACGCCTGGTTCGGCACCAAGCAGGCCCTCAAGGGCATAACCGCGTCGTTCCAGGCCAACATGGTGACCGCCATAATCGGCCCCTCGGGATGCGGCAAGTCCACCTTCGTGAGGTGCTTGAACAGGATGCACGAACTTACGCCGAATTCAAGAGTCACAGGGGACGTCCTGCTCGACGCGGAGAACATCTACGCGCCCAAGGTCGACCCGGTCCTTATTCGGCGACGCGTCGGCATGGTCTTCCAGAAACCCAACCCGTTCCCGACCATGACCATCTACGACAATGTCGCAGCGGGCCTGAAGCTAACCGGGATGAAGAAGGGGAAGAATCTGGACGAGGTAGTAGAGCGGTGCCTCCGCCAGGTCAGTCTCTGGGATGAAGTGAAGGACGACCTCAAGAAGCCTGGGACCAGCATATCCGGCGGCCAGCAGCAGCGCCTCTGCATCGCACGCGCGATCGCGATGGAGCCGGAAGTGATCCTAATGGACGAACCGTGTTCGGCGCTCGACCCGATAGCTACGGCCAAGATCGAGCAGCTCATGGTCCAACTGCAGGAGAAATACACGGTGATTGTGGTGACGCACAACATGCAACAGGCAGCGAGGGTCGCCGACTCGACAGCCTTCTTCTATCTTGGAGAGCTGATAGAGTACGGTCCGACCACGCAGATCTTCGAGAATCCCAAGGAACAGCTGACCGAGCAGTACATCACGGGGAAGATGGGCTAGGTGAACTGAGAAATGCGCCTAATGGAAATCGGTCTGGACAAGTTGACCAAGCTGGTCCTCGAGATGGCCACGCTCTCGGAAGCCACTGTCAACAAGGCGATCGAAGCCTACTCCAGCGGCATAAACGTCCGGGACGAGGTGTACGCTAGGTCCGAGCAGCTGGAGCTCCTGCAGGACGACGTCAACGACCTGGCGACGGAGATGATTGCCCGCTACCAGCCCGTCGCCACCGACCTCCGCTTCATCACCACGGCGATGGAGATAAGCTACGGGTACTCGAGGCTCGGACGCTACGCCTACGACATCACCGACGTCCTCTCGCTGTTCGAAGACCTGACCTACTGTGACAAGAGCCAGGTCGTGCTGGCGGGAAAGACCGTAGCCGATATGATACGCATCAGCATAAAGTCATTTGCGGAGCGCGATATCCTTCAAGCCGGACGGCTCAAGGCCATGGACAACATAGTCGACGACATATACCGCGGCTACCTCAAGACTCTGACGAAGGGAGGCGCCGAAGATATGCGGTGCTATGTCTCCGGGACCTTGGTGCTCAGGTATCTGGAGCGGATCGCCGATCATGCCGAGGATGTCGGAGAAGCCGTCGTCTACACCGTTACTGGGAAGCGGGTATCGAAGAAATAGTCCCTACGGCGTCCGACAACGCTCCTCGAGCGCACTGGGTCCGAAGTCCCGTGGTTCCGCATGACGCCACTGGTCAGCGAGGATCCGGACTCAAGGCTGATGGATCGAGGTGCGTCAAAGAGTCTCGTTCCACCGAATCTTGCAAGCCCCTAGGGCAACCGGGGATGATTGAGCTTTGGCGGTTCGACGAACAATTCCGTTGCTGGTTGAAGGAAAGTGAAGCGGCGTGGGACCGATTTGAACGGTCGACCAACAGGTTTCTATGGTTTTGCAGCCCTAACAGCCTGCTGCTCTACCATGTCTCCCAATTGCGCGCTGGTCGCAATTACTGAGCTACCACGCCAAGCTTCAGCGGCGCTCTCCAGAGTATGTGTATATGAAATTACCTGTGATTGAATCCCGCTCTGGCGAACCTCTCAGAGCTTCCTGCGTTCGACGCCGGGCGGGAGCGCCAGTTATGCGGGGCAACCAATGCTTATAACACGTTACCACTGGCGCGTGATTAGATGTCCGCGCTGCGACTCAGCGTATGGTTCAAGGAGGTCCGGGCGCCATTTCTGCTCCTTCCGACGATATTCGTGCCTCTTGGCGTGGCCGTCGCTTGGGTCCACGGCAGCTTCGACCTCTCCACTGCAATCCTGACGTTCGTCGCAGCGGTCTGCATGCACGCCAGTGTGAACGTCCTGAACGACTACTTTGACTTCAGGAGCGGTCTGGACCTCGCGACGACGCCCACACCCTTCAGCGGCGGCAGCAGGGTTCTCCCGGAGCGGGAGCTGACACCGAGGAGCGTGCTCCTCGCCGGCATCGCCTTCCTCGGCGTAGGCCTCGCGATAGGCGTCTACTTCCTGTTCCAGTTCGCCTTCAGTCCCGTGCTCCTTGCGATAATCGCCATCTCGTCGGTTGCTATAGTGGCCTATACCACGGTGCTCTCTCGCTGGGGGGTAGGCGAGCTCGTGGCCGGCCTGAACTTCGGACCGCTCCTTATCCTGGGGACTTACTTCCTCCAGACAGGGAGCTTGGCCGTCGAGCCCTTCGTTCTCGGGACGACGCTCGGCATCATGGTAGCGGGGATCCTCTACATCAACGAGTTCCCCGACACGTTCGCCGACATGGAGGTCGGAAGGCGGCATCTTGTCGTGAGGTGGGGCAAGGCAAAGGCCGCGGCCCGCTTCCGGGTCCTCGTCCTCGGCGCTTACGTCGTGCTTGTGGCCGGCGTGGTCACTGGTTTCGTTACGCCCGTGGCGCTGATCTCCCTCCTCGCCCTCCCCAAGGCGTGGGCCGCGACGAGGGTCCTGAGCCGCGAGCACGATAAGGTGATGGAGCTGATACCCGGCATGGCCAACATGGTGATGGCCACGCTCTGGACCGGCCTGCTCCTACTGGCCGGGTATGTAATAATGGGACTCTTCTTCTAGGCGCCCTTCCAGATGTTCTTGAGCGACTCCCTCACGGATAAGGCGAACGACCAGTTATTTGTAACGCGCGATTAGGGCGATGGCTCCCACAATCACGAGCAGTCCCCCGCCCAAATAGAATACCGGGACAATCTGGGGAACGATGCTGGCGCTGCTCGCTCCCTGGTAGGTGAAGTAAGTCAGTACGAGGCCCAGTACCAGCACGAGGATGCCGACTAGCCTTGTGATCATGCTCACCCTCGATCCCGGAGCGTCCAGAGTCATGTCGCTGGTTCCGCGCGCCTTGGGCAACTAAATAAGCTGTTTGATGCTCCCAGGGGGCTCCTCAGAAGCCCGTCCAGTCCCCGGACGCGAATCATTTAACTGCCGTTTTGAGGAGGGGAACCGCATATGCCGACCAACGACGAAGAGATACTGGCGGAGCTTCGCGAGATAAAGAAACTACTGACCCCGGCCCCCGCGGCGGCTGCACCCAAGGGCCTCGTGAACGAGTTCAAGGCCTTCCTTGACAAATATGGGGTCCTCGGCTTGGCCGTCGCGTTCATCCTCGGCATCTACCTGGGGAACCTGGTCAAGGCGCTCGTGACCGATTTGATTCTCCCCATACTCGGGTACGCGCTTCCCAACATCAAAGACATCAACACGGTCATGGCGGGCCCCTTCGGCGTAGGCGATTTCGCGAACAACCTGCTGACCTTCATCATCGTCGCCCTGGTGATCTTCCTCATCGTGAAGCTCTCTACGAAGGCGAAGCTGAAGTAGTCAAACCTCGGTAAGACGAAGCGCCAGGCCGGCGAGTTTATTCGCCGGCGGCTATGCTCTGAGTACCGGCGGCCCCCAAGACGAGGGTAGAATCCCTCTCTTGGGGTCGTCTAGACCTCACTGAAACTGTCATGATTATAATCTAATTCTTATAGAACCCCTGTGGCGAGACGCTAGAAAGGAGCTAATCAGGTAACTTGGTAACATTTTCGGAGATTTCGCCATCGGAGTTGCCCTCGTCGTATGGGAGAGAGATGTTAACCAGCGAAATTGCATCCAAAGCAGAGGGGATTGCAAGGGCTCTAGTTCGGAGAGATTGCATTGAACGGTGCAGGACTATGGAAGATACGATGTCGCATCTGAACCAGCGGTACTGCGGCATTTCTGGAGGTGAGTGAACAGATGGTGACTTTCTCCGAGATTAGTCCGTCTGAATTCTTTCTACCGTAATCGCGATCTCGCTGGCTTCACCAACCCTGCCAGGGCGCTCTACATGGCGGTCAGAGAGCTCGTCGAGAACTCGCTCGACGCCACCGAGCTCGCTGGCATCCTCCCTGATATCTACGTGCGCATAGTGGCCGACGACCCCTCGGCAGAGAACGCGAACCAGGAGCCGAAGGCGTACCGGGTTACGGTCGCTGACAACGGGCCCGGAGTCGACCCTCACCATGTCCCGAGGGCGTTCGGGAAGGTCTTCTACGGTTCCAAGTACGTCCTGCGGCAGTCGAGAGGCATGTTCGGCATGGGCGGTACGATGGCAATACTCTACGGACAGATCACGACCAACAAGCCAGTGAAGGTTACGACTTCCACGGACGGGAAGAGCAGGCACATCTTCGAGATGCTCATCGATATCTCCGAGAACAAGCCCATCATCCTCCGAAAGGACACCGAGGACGGCGCGGAGAAGACCGGGACGCGCGTCGACGTCACACTCGAGGGTGACTTCACCCGAGCGGCGCAGAAGATCAACGAGTACTTCAAGCAGACGGCGCTCGTCGGCAGCTACGCGAACCTCACCTTCGTCGACCCGATAGGCAGGATCACGACCTACGAAAGGGCAACCGACTCGATGCCTCCTGCTCCCAAGGAGACGCTTCCTCATCCCTACGGTGTGGACGTCGAGGCGTTCAAGCGGATGATCAAGCTTACCGACGAGAAGACCATGGAGAAGTTCATGGGCAACAAGCACTTCCACCGCGTCGGAGAGACCAACGCGAGGAAGTTCCTCAACTTCGCAGGCATCGAGACCAGGATCTCGCCCGAGAAGCTCTCGAACGAGCAGATCGTCAGGATCGTCGACGCCCTCCAGCGGTATCCCGAGTTCCTCCCTCCGGACGCGTCCTGCCTGTCGCCGGTGGGTGAGGCGATACTCCAGACCGGGATAATGAAGGAGCTCCAGCCCGAGTTCTCCACTGTCGTAGTGAGGCCTCCTTCCTCCTACTCTGGCTTCCCCTTCCTTGTCGAGGTCGGGTTGGTCTACGGGGGGAAGCTCCTCGAGCCGGGACGGAAGCTCTTCAGGTTCGCTAACCGCATCCCGCTTCTCTACGACGAAGGCAACGACGTCTCGTTCAAGGTGCTGAACGAAGAGATTGACTGGAGGCGCTACCACGTCCCCGAGGACGCCCCCATCGGTATCATCACTCACATCTGCTCTACGAAGATCCCCTACAAGACAGTGGGCAAGGAGTACATCGCAGACCGGCCCGAGATCGAGTCCGAGATCCGGAACGCCGTCAGGGAGTCCCTGAGGCGGCTCAGCCTCTTCCTCTCGAAGAAGGGTAGCATGGCCGCGGTGCAGAGGAAGATGAGCATCTACGGGCGGTACCTCCCCCTCATAGCGCAGTTCTCCACGGAATTGGCAGGACAGAAGAAGGAGCCGAGATACCACCAGCTGCTCAAGGAGGAGGAGGCAGAGGCGGAGGAGATCAAGGAGGAGATGGCCGAGAGGTCAGGCGCCCCTGACGCCGCCACGAATGGTGAAAAGATAATTGAGCAAACCTCGATCGAAGACTACCGCTGAAGCGAGGAAGGACAAGGTCGAGAAGGCCCTGAAGGGCCTCGGCCAGAACGTCTACGAGGAGCTCGACAACGGGCGGTTCCCGAGCGTGACCTTCGCGAGCAGGTCGGTCAGGAACATCGTCTACGACAAGAAGTTGCAGCAGTTCATCCTCGGATCGAGCACGGTCAAGAGGTCGGCAGGGAACATCAAGCACATCAGGCCATTCACGCAGCTCCTCTGGCTGGCGTTCTTCACCAGGAAGCTGGTCTCGGAGAAGAGGACTTCGACCCTGAGAGACGTCTACTACTCAGCCCAGGCATTCAATGTGGAGTTCATGGACCAGGCCGAGTCAGACGAGCTCATCACCGACCTCGAGGTGCTCCTGGAGTCAGCGAGGGAGGAGTTCAATGTCTACCCGGAGGAGAGGTCAGCCATCTTCGGCAACCTCACCGTGGAGTACACAGTGAGAGGCTACGAGGGAAAACGGCTCGACCTCTCGTCGCACCCGGACGGGATGATGATCGGTCCGGCCCTGACGACGGCCGAGTTCAGGGACACCGACGCCGAGATGGTGCTCGCCATAGAGAAGGGCGGCCTCTTCACGAGATTCATCGAAGAGAAGGTCCACGAGAAGTACAAGGCCATCCTCATCAACACCGCCGGGCAGCCCCCGCGCTCGACCCGCTACCTCCTGAGGAGGCTCCACGAAGAGCTCAAGCTCCCGATCGGAATCCTGTGCGACGCCGACCCGTGGGGCGCCCACATCGCAATGGTGATCAAGAGCGGCTCGGCCGCAGCGGCCCACCTCAGGGACCTCACGACCCCATCAGCGGTCTGGCTGGGAGTCTGGGCTTCGGACATTGTGAAGTACAAGCTGCCTTCGGACCCACTCACCGAGATAGACATCAAGAGGCTCTACGAGCTCAAGGCGGACCCGCGTTACAAGGACAAGATGTGGCACGAGGAGCTCGACACCTTCCTCAAGATCAAGAAGAAGAGCGAGCAGGAGGCGTTCTCCCGCTACGGCCTCAGCTACATCGTCGATACGTATCTTCCCGACAAGCTGCAGCTGCTCAAGAGCTACTGAGGCTCGGCCTCAGGAGACTGGTCCTCCCAAAGGAGGACGCGGTCCATCTTCCTCTTCGTCCTCGCCCGTTGGAGCATGTTGTAGACCGAGCGGTGCCTGCTCCCGGAAGCGAGCATCGTGATGGCCTCCATGGCCAGCTTCGCCTCCGTGATTTCCCCGATTATCGAGACCGTTCGGCCATAGACGGAGACGTAGCACTTCGTCAGCTCCTCGATCACCCGCCTGGACTTGCCGTCCAGCCCGATGATCCTCCCCCTGATCCGTTCTAGGCTGTTGTCGCTCTTCCCGGCGAAGTCCCTGAGGTCCAGGACCTCGAGCGTCGTCTCCGGATCCAGCAGCTTGAGCGCCCTCTGCGGCGAGAACCCCCTCCCCACGGCCTCCACCACGTTCATCGCCCTGAAGGGGTCGCCTTCCTCGACCGACGCGCTCCTCACCGTTATCTCCCCGCTCTGGCTGTCGATCTCCAGCGAGATGTGACACGCCTCTTCGAGGTGCTTCTTGGTCTCGCCCTTCTTGCCGATGACGGCCGCGACCCTGTCAAGCGGCACTCTGACGGATTGCTCGAAACTCATGGTATTATCGACTCCACTATCTCCTCGGGGGCCCTCTCATAAATTCCCCGTCTCTTGAAGAACCTCACAAGGTTGGTCACGTCCCTCAGGAGCAGCTCCCTGGACTCGGGATGCGTCGTCAGGACCGCAGACCCCATGTCGAAGAGGACGCGGTAGTCCTCGAGCTTGAAGATGTTGAACTCGGAGAGGTCCGCGTGCACAAGGCCGGCCTTCCTATAGAGCGTCTTCACCATCTTCATCGTCCACCTGTAGTCTGCCTCGTCGACCTGCACCTCGGCGTAGATCGGTGCGTGGCCGGGAGGGACCCCTATGTACTCGGTAATCAGGACGTTCTCGTTGAAGGCAAACGGCTTCGGGACGCGTATCCCGGCCGCCTCGGCCAGCTGGAGGTTCTTGTACTCCTTCTGGACCCAGAGGTTGACGATGTCCCGAGTCGAGCTCGGGATCCTAGCGAACCTCCTGTCGCCGGCGATGTACCTCAGCCTCTTCTTGAACTCGGCCGAGGCGGTGAGGTAGATCTTCACTGCCCGTGGTGACCCGTCGCCAGCGACGCCCCAGTAGACTCGCGCCTCTTTGCCCGTGTTGACTACGCCGTTGAGGTATTCTAGCTGTCCGTTGCTCAAGAGGCGATTGATCGCCCAGAGAGTCGCCCGGTCGAACACCTCCTCGATGACCTTCCGCTCGTTCGAGTCCTTGGTGAGGTGCCGGCTCTCACGCTCGAACCTCAGGAGCCTCTCTCTGAGCTGTTCCTCTTTCAAGCTGGACCGTCGAGAGGGGAGCGCCGCTTAAGGCTTGTGCATCACGGTCCGCCTTGGCGAAAAACAGAAAATTTATTAGTATACAACGTTGTGTTGTATACTGTCCGATTACCATGGGTTGCGCTGTTAATTACCTGAACGTTTCTCTGGGTGGGCTGAATGATAGATGAGACCGGCCCCTCGGGAGAAGGGGGCGAGGTGGGCAAGCTGAAGCAGGAGCTCAAGAAGCGGGAGCAGGAGATCAAAGAACTGAGAGAAAAGTTCGACTCTCTGAAGGAATCGGACTTCGAGGCGGACCTCGATAAGGCCCAGAAGCTCATGGACGAGGAGAAGCGGAGGAGCGAAGATTACCTCACCCGCCTGACGTACCTGCAGGCGGACTTTGAGAACTACAGGAAGCGCGTGGACCGTGAGATGCGCGATGTTGAAGCCTACTCCACGAGCGAGCTGATGAAGAAGCTGCTGCCTGTCGTTGACGACCTCGACCTTGCGGTCGCGACCCTAGAGTCCACCCCCGAGGCGAAGGACCTGCTCGAGGGCGTGGGCATGGTCCGCAAGAACTTGGGCACCGTTTTGCAGAGCGAGGGGCTCGAGGCGATCGAGGCCGTCGGCTACCCGTTCAACCCCGAGGTTCACGAGGCCGTGGAGAGGGTCGACGGGAAGGAGAACAAGGTCGACATGGTGATAGGCGAGACCAGAAAAGGCTACATCTTCAAAGACAGGGTCCTACGCCCCAGCATGGTGAAGGTAGAGTCGGCCGCAAAAAGTGATAGTGAAATAGAATGAGCACACCAAGAGAGAAGATAATAGGAATCGACCTCGGCACGACCAACTCGGCCGCCGCGGTCCTGGAAGCCGGACGCCCGGTAGTGATACCGAGCGCCGAAGGCCCGACTGCGGCCGGGAAGATGTTCCCGTCTGTGGTCGCGTTCACGGCTGACGGCACCTTGCTCGTAGGCGAGCCAGCGAAGAGACAGGTGGTGGCCAACCCTGAGGGGACGGTCTTCGAGATAAAGAGGAAGATGGGGACCGACTACACAATACGCCTCCAGGGCAAGGTCTTCAACCCGCAACAGATCAGCTCGTTCATACTCCAGAAGATCAAGAAGGACGCCGAGACGTTCCTGGGCTACCCGGTCAAGAAGGCGGTGATCACCGTCCCCGCGCACTTCAACGACAACCAGAGGCAGGCGACGAAGGACGCAGGCGAGATCGCGGGCCTCGACGTGGTCCGCATCATAAACGAGCCGACTGCCGCGTGCCTCGCGTTCGGCCTGGACAAGACTGAGAAGGAGATGAAGGTGCTCGTCTTCAGCTTCGGGGGAGGAACCCACGATGTGACGGTCATGGAGTTCGGGGGAGGGGTCTTCCAGGTCCTCGCAACCAGCGGAGACACTCAGACGGGCGGAGCGGACATCGACTACGTGATCGTCAACCTCCTGCTCGACGACTTCAAGGCGAAGATGGGCATCGACCTGAAGAACGACCGGACGGCGATGGCGCGCCTCAAGGAGGCCGCCGAGAGGGCGAAGATAGAGCTCTCGAACGTGATAACCACGGACATCGACCTCCCGTTCATCGCGAGCGACTCGACGGGCGCGAAGAACCTCCACTACACGCTGACCCGGTCGAAGCTCGAGGAGCTCGCCAGACCGATCGTGGAGAAGATCCAGTCCCCAATCAAGAAGGTCGTCCAGGATGCGAAGCTCGAGATCAAGGACATCCAGAAGGTCATACTCATCGGCGGCATGACGCGCATGCCCCTGGTCAGGAAGACCGTCGAGGACGTGATGGGCAAATCGGCCGAGAGGGGCGTCGACCCAATGGAGGCGGTGGCGATCGGCGCTGCTATCCAGGGAGGGGTCCTCGCGGGCGAGGTGAAGGACATACTCCTCCTCGACGTGACTCCTCTTTCTCTCGGCGTAGAGACGCTCGGCGGTATCATGACGAAGGTCGTGGAGAAGAACACGACGATCCCCACTAAGAGGACCCAGGTCTTCTCCACAGCGGCCGACTTCCAGACCACCGTGACCATCCACGTCCTGCAGGGAGAACGCGCCATGGCGTCAGACAACATCTCGCTGGGTATGTTCAACCTCGCGGGAATCCCACCCTCACCCAGAGGCGTGCCTCAGGTCGAGGTAGGGTTCGAGATCGACGCTAGCGGGATTCTCAACGTCGCGGCCAAGGACCTCGGGACGGGCAAGGAGGCGAAGATAACCATCAGCGCCTCGACCAAGCTCTCGAAGGAAGACAAGGAGAAGATGGTGAGAGACGCCGAGCAGTACGCTGACCAGGACAAGAAGAAGATGGACGAGGCGCAGCAGCTCAACGACGCCGACACGATGCTCTACACCGCCGAGAAGACCAAGACCGACCTCACCGGGAAGATCAGCGAGGCGGACGTCGGCAAGATCGATGCCGGATCTAGGGATCTCAGGAAGGCGATCGAGAGCAAGGACTTTGGCGCGGTGAAGTCCAAGGCCGACGCCCTGCGGAAGATCCTCCAGGACGTCGGGTCCTCGGTCTACCAGCAGGCCGCCGAACAGGGCCAGGCGCCCGAACAGCCGAGCGCCGGGGGCGCCTCCCCCGAGGGGGCCCAGGGACCCCAGAGCGACGGCAAGGTCACAGACGCCGACTACAAGGTAGTCGAAGACGAGAAAAAATAGGCGCCGGACTAAATGAGCGGCTCCCCTTCCTCGGACTTCTATGAAATCCTAGGAGTTCAAAGGGGAGCCTCGAAGGACGACATCAAGGCGGCCTACCGCAAGCTCGCCCTGCAGTTCCATCCGGACCGGAACAAGGATCCCGGTGCCGAGGACAGGTTCAAGCAGATCTCCGAGGCCTATGCCGTCCTCTCGGACGACGACAAGCGCAAGCAGTATGACGTTTCGGGGAAGGAAGGAGTCTACCAGAAGTACGGCTCGGAGGAGGACATCTTCAGAGGGACCGACTTCTCGGACGTGTTCCGGGGCACCGGCTTCGGAGGGTTCGACGACATCTTCAGCCAGTTCTTCGGAGGAGGGGGGAGGCGCGGCCCTCAGCGAGGTAACGACCTGTCCGTACGCATTCAGCTGAGACTGGAGGAAGCGGTCCATGACACCTCCCGGGACATCGAGATCCCCCGCGACGAGAAGTGCCCCGTCTGTTCGGGGAGCGGCGCCGCGCCCGGGACGTCTCCACGGACGTGCTCACAGTGCGGGGGCGCGGGCCAGGTCCAGCGGATGCAGAACGCAGGGTTCGCCCGCTTCATCAGACTCGAGACCTGCAACAAGTGCGGCGGCCGAGGCTCGATAATCGACACCCCCTGCAAGGAGTGCAGGGGTCGCGGGACCGTTCGCCGGACTAGGACGCTCAGGATCGAGATTCCTGCTGGCGTGAACGAGGGTCATACCCTCCGGCTGAGGGGCGAAGGCGAGGCGGGGGCGAGGGGTACTCCACCCGGGGACCTCTATGTCGTGATCAGCATGCCCGAAAACCCGATCTACAAGAGGCGTGACGCAGACCTGTACACCGAGGCGCGCCTGAACGCCGTCGAGGCCATGCTAGGGACGAACGTGAGGGTGCCTACCCTCTACGGCGACGTCAACCTCGACATCCCCCCAGGGACGCCGCACGGCCACCAGTTCAGGATCAAGGGCAAGGGCCTTCCGAGGCTGGGCCATCACGGGAGCGGCGACGAGTACGTCATCGCGAACATATTCATCCCGAAGAGCCTGAGCGGCAGGCAGAGGGACCTCCTGCGCAAGGTACTGGAAGAAGGCAAGCTTCAGTAAGAGAACTTGTAGATCATCAGGAACGGCACGCCCTCGATCAGCCTCACGGCCTGCTCCGCCGCCATCTTGTTCGCAAGTGCAATCTCAACCGCCCTCTTCCCCGCAAGGTTGATGATCGACGATTGCTTCATCATCCGCAGAGCCTCGCCGTCGTCGACGATCTTCCCGCCGTAGTAGTCGCGGGAGATGTGCATCCGCAGCTTCCCCTCGCTCAGGGTCTTACCGATGAGGTCGAGGTCGCAGATGTTGATCATCGCGGTATCCTTCCAGCTCATGCTCCTGACCGAGAACCCGCCGTCAGTCATGTTAGTTTACCTTGGCTGATGAGCGTGCCCCGCACGCCTCGCAGACCCTGAAGTGGAGCCTGCTGACCGTCTCTATGCGTGTGTCCGGGCTGCCGCAGACCGGACAGGTCACGTTGTCCGACATATACTTCTGGAAGAGCTGCATGAACGAAGCCTTGTCCTTCCTCCCGATGAAGATGGCCCTCTCGCCGTCGATCGAGGCCGCCGTCGCGAGCTCCTTTGCAAGGTACATGAGCACCCTGTCGGGGTCCCGCCTGAAGAGCTTCGGGAACTCGGAGTAGTTCCTGAGGATGGTCTTCTTCCCCACCCAGATGACCTGGGGTTCGGGGAGCTCCAGCCTGTTGAGGGAGGACTTCGTGGAGATCTTCTGCAGCCCTGCCTGCGCCCTCGTAAGGAGCTCGTCGTACTCTCTGCTCATCGGATTTTCGTTCCTCGCCGGCGAGTATTTCAACCCTTCTGGGTCCGAGCCACCCGGGCCCCGCGGCACGAACGCCCTCACGGGCCGAGGCTGGCTTCCCGAAGGTCCCCGGCAGACCAGACGGCGAACTCGATTCGCACGCGAGTCCGCAGAGTCATCCCTCCGTAGATCGAGCTGAGGGTCTCGATTATCTCCAGGTGGGCATCCTCGGGGACGTCCCACGTCAGGGACTGCCCCCGCTCTCGCAGGTGTTTGATCTCCGCGTCGGCAGGTGACGAGCGCTCGGACTCGGCGATCACGGTCACCTCCAGGGGCTTAACCCTCCCCACCAGGCCCCGCTCGCCCCTCTCGAAGCGGACCAAGGGCAGCCCCATCTCTGAGCGAAGATGGCGGTATTCCTCTCTCAGGTTCGTCCCTTCCGCGACCTCGAAGACCGACATCACCGTCTCCCTGGCGACGCGCGCCGACTCGCGGACGACGGCTGCCCAGTCGCCCACAAGATGGAGGATGTGCACGAGGAGCGCCGTCTGGAAGGTCCCATCCCTGAAGGGGATGCGTTGGACGTCAGCGTAGACGAGCTGCTCCGCCCCCTTCTCCCTAGCCTTCGCCATCATCCCCCTCGAGACGTCGATACCAACGACGTCGACACCGGCCCTCTGCAGGGGGAGCGCGAACCGCCCGGTGCCGACTCCGACATCGAGAAGGGGGCCCTTCCCGCCGACATGACCTCTCATTGCCTCTATGAGCCGGGTCATCTCTGGCTCGGGTATCGACCTCGTCGCGTCGTAGATGTCGGCGACCCTCCCGAAGTCCTTGACCTGCAACCGGTGCAGGTTGCGGGAGGGGCCGGATAAAGCATCGCGAACGAAGGCACCCTCGTGCGCTGCGCTTCACCGGCGCCCGTTCAAAGAATTTAAGCCCTGAAACTCGAAGGCCGAATGTGAAACGGGCGAAAGTGGGGATATTCGGAGGTTCTGGCTTCTACAAGTTCCTAAAGGAGTACGAGGAGCTGGACGTTCAGACGCCCTACGGGGCGCCGAGCGCGTCTCTCAAGCTCTCGAGCATAGGCTCTCACGCTGTCGCGTTCCTCCCGAGGCATGGCGAGCACCACCAGTTCCCGCCGCACATGGTCCCCTACAGGGCCAACCTCTCTGCCTTCAGCCAGGTCGGGGTCGAGCGGGTGATCGGCCCCTGCGCTGTGGGGAGCCTCGACCCGAGGAGGAAGCCGGGCGAGTTCGTGATCTGCGACCAGTTCGTGCACTTCACCACGGGCCGGAGGGACACCTTCTACGACGGGCCAGAGACGACGCACATCAGCACGGCGGACCCCTACTGCCCGGAGCTGCGGAAGATCGCTTCCGAGAGCGCCGGGAGGCTGGGCATCCCCTTCCACTCTGGGGGGACCGTGGTGGTCATCCAGGGGCCTCGCTTCTCGACGAGGTCGGAGAGCCGGTTCTTCAGGGCGCAGGGATGGGACGTGATCAACATGACGCAGTACCCCGAGGTCGTGCTCGCGAGGGAGCTCGAGATGTGCTACGTCAACATCTCCCTGGTCACCGACTACGACTCGGGGCTGGAGGGAGACCCGAGCGTCAAGCCGGTCTCCCACGAGGGGGTCATCAAGATCTTCAACCAGAACCTCGAGAACCTGAGGAAGCTCATCATGGACATGGTCGGGGATATTCCGGAGAAGAGGTCCTGCGCCTGCGGGACTGCGCTCGAGAACGCGAGGCTGAAGGCTTGATGGATGCGGCGCTCGCCCTAAGGATGAAGAACTCGATCCGCAGGATCCCCGACTTCCCCAAGGAGGGGATAGTCTTCAGGGACCTGACCACGCTCTGGAAGGACCCAGAGCTCCTCAGGGCAAGCGCCGACGCGATCTACGACCACTACAAGGGAAGGAAGGTCGACAAGGTTCTGGGAATCGAGGCCAGGGGCTTCGTCTTCGGCGCCCTCCTGGCGGAGCGGTTCGGGGTGGGGTTCATACCCGCGAGGAAGATGGGGAAGCTGCCGGGCGAAAAGATCACGGAGGAGTACCAGCTCGAGTACAGGATGGACGGCCTCGAGATGCACAAGGACGCGGTTGAATCCGGGGAACAGGTGCTGATAGTCGACGACCTCATGGCGACCGCCGGGACCGCGCTCGCGGCGACCAAGCTGGTCGAGAGGATGGGCGGGACGGTGCTCGGCCTGGCGTTCGTGGTCGAGCTCACCTTCCTTCTCGGGAGGGAGAAGCTCCGCGGCTACGAGATTCTGTCGCTCGTCCAGTATGCTTCAGAGGATGAGTAGGGCCTGAAGAGTCGCCAGCGTCAGAGGGGCACCCGGGATACTCAGATCGCCGTCATAACTGGGAGCGGGATGGACGACCTCTTCCCGACCCAGGAGGAGGTGGGCGTCCGGACGCGCTTTGGGAGGGTAACGCTATACCGCTGCAGGTCCGGAAGGAGGGAGTTCCTCTTCCTGCCGCGGCACGGGGCCGACCACTCGGTGCCCCCCCACCACATCAACTTCAAGGCCAACCTCCAGGCCCTGAAGGACGCCGGAGTTGAGCGCGTTGTCGCCACGTCGGCCGTGGGGTCCATAAGCGAGAAGCTCCCGGTGGGAGGGCTGGGTCTGCTGGACCAGTTCATCGACCTCTCGAAGAGGCACCTCACCTACTTCGACCTTCGGCCAGTCCACGTCGACATGACGCGCCCCTACGATCCCGGGCTGCAGCTGATCGTCGTCGAGTCTGCCGCCGCCCTCCGTGTGAGGCTGGCGACGGGGCTGGTGTACGCATCGGTCGACGGGCCCCGCTACGAGACCGCGGCCGAGATTCGGATGTTCGGGCTCCTCGGCGCCGACGTCGTGGGCATGACGGGGGCGCCCGAGGCCATACTCGCCAACGAGCTAGGGCTGAGGTATGCGTCCATCGTGGTCGGTACCAACCGTGCCGCCGGCCTGCAGGACCGGATCTCGCACGATGAGGTCGTGGCAATGATGAGCCGGACGTCCCCTCTCATCAGGGGGCTCCTGGAACGAACGGTCGAGAGCACCTAATCGCATTTTAATAATGGTGGGCGCGCCGGATGCACGAACTTAGATTTGGGCAAGATAGCCGATCCTAAACTCGCCGGAGAAGGGGAGAAGAACTTCCTCTGGGCGAAGAACCACATGGTCGCTCTCAACGCGCTTTCGGCGAAGTACGGCAAGGGGAAGCCGTTCAGCGGAGTGACCGTTGGGGTCTGCCTCCACGTCACCAAGGAGACTTCGGTCCTCGTCGACGCACTGGTGAAGGCTGGGGCTGACGTGAAGCTGGCGGCCGCGAACCCCCTCTCTACCCAGGATGACATCGCCGCGTTTCTCGCTCGGGAGGCGGAGGTCTGGGCCTGGAAGGGGCAGACCGCGAAGGAGTACGAGTGGTGCATCAGGCAGGTCGTGGCCCAGAAGCCGGCCATACTGATAGACGACGGCGCCGACCTCCACGTGGCCGCGATGACCGCGAGGCTCGAAAGCGTGCTGGGCGGCTGCGAGGAGACCACCACGGGCGTGGTCAGGATAACCGCGCTCGAGAGGGAGGGGAAGCTTGGCTACCCGATCATAGCGATAAACAACGCCAAGACGAAGCACCTCTTTGACAACCGCTACGGGACCGGGCAGAGCACCTTCGACGGCATACTGAGGGCGACCGCTCTCCTCATCGCCGGGAAGATGGTCGTGGTCGTCGGCTACGGGTGGGTTGGGAAGGGAGTGGCCCGGAGGGCAGCGGGGCTGGGCGCAAGAGTCACCGTCGTCGAGATCGACCCGATAAAGGCTCTCGAGGCGCACCTCGACGGCTTCGAGGTCTCCTCGATAAGCGAGGCCGCCCGCCGCGGAGAGATATTCATCACCTGCACGGGGATGAAGGGCGTAATCCCGTACTCCTCGATCGAGCTGATGAGGGAAGGCGCGATCCTCTCGAACGCGGGCCACTTCGACGTCGAGATAGACGTGAAGACCCTTCTGGCAAGGGCGAAGTCGGTGAGGGGAGTCAGACCGAACGTGGACGAGGTCGTCCTGCCAGACGGCAAGAAGGTCTACCTGCTCGCAAAGGGACGGATCGTGAACCTCGTGGCTGCCGAGGGGCACCCCCCGGAGGTCATGCAGATGTCCTTCGCGAACCAGTTCATGTCGGCGCTCTACCTCCTGAAGAACCACTCGAACCTGGTCACCCGGGTCCTTGACGTACCTCCGGAGATAGAGAGCCAGGTGGCTCTGGCGACCCTCGAATCGCTCGGGATATCGATAGACAGGGCGACAAAGGCGCAGCTGAAGTACGCCGAGAGCTGGAAGATATAGGAATAAGGGTCCGATTGTCGAGCGAGAGCGGGAAGAAGAGGGTACTCGTCCTCTGCGCCCTCCCGTACACGAACGCGGTCCCCCACGTCGGCAACATAGTGGGCTCGCACCTCCCGGCGGACATCTTCGCGAGGTACTGCAGGCTAAAGGGATACCAGACGCTGCTCATCGGCGGAGCCGACGAGAACGGGACCCCCACCGAGGTCGCTGCGCTTGAGCTCAAGGTAACCACGCAGAGGCTCACAGACGTCTTCTACGCGGTCCACAAGCGCATCTACGACTGGTTCGAGATATCGTACGACAACTTCTCGAGGACGTCGCTGCCTGTCCACCACAGGACCACGCAGGACTTCTTCCTGAGGATCTACGAGAAGGGCTTCGTCTCGGCCGGCGTCCTCCGCCTCCCCTACTGCGAGAACGACAAGCTCTTCCTCGCTGACCGCTACATCCTGGGCACTTGCCCGGTCTGCGGGTACGGGTTCGCCCGCGGCGACCAGTGCGAGAACTGCGCCACGCTCCTCGAGCCGTCGCAGCTCATCAACCCGAAGTGCAAGATAGACGGCAGCACGCCCGTCTTTCGGGACAGCGAGAACCTGTTCCTCGAGCTCGGGAAGGTGGAGGGCGCCCTCCAGACCTGGATAAAGTCGAAGGAGGCGTGGAGGAGGCAGGTGACCTCGCTCGCGCTCTCGTGGATAGACGAGGGCCTGAAGAAGAGGAGCATCACAAGGGACCTGAAGTGGGGGGTCCCAGTCCCCCTGAAGGGTTACGAGAACAAGATATTTTATGTCTGGTTCGACGCGCCTATCGGGTACATCTCCTCGACCAAGGAGTGGGCCGAGAGGTCCGGGGATCCCGAGGCCTGGAAGACATACTGGCTCGACCCAAGCACCACGATCTACAACTTTCTCGGGAAGGACAACATCCCGTTCCACACGATCTTCTGGCCGGGGATGCTGATGGCCCACGGCGACTTCAATCTCCCCTCGGAAGTGGTCGGTCTGCAGTACTGCAACTACGAGGGCGACAAGATCTCCAAGTCGCGGAACTGGGGGATCTTCTGCGAGAAGGTCGTGGAGTCGGGCCTCGCGCCCGACATCTGGAGGTACTACCTCACCTACCTCATCCCTGAGACCAAGGACACCGAGTTCAAATGGGACGAGTTCGAGAGCAGGGTCAACAACGAGCTCGTGGCCAACATCGGGAACTTCGTCCACAGGACGCTCACCTTCACCTCGAACTTCCTCTCCGGCGTGGTCGAGCCGGTCGAGCTAGGGGAGGAGGACGAGGCGGTCCATGCGAAGGTCCTCGCCGAGGTGGACGAGGCCGACCGCGCGCTCCGAGACGTCAGGATTCGAGACGCCATGAAGAACATCCTGCAGGTCGCGACCATCGGGAACGAGTACTTCCAGAGAAGCCAGCCATGGGTTCTGATAAAGCAGGACCCTGCGAGGTGCAGACAGGTGATCTACTCCTGCGTGAGCATCTGCAGGATACTCGCCGTCCTGCTCGACCCGTACCTGCCGGAATCTTCGAAGAAGATCTACGGCTTCCTCAAGCTCGAAGGGCGCCCCAGGTGGGACGACGTGTCTCTCCCGTTGGGCAGGACCGTGATCGAGAAGCCCGAGATACTCTTCAGGAAGCTCGAGAAGCCGGAGCTCGAGCGGGTAAAGTCGATAGTGACGAAGAGCACCGACGCCAAGGACTACTTCCGCTAGAGCGCCTTTCTCACTCGCACGACGGAACCCCCTCGAGCCCCGAGGGCAGAGAGTATTCCATGCTGTCGTCCATCACCGTCCTCAAGGACGCCAGCGGATCGTATTCATCGTACCTGGTCGCCTTGAACCCGGATGCGAGCACGCTAACCTGGAGCTGCGAGCCGCCCCTGTAGCTCACGCTGTACTCGACGTCTATGGCGCCGTTCCCGAACATCGAGCCCAGGCGCTTGACAGCGGTGGCGGTCTCTCCGGCCCTGAGGGCCGAGTCGCCGGTGAGGACCACGACGGCGTGGTTCGCCTCCTTGGTCTCCGCCCTCTTGCTGATCCCGATGACGGCCCGCGAGAGCGCCTCCTCGGTCTTGTCAACCGAGCCCGATGAAGCGGAGCTTAGGAAGGAGTAGCCGTCCTCGAAGACGGTCCCGAGGACCTTGTTGAGGCCCACCGGGATCGAGTCGTCCGACTGCCTCGAGAGCAGGGATCCGAGTGCGGTGACCGCCTCGGAGTTTGCCAGATCGTAGATCTCTTTCAGCGTCGCGTCCGACGTGCTCTTGAGCAGGGTATCGTTATCCACGACTACCACGCCCCTGGAGACGCCCCTCAGTCGCCTGAGCGCTAGGCCGGCGTAGAATCGCAACTTCTCCTCGAAGCCGAACGGCATCACTGCGATGCTGACCGTGTCGGCACCGCTATCCTTGGCGAGCTCAGCCACGACTGGCGCAAGGCCGGACCCTGTCGCGCGCCCGAGGCCTGCAACTATGAACACGACCTTCGCGCCTTCCACCAGCCTCCGCATCTCGGACTGGTAGCGGATTGAGAGTCCCCTCACCATCGCCGGCGTCAGCTTCTGGTCGATGGGGCCCTCGATGAGGAGCTTCTCGCCTCCGTCGACCGACTCAAGGTCTGCCGGGTCGCATGACAGATACGCGAACCTGTCGACCAGCGTCGTCTCCTTGCTTAGCGCGGATACGATTCTTGCCCCGGCGCTTCCTATTCCGAGAGCCAAAACTTGACCAGAAGAGGCGGTTGACATCTTGCAAGGCTATCCTTGACGACCTCCAGATTAATCAGCCTCGGGGTCAAAACCTTCCACCAATGGTTGACATTATGTACACTAAGAATCGAGGATGCGAGTATACTCTAAGGTGCCTTCGGATGATTCACTAGCGTGTTGACGAGTTCGTCCTGCATGTGGCCGTCGCATTCCACGACCGTGGTGGTAACGCCTTCCACCTTTCCCGCCGCCTCCCTTATCCTCCTTCCGAGGTCGACTGCGGTGGGGCTGTAGGCAGAGAGGGGTGTGAACCTTACCTTTATCGAGCCGGGAGCGATCTCCACGACCTCCGTGACGATCGTCAGCTCCCCCAGCTTCCTCCCGGTCTCCTCCTCGACGAGACCGTAGATGGCCTCCTTAGTCCTCGTCGCTAGTTCTTCGGCCATGCGCAGTCTTGCTCCCGCCTCACCACTTAACCTTAAGGGAAAGCGGGTGGGAAGCCTTCACCTCGTCGATTCTGCCCACCGTCGTGTTCATCGGCTCATGCTCGAGCTCGCCCCGCTCAAGTCTCCCGTAGAGGTCGTTGAGGAGGTCGGCGTACTCGTCGAGCGCCTCGAGGGTCTCGGTCTCGGTAGGCTCTATCATCAGAGCCTCCTCCACCGTCAGGGGGAAGTAGACCGTCGGGGAGTGCACGCCGTAGTCCAGGAGGGCTTTTGCGACCTTCATCGCGCCCCCGCTGTGCAGGCTGTTGACCGAGACCACCACCTCGTGCTTCCTCCTGAGCCCCTTGCCCTGGAGGACCGGGTATGCGTTCGGATCCAGTTTCGAGAGCAGGTAGTTGGCGGCGAGGACGGAGAGGCTCGAGACGGAGTCGAGCCCGCTCGAACCCAGCAGGCTGATGTAGCAGTACGCCCTGAGCAGGATGGCCGAGTTGGCGTAGCTTCCCTTGAGCCTGCCGATGCTCTTGGGAAGGTCGTAGTCCAGGTGGTAGCCTTCGCTCGTCTTCGTGACCACGGGGACAGGGAGGTATCCCCTAAGCCGCTCGGTGACCCCGACCGGTCCGGCACCGGGCCCTCCGCCGCCGTGCGGCGTGGCGAACGTCTTGTGAAGGTTGAGGTGGACGATGTCGAATCCCATGTCTCCGGGGCGCGCCTTGCCCAGGAGGGCGTTCATGTTCGCACCGTCGTAGTACATGAGGCCCCCGGCGTCGTGGACCACCCGGGATACCTCTCCCACCTCGCTCTCGAAGAGGCCGAGGGTGTTGGGGACCGTGAGCATCATCCCGGCGGTCCTCGAGGAGACCAGCCTCCGCACCACGTCCGCCCTGACCAGGCCCCTCTCGTCGGAGGCGACCTTGACCACCTTGAAACCGCCCATCGCGGCGCTCGCGGGGTTGGTCCCGTGGGCTGAGTCGGGCACGAGGATTTCGTCCCTTTCGGCGCCTCCGTTGTCACGGAGGTAGTTCCTCATCATCAGGACACCTGCGAACTCACCCTGGGCTCCGGCGGCGGGGCTCAGCGCGAACCCGCTCATCCCGGTTATCTCGCAGAGCATCTGCGAGAGGTCGTAGAAGATCCCCAGGAGGCCCTGCAGGGTCTCTTCGGGCTGGAGCGGGTGCGCCTCCCTCATCCCGGGCGATCCCGCGATATACTCGGAGACCTTCGGGTTGTACTTCATGGTACAGCTCCCCAGCGGGTAGGTCCCGGTCTCCACGGAGAAGTTCATCTGTGAGAGCCTGTTGAAGTGTCTCAGGACCTGAAGCTCGGCTATCTCTGGAAGCTTGAGTTCCCCCCTCCTGAGGTTCGACGGCAGTATCTCCCTGCCCTTCTTCCAAGCCTCGATCTTGGGGTCGGTCGGCGGGACGAACCCTGCCCGACCGCTCCTGCTCAGCTCAGAGATCAGGGGCTCGTCCCAGCGGGCCTGCCTGTACCGCCGGGCCACTCAGAGCACCTCCCTCAAAGCGCCGACCAGCTGCGAGATGTCGTCCGACGAGTGGACCTCCGTGACGCAGTACCCCCCGGCCTCGCCGATACCGGGGAAGTCCTTGGTTAGGGGATATCCGCCTAGGATGCCCTTCTGCGAGAGCCTCATGAAGACGTCGCTCGCCTTGGAGCTCTTGTAGCGGACGGCGAACTCCTTGAAGAACGGACCTTCGAAGAGTGGGGACTCGACACCGGCAACCTCGCCGATCGCCTCTGCGGCGTAGTGTGAGTTTCCGAGAATCACCTCTCCGAGCCTGGAGAAGCCGCTCTTCCCGAGGAGGGACAGGTAGCTCGCCGCGGCGACGGCGAGGAGCGCCTGGTTCGTGCAGATGTTGGAAGAGGCGTGCTCTCTCCTGATGTGCTGCTCCCTCGTCTGCAGGACCATGCAGTAGGCCCGGTCGCCCCCCTCCTTCGTGGTGGTCATCCCTATCATCCTCCCGGGCATGCTCCTGGCGAGGCTCATCTCCCGGACCGCGAAGATGCCTAGGTGCGGACCCCCGAAGTTCATCGGTATCCCCAGGGGCTGACCCTCACCCACGACCACGTCTACTCCGTAGCTTCCGGGCTCTCTGAGCACCGAGAGCGATATCGGGTCGACGCCGACGACGCCGAGTCCCCCAGCCCTGTGGACCTTCTCGACCGCCTCCTCGGCTCCTTCCTCTATCACGCCGAAGAAGTTCGGGTTCTCGAAGTAGATCCCGGCAACGTCGGGGCCGAGCCATTCGTCCAGCGACTTCTGGTCCAGACCTCCCGTCACCCTGTCGAACTTCACCGTGCGCAGCGCGAGCCCCATCGGCTCGATGTAGGACTTGATTACCGCCAGCCGCTGGGGGCCGATGCTCTCGGCTACCAGGAAGACGTCCCTGTTCTTGACCCGGGCCGCCATCCTCACCGCCTCGGCGGCGCCCGAGGCCCAGTCGTACATCGAGCTGTTGCAGGCCTGCATGCCGAGGAGGTCGCACATCAGGCTCTGGTACTCGAAGAGTGCCTGGAGGATACCCTGGCTTATCTCAGGCTGATACGGTGTGTAGCTCGTGTAGAACTCCTGCCTCGAGACGATTGACTCGACGGCGGCAGGGATGTAGTGTGGCCAGACCCCACCCCCGAGGAAGCAGAGGGCCTGAGGTGGCGTCACGTCCAGCGACAGCCTCCGGCCGACCTCCCTCCGCACCGTGGCCTCCGGCTTGCCCTCGGGTATCGCGAGCTTCCGCCCGAGCGCGAACTCCGGCGGGATGTCCGAGAAGAGGTCTGAGACCGAAGAAGCACCGACGCGCTTGAGCATTTCTTTGACTATCTCCTCGTCGAGGTTCGGAAGGAATGGGTGCGGCCCCTGCATAGTCATCACTTCGGGCCGACAAAAATGGTTAAAATACATATTCAATGGGGCTATGAACTCCGTTGATTCGGAGATTCCTGCTCGGGAGCACTGTACTGCTGCTTCTGCTCGTTTCATTGGCAGCCCCAGTGGGCGCCCAGACGAGTGGAACTCCGATCGTTACGCTCGACCACGAGTATTACATCAACGAGTTCGGCGCCGGCCTCCTGAACGACACTTTCATCTTCCAGAACAACGGCACCTCGACCATCCAGGTCCCGTCGGTCCAACTAGGTATCCCTGACACCGTCTACTCCCACGCGGTCGCGTACGCGGTACTACCCGCGTCGGGTTACAGCTTGTCCTCGCCGGCCGACAACGGCACGGTGACGACCTTCACGATTACGCCTGACTCGCCCTCGCTCTCCGCCGGTGCGCACACCAGGGTCGAGCTAGAGACCTACCTCAACAACATTCTCAACATAACAGCGGGCTCCACGACGCCGTTCGGCTCACTGCTGCTCCTGAGCCCCTCGGTCAACATGAAAGTGAACAGCCTCAATCTCGTCGTGGTCCTCCCGAACGGGGCCACACTCTTGACCCCCCCTAAGAGCTTCATTGCAGCTCCTACCAGCTCGCCGCCGACCTACTCGATCACAGAACCTAACGTGACTCCGACCATCTCGACCTGGTACTCGTCGCTCAATGCCACCAACCAGGCGTACTTCCTGCCCGTCAAGGTCACGAGCATCGTCAGCACGATTATCCCGAACTCGAACGGGTACCCGCAGATCCAGGAGCTTGTGACGTTCAGGAACCTCGCATCCTACACCATCTCCGACCTGCCAGTCTCACTTCTCTCGGGGAGCATAACCAGTGTGACGATAGTTCCGTGGAGCACCCCTCCGACCATCGATCCCACCTTGGTGTCGGTCACCAACGGGGCAATCGCCCTGACTAGCGCGCCGTTCTCTGCTCCGATCCAGGCTGGCGACAACTTCACATTCGCGATGGAGTATAGCGTGCCGAGTTCCCTCGTCAAGACCTCGGGGAGCACTGTCACGGTCTCGGTACCCTACACACTCCCGATCCAGGCAGTCGTCGGCAGTTACACGGTTACCAGCCTCCTCCCAAGCGGGATGCACTCCGTTGGGACCAGCAAGACAGTGGTCACCAATGCCACGCCGATTACTCAGGGCTCAATCTCCATCAGCTACTCCGTCAGCACAGGATGGGGCGCTGACCAGGCGGTCCCCGCCGCTTCCCTCCTCTTCGCAGCCGTCTTCATCATCCTGGCTCTGAAGCGTCCGGAGAGCAAGAAGAAGGACGAGGACGAGGAAGAGGAGATGACAGTCACGGGAATGCTGCCCGACCTCATAAAGGGACTCGAGGACAAGGTGGCTCTCTTCGGCCAGTTCCAGTCCGATGTCGCTGGCAAGGCCCAAGGGGCCGTAACGAAGGCCGAGCTCGTAAAGGTCAGGAACGAGATCGACTCGCTGAAGACGCGGGCCATCAACAGGCTCAACGAGATCAGGCAGACGGCCGGCTCGAAGAGATTCCTCGAACTGATCGGTCAGATACAGGATGCCGAGAGGGAAGAGGATCGTTCGGCCAAGGACCTTCTGAACCTCTACGACCAGTACCATGGCAGGAGGATGAAGGAAGAGACCTTCCGCAGGCTGCTCTCGAACTACAGGAAGCGCTGGGACGCCTCCACAGACCACCTCTCCGACCTTCTCAATCTGGCCCAGCGCGAAGGAAAGCAGGCCTAGGCTTCCCTCGGCCGGCGGCCCTCGAATAGGTTTATCAAGGACTCCCGGAGCTTTCGGACCAAGGGAGTTTTCTTTGGAGCAAGACGTCAGCAACGTAGTGATTATTGGTTCGGGACCGGCCGGCCTCACCGCCGGGATCTACTGTGCGAGAGCAGGGCTGAGCCCGGTCGTCTACATGGGGTCGAGGTACGGCGGCCAGCTCATGCTTACCAGCGACGTAGAGAACTATCCCGGGTTCAAGGACCCTGTGACGGGACCCGACCTGATGGAGCAGATGAGATCCCAGGCCGAGAGGGTGGGCACGAAGATGATCCAGGACGACGTGACCGAGGTAGACCTCAGGACATACCCGTTCGTGGTGAAGACCCCGAGCGAGGAGCGACGGGCCCTGAGCGTGATCGTAGCGAGCGGCGCTAACCCTCGCAGGCTGAACCTGGAATCGGAGATGAGGCTAATGGGAAAGGGCGTCTCCAACTGCGCGGTCTGCGATGGCTTCTTCTTCAAGGGGAAGAAGCTGGCGGTAGTCGGCGGCGGTGACACGGCGCTCGAGGAGGCGACCTACCTCAGCCAGCTGGCGAGCAGCGTGACTGTGATCCACAGAAGGGACGCTCTGCGCGCCTCGAACGCCCTGCAGAAGGAGGCCTTCTCCGACCCTAAGCTGAGCTTCATCTGGGACTCGGCCGTGACCGAGGTCACGGGAGAGAGGAAGGTCGACGGGGTCAAGGTGAGGAACCTCAAGACCGGAGAGGAGCGCTCGCTCCCCTTCGACGGCCTCTTCGTGGCGATAGGCTACGATCCCAACACCGAGATCTTCAAGGGGCAGCTAGACATGGACGCCAACGGCTACCTCATCGCGAAGAACGAGACCGAGACCAACGTCAGGGGGGTATTCGTCGCCGGAGACGTCAGGGACTTCCGTTACAGGCAGGCGGTGACCGCGGCCGCCGACGGATGCAAGGCCGCGCTCGACGCTGAGCGGTTCCTCAAGGAGTCGCCCGCGGTCATCCGATGACCGGGATGAACCTGTACTCTCGAGCCGACTTGCTCAGCGGCCCCACGATCGGCGTCTGATAGCCGCACGACCTGCACCTCCCTTTGTCGTCGAGCGAGTAGGTCCCGATGTCGTAGCCCGTCCTCTCGATAAGGAGCGCCTTGCACCCTGGGCAGTACGTGTTCTCGGCGGGATGGCCCGGGACATTCCCGATGTAGACGTACCTCAGCCCCTCCTTCTTCGCTATCTCCAGGTGCTCCTCCAGCGTCTTGACCGGCGTGACGGGCAGGTCCATCATCTTGTAGTCGGGGTGGAACCTCAGGAAGTGGATGGGCGTGTCAGGGCCCAGGTTGTCATAGACCCACCTCGCGAGTTTGCGGGCGCTCTCCTGGTTGTCGCCCACCCCTGGGACGATGAGATCAGTGATCTCGACGTGAATCTTCGTCCTCTGCTTCACTTCTAGGAGGGTCTGGAAGATCGGCTCTGCGTCGGGGATGCCGATGTACTTCCTGACGAATCCGGTCTCACCGCTGCCCTTGAAGTCGACGGTGAGGCAGTCGAGGAACTCGCCCATAGCCCCGACGGACTCGGGGGTGTCATAGCCGTTGGAGACGAAGATGTTGAAGATGCCCTTCTTGTGTGCGAGCTTTCCGACGTCCCGCGCGTACTCGATGAAGACCGAGGGCTCGTTGTAGGTGTAGGCGATTCCTTCGCACCCGTTCTCAAGGGCGAGATCGACGACTCCCTGGGGGGCCATCTCGACGCCCTCGGTCTTTCTCCGCTGGCTGATGTCGAAGTTCTGACAATACCGGCATAACCATGAACAACCATTGGTGGCTATGGAGAATATCTTCGACCCAGGCCTGTAGTGGATCACGGGTTTCTTCTCGATGGGGTCGACGTGCCCGGCGATGATCCTACCATAGTTCAGCAGGTAGAGCTTGCCGCCGACTACTCCCCTTACGCCGCACAAGCCGATCTGGCCTTCTCCGATCTGGCAGCGTCGAGCACACGCGGTGCACTGGACGCGCCCGTTCTTCAGCGGGGAGAAGAGATCCGCCTCTTTGCCGGTGGCGACCGAGAGCCCGGACCTATCTGCGAACATGATTTCTGAGGGCCGTCCCTTCGCTTTATCTCTTCTGTAGCATGCCGCCCGGGGAAGATCAGACGGTTGGCTCACCTAGAATCGGAGGCCGACCCTCTGCCTTGAGCAGCGGACCGGATTGTGGCCTACGGAGGGAGGTAGATCGGGCTTCCGCTCTTTGCCGACGCGAGGACCGCCTCTGCTATCCTTATCACGCTGAGCCCGTCCTTGCCTGTCACGAGCGGCTGCCTCTTCTCCTCTATCGCCGATACGAACTCCTTCAGCTCTAGTACGAGAGGCTCAGTGAAGACATGCGCCGGAACGCGGGTCCCCTCCTCTTCGTGTATCTGCATCTCCTGGCTGATGAAGTTCACCGTCACGACCCCCTTGGTGAAGATCGCGTTCAGCTGCCTGACTCGCATGGGAGTGACCCAGTTGGTGGTGATGAACGCCGTCCTCTCGTCCCCGAAGCCCAGGAGTATGGTCGCAAAGTCCTCGTTCTTCCCCATCACGCTGCCGACCCGGGCGTAGACCGTCTTCGGCTCCTCGCCGAAGAGCCACCTTGCGGTGTCGATGTCGTGCACCGAGGCGTCCTTCACCACCCCGACGTCGGTGATGTTGTCTCCCCTCCTGTTCTCCCTGTCGTACTGGAAGAGTATCGGCCTGCCGAGGCTGCCCTCCTTGGTCAGCTTCTTCAGCTCCGAGATGGCAGGATTGAACCTCTCGATGAACCCCACGGTGAGTATCTTCCCGGAGGCCTCCGCGATTTTGATCAGTTCCTCGCCCTCTTGGACCGAGCTCGTCATCGGCTTCTCGACGAAAGTGTTGATACCAGCGCGGAGAGTCTTCGACGCCACGGAGACGTGGGTGGAGGCCGGCGTGGCGATGGTGACCCCATCCAGCGCTTCGCTCCGGATCATCTCGTCGACGTCGCTGTATCCATTGATCCCGAACTTCTTCGCGTAGACCTCGGACCTGGACGGGTCCAGGTCGCAGACGGCGACCAGCACTCCGAGCTCGCTCATCACCCGGACGTGGTTCTTCCCCCATCCTCCGGTACCGATGACAGCTATCCTTGTCAAGCGACCATCACAGACCGGTTTGCACCCTCAGCCAAGTCCTCTTAACACTTTGCGGCGTCTAGCCCCTCTGCAGCGCAGGGGTCGCCCTCAGCAGGGAGATCTCGGACGATCTCGAGCCAGTCTTCAGACTCTTCATCCATTCGAGGTCACGCTGGGAGCAGACGATCGCGACATTGTGCTTGTACGAATCGATGACCTCGTCGCGCCCGGCGCTCACCTGGGCCTGCTTGACGTCGGTGACGTAGTCCCGGAGCCTCTCGACGAGGCTCTCGGCGGTCTTCATCCGGTCGGCGCGCATCTCGTACTTGTCGACAGTCCACGCCACGAGGACCCTGGTCCTGCTGGCCTTCAGCTGGAGCTCCCTAAGAAGCTCCCTCGTCTCGTCTACGATGTACCTGACGTGGTTCTCGAGGCTCTTGATCGATGCCCCAGCCAGGTAAGTCAGGGGCTCGCCGACGTCCTCACTCGCCTGGATCGCCGTCAGGTCGTAGATGTGGGCGGCAAGGTCGTCGATGTACCTCTCTCCTGCCCTCCCGGCGATCGGCTTCAGCCCCTTGGCCTTTCTCATCAGCTCCACCTCCGTCGCTATCGAGGTGCTCTCGTTCAGGACCGAGGAGGCGTAGTCGAGCTCGGTCGCGATGATGTCCCCGTAGCTGGTCCGCATCCCCAGGTCCTCCAGGCTCCCCGAGTCCTTGACCTTCGCGAAGCACGCGATCGTCCCCGCCGCCGCCCGGGGCCGCAGTGGGCAGTAACCGTAGTTCAGGTTCTCCCCGACTTTCAGCCCCGTCTGCTTCTCGATGAGCGCGATGTAGTCGTTGTTCCCACCCACCCCGACGGGTAGGCCGTTCACGACGGTGGTGCCCTTGGTGACGTTCTTGGCGACCTCCCGGAGCTTGGCGTTCGCCTCTATGATTGACTCGTCCCCGGTCTTCCTCAGTTTCGGCGCGAAGAAGACGACGCGCGCCTCCGTTAGCACCTGGGAGACCGGCTTCAGTCCCATCAGCGACTCCCCGCCCACGAGCTCCTGCAGCGTCGGGTTGCTCTGGACGGTGCCCGGGTCCAGCTCCATCGCCATCTGGAGCGTGTCGTCGACGATCGTGACCGAGGCGTTCTCGACGATCTTCGATGCGATGCCGTACCCCTCAGTCGTGAGGCCGTAGACCGCGACCCTGATCTTCTGCAACTCGATGAACTCGGCACCACCTCAATCCTCGTAGCGCATATAGCCTTTCAAGCGGGCCCGGCGACCCCCGAAGTCCGACGGAGGGTCTCGGGAGGGGGTAAACGAGACCCCTAGGAATAATTTTTAACCGTCGACTTTCAGGAACGACGCCTTGCGTTTCTGGTTTGACGTGCTGACGCCCAAGCAGCTGCTCTTCTTCAACCCCGTGATGGAGGAGCTGAGGGCGAGGGGGCACGAAGTCCTTGCCACCTCCAGGCACTACCGTGAGGTCGAGCAGCTCGCGTCTCTGCTGGGGGTGGAGCTCAAGTTCGTGGGTTCCAGAGGAGGGAAGGAGACCATCGACCAGCTCAGGTCGAGCCTAGAGCGGATGAACTCCCTGCTCCCGATGGTGGCGGGGTTCCAGCCGGACGCCTCGGTCTCCGTCGCGTCGGCGGACTGCGCCAGGATTTCCTTCGGCATCAGGGTGAAGCACGTCGCCGTCAGCGATTCCCCACACTCCGTCATCGCGGGCAAGCTCTCGCTCCCGTTCTCGAGCCACCTGCTCACTCCGTGGATCATCCCCTACATCGCGTGGTACCGCTTCGGGCTGCAGAGGAGCGAGATAACCAAGTATCACGCTCTGGACCCTGCGGCGTGGCTGAAGAGGGAGTCGAGGCCGAGCTCGCCCGAGGAGAAGACCAAGCCGGGTCGTCCGACTATTCTGGTGCGGCTCGAGGAGTCGTACGCCCCCTACATGATCGGGACCGACGAGTCGTGGACGAGCAAGGTCCTCCAGCGCCTCTCGGACGACTTCAAGGACTGCAACATAATCGCGCTCTGCAGATACCAGGACCAGCTCGAGATGGTCAAGCAGAGGTTCGGGGAAACTATGCACGTGCCCGAGCGCGTGGTTGACGGGGCCGGTCTCATCAGGAGGTCGGACGTATTCATCGGGATGGGTGGGACCATGACGACGGAGGCGGCCCTCATAGGGGTCCCGACGATCTCTGCATACCAGGGGTCGGGCCTCTACACCGAGCGATATCTACTCTCGATGGGGCTCCTGCTCAAGACCCACAACCTCGACGCCCTCTCGCGGCTCGTGCGCAAGTCGCTGACCAAGAAGTACCACAATCACTGCCACAGGAAAGCCAAGAAGCTTCTCGATTCGATGGAGGACCCGGCCGAGAAGATCGTGGGCTACCTTACTGCACCCAGAATGTCGGCTCACTGAAGACTCAGAAACTCGGACGTTCGTGTCACATGCACATAGCCGCCGGCCATTGGTTCTCCTCGCTAGTCCAGTGAGACTTATCTAGCTCATCGGGAGATGACGGAGGACAGCCTAGCCCGGTGGTGTAGTGGCCAAGCATACTGGCCTTTGGAGCCGGTGACCTCAGTTCGAATCTGAGCCGGGCTACCTCTTTTTCATCTCGAACACGTCCGTCCGCAATTCTCCAGACTCAATATACGATAAGGAAACATATCCAAGTCTGGCAGCATTGTAGTACGACAAATCTGACTTGAGACGAGCCCTCATTCTTCCAAGTTGAAACGCAACCTGTCGCTCCAGTAATTTGGCCGGCATCGACCCAGTAATTGTAAGGAGTCTGTTTTCAAATATGACCCTGCCATCTCGGGACATCATGTCCGCCCCCCTTCCGAGGGATCATTGAGGATAAGATCCTCGATTCCCATGTGATTCCGTGCAATCGAATACGCGATTTCAGACCCAAGCCTGCCGTGTGGATACCTGTATCGAGTCATTAGCATTTCCCTCTCCGTCTCTCTCCTAAGTCTAGTTTTGTAGGTCGACAGAGGAGCCAAGAGAGAATTCTTGGACGCTATCGGCCCACGGCGCTCATCCTTCTCAATCGAGTATAGCTGCGCAGGGTCGGCAAGGTAAATAGATGCGACTCTGATTTCGGGCGATCCATAAGCGAGTCTCAATCGGACACCGTCATACGACACTAATGTAATCCTAGGATACCGCTTCCCTCGTCGAAGTCCCAGCCAAGCTTCGTAATGACCATCGTGATACACTCGCAGTTTCCTCGACCGGCCAAAGAAATCGCCAATACCCATCTCCAAATGACAACCCCATCCTGGAACAAATCCAAGTTTCTCTGAAGGCTGCACTGACACACTGAATCTCGAGATGCCTTCCGAAGCCGGTACCTGTTCGACTTCGAAATGGGGATTCCCGGCATCTGAAAGATCCAAGATTCTGCTTCGCGAAGGCAACCAAGAAAAGCCAGCCTCGTTTTTCATGATGATGTCTGGCATGCTGGTCATGAATTCGCCTCTTGTGAGTAGCTTCGGAAGAATTGTCAAGTTCTGACCTTCGTGGCCGGCGTCATTCGGCGCGGTGGCCATCCACGTCGACCCTCCCTCATATCGATGGTAGACGGATTTCCCCGACTCGAGATAACTCACATTGAGCAAGGTTTTTTCGCCCGGTCTAAACCCCGAAACTAAGGTCTGAAGCAGAGATGCTGGCAAGAATGACATCGTTCCTTGATCAGTCCGTAGGTACATTCGGTTCTGAGTACCAATGGATACCTTCAGCAACAAGAAAGAGACTCGAATGAGTAGATAAGCACCCGGATGAGTTATGACCCAGGTTCGAATCCTGGCCGGGCTACCTATCTCTGAGCACTTATCTGACCCGAGAGGTTGACCATTGCCCTATGGGCAGGCAGTCTCAGGAGGAAGACGGAACCTATTGACCGCTCAGAAACCTGCCCGGCGGCTAAGAAAGGCGCTAGATGCGCTGGCCTACGCCTCGCTGGTCTTTGACATCTGCATCGCCGTGGTCACCTCCGTGCGGGCCCTGGGGATCGGAGACTTCCAGTCGCTTCTCATACCGGTGAACTACGCCCTCACGGCCGTCGTTGTCCTCTCGGCGGTGGTGCTCATCATACTCTTGATCGAGAGGGCCTTCCGTCGCGACAGTGCGCCAACCGCCGCGCCGACACCATAGGCTAGCAACGGAAGACGGAACTTTCGCAGCCTCGCGTCCGACTCAGACGGCCCGGATCATAGCGGGATCGACTTTCCCTTTGTTGGCAGCACGACGTCCCCCTTCTTTGCGAGCTTGCGGAACATGTCGGGTCTCCCGGTGTGGATCGGGATGACCTTCTTCCCACCGATCCGGTTCACGAGGCCACCCACCCTCTCCATGGGCGCGTGGCCCGAGGCGTGGATCTGGTGGTAGTCGAACCCGAAGTGGTCGACCCAGTTCCTGATGATCTTCTCGTCCTGCTCGCCCTCTTCGTTGAATGCCTCCGTGGTCGCGTGGATGTACACGCCTCCTTTCTCTGGTCTGATGTCTATCAGCTCAGGTAGGTACCACCGGTCTAGGTGGAGCAACACCTTCCCCTCCTGCTTCTTCACGTCTTCGGCCGTGAATCCGTGGTCGAGGAACCTCCTTTCCCACTTGTAGTAGTCCGAGTCGTCGTAGCCTCCTTTGCCCTTCCTCCTGAGGTAGACGGAGACGTCCCTGCCGACCCGTGGCACCTTGAGTCTCTTGTCGACCTTGAGCTCCTCGAGGAGGAGTGCGACCTTCATCGAGACTACCAGGCGTCGGCCCGTGGCCTCGCATGCCCTGTAGAACGACAGGACCCTGTCGACGTCGTTCCCCCTGAAAGATGAGAAGACGAGGTGTGGGTTCGCCTCGAGCAGCCTGGTGGTCTCCTCGGCCACCTCGGCCTCGCCCATCTCCCGCTTCTTGTCACCTGTCGAGACCCTCGTGCCTTCGGTGATCAGAGCGACCGGACGCGCTTCCTGGGCGGCCTCGACGAAGTCGTCGGTCATGGACCCCATCGGGCCGTGGAACCTGAAGTCTCCAGTGTAGGCGATGGGGCCTTCCGAAGTCTGCAGGACGAAACCGTAGGCCCCCGGGATAGAATGGTCGACGTGCACGGGCTGCACCTCGATCGCGCCTACCTTGAACCGGTCTCCGGTACGGAACGTCCTGATCTCACGCCCATCGAGGGAGGACCCGCCAGACGCGCTCGAAGCCTGGTGTATGAGGGCCGTCGTCGCGCCGCAGTAGACGGGGATGTCCGGGTCGACCAGTGAAATCCTCCCCATGTGGTCGGAGTGGTAGTGGCTCAGTATTATCGCGTCTATCTCCGGAGGGGCGTGCCGGAGCCCGGTGTTCTTGAGGGACGTCTCGGAATAGAGGCCCGGGAGCTCGGGCAGCAGGCCGAACTCGAAATAGTCGCCTGCCCCGTTGACGTGCCTCGGGTCGATCCCCGAGTCGAAGTAATCCAACCCCTCGGAGAAGCCCGCCCCAAAGTCGAGCAGGACCTTTGTGTCCCCGTCGGAGACGAGTATCTTGTTACCCCCGATCTCGTTCACTCCGCCATAGCAGGTGATCTCGACTGTCACGAGCGAAGCGTGAGACTCCTGACCATATAAGACTCCCCCGAATCTCGGCTTCGGATTAGCCGATTCTGATACCCGTAGAACCTGGCAAGTTCCTTCCTGCGCCGCTCCCGCATCGCCTGGGGGCGCCGCCCGGATTCCAGTTTAAAACCACAGACAACGTTGCTCACCACGGTGTAGGCTGGGTGCCAAAGAAATTGACCGTCGGAGCCGACGCGCCAGAGCAGGTGAACGTGGTCGTGGAGATTCCGAGGGGCAGCAACGTGAAGTACGAGATCGACGAGGAGACGGGTTTTGTCTTCGTCGACCGCTTCCTCTACACTCCGACCTACTACCCGTTCAACTACGGCTTCATCCCGCAGACCAGGGGCGACGATGGCGACCCGCTCGACGCGCTCGTCGTGACCGAGGAGCCGGTCTTCCCTATGTCGGTCATCCGATCTCGCCCGATAGGGGTCCTGCTGATGGTGGATGAGAAGGGCCCCGACGCGAAGATCGTCGCGGTCCCGGCACGCCACGTCGACCCAAACTACTCGGACGTCGACTCGGTCGAGCAGCTCCCTGAGTTCACAAGGAAGCAGATAGAGCACTTCTTCCAGCACTACAAGGAATCGGAGCCTGGCAAGTTCGTCACGATAGGCGGATGGAAGGACAGCAAGCACGCGAAGGATCTGATTAACCGGGCCATTGGGATGTACGGCCGTTCGGCACCCTCGCTCAGAAGACGCCCCTCGCCAGCAGGAAAGAGAGCCCGAAGGACACCGCGAACCCGATGACCGGGCTGTAGACCCAGCCCAGGATGATGCTCTTCAGGACCTTCTTCCTGGCTCCCATCGACGCGAGGGCCGCCACTATCGTCTGGTTCATTGACGCGTTCACGCCGAAGATGTTCAACGCCGATATCACCACCGACTTTGTCAGCTGGGCGGCGGCGGCCTTCCTGAGGTCAAGTTGCACCAGGTCTTCGCCGACCCTCTTGGCTAACCTGGACCCCCAGGTGACCATCCCTATCATCATCGCCACCCCGCACGCCAGCTTGGCAGGGAGGAGGGCGACTCCCGAGACGACCAGGCTCGTGGCCGCGTTGCTCACGTCGTTGAGGCCGAGAACTAAAGCAGAGTAAAGCATCGCCCCCAGGATGAGGTACCGCAAGTGCTCCGACTGGGGAATGTACCTGTAGACGACCCGGCCCAGTGCATAGCCGAGGGTGGGCGCGATCGCCCAGGAGACCACTATGATCGCCAGCGTCGGGTAGCTGATGGCCGTCCCCGAGGCGAGGGCGGCGCCAAGTATGCCGAACGTGTAGAGCTGTATCGTCGAGGTGGGTATCTTCAGGTATGTGGTCACGTTGCTCATCAGTATGAACGAGATCAGCACCACGACGCTGTACTCGCCTCCCACCTTCGCAAGGTTGGCATATGTCTGTACGACGTTGCTGAGGACCGCACCAAGAATCACGAACAGGCCAGAGACAATCAGCCCCTTCCTCAGGGTTATGGACTTCGACCCGAACGCGGTACCGACGACCGCTCCCGAGTAGTGGTGACCCATGCTCCACGCCGCGACGAGAGCGAGGACGATGATGGAGCCGTCGACGGGTCCCATAAGGCGAGCTCAGACGCACAATGTTATCTGCGTTGCGAACTTTAATGAGGCCGCAGTCCGTCGCGCGCCCCTGCACCGTCAAGGAACCCGGGGGAGAGAAAACGACTTTTAACTCGCCTCCAGTTGGCCTACAAGAGAGACATTTGGAAGAAGCGAGCAACCGAAGCCATGTGCAGCGCAAGAGGACGCGGATAAGCGAGGAGAACCTGCACATCTCCGCCTTTGCGGTCGTGGGCGACGGCAAGGGCTCGATACTGCTGCTGAAGGCAGGTCAGGCCCACCCGCTCTCCTTCAGGCGCGGAAACCTGCTCCTGCCGGCGGTAATCCTCGAGTTCGGGGAGTGGCCTTTCACGGCAGCGAAGAGGGCCGTGACAGCGCAGCTCGACGGCGCGGAGCTCTTGGAACCTAAGTTCAGGGAGATCCAGTCATACATGGGAAGCCACTGGGATTTGTGCTTCGTCTACGATTTCGACGGGAGAAAGGCCCAGAAGCTCTCGGCAAGGCCCCCCTACGTCGAAGCATCGTACTATCGCCTGAGCGCGCTACCCCGCGACGCGATAGCCCCGGATCACCTTGAAGTGATCGAAGGCTCAGCCGCCTCCAAGCGGGCCTAGATCGGCGCGCCCATAGCGTCCGGGTCACTCGATGGCGTACTTCTTCTTGAGCCGGCCGACGCCCGACCTGTTCACAAGCGGTCCGTTGGAGAGAGAGGTGTTGCTCACGACCGCGATGCTTCCGTCATCCTCCATTATCCAGGTGTTCCTCAGGGCGATTCTCACGATCTTCCCCTTCACCCCGCCGTACTCCACGACGTCGCCGAGATGAATGACGCCGTCGCTCAGAAGGAGAATCCCCGAGATGACGTTCGAGAGCGTCGTCTGGAGCGCTAGCGAGAGGGCGAGGGCCCCTATGCCGGACACGGTCAGCGTGGTGAAGAGCGAGCTCTCTCCGGAGATCTGGGCGATTGAGACCGCTATGAGCACGACCTCCAGAATCCGCGCGAAGGCACCCAGGTCGCGTATGGTGACCCGGCCTGCGCCTGCGGCCTTCGCCGCGCGCCTGGCGAGGAAGCTGACGAACTCGACCCCTACTATGATGATTACCGCCGCGACAAAGGTTCCAGACACGATGTACTCGAGCGACTGCATCAGGAGTTCACCAGAGCGATCTGGACGGTATATCCGAACGGCTGCCCGCCTTGGAACTGCCCATCTATCGCCATATCGTATACTCCGCCGGCAACGAAACTCGCCGGCCCTGTTATTATGCTGATTTGGGACGCAGCACGGCCGGGCGGAAGGGGCTTGCCGCCTGTCACGCCGGTGAATGCGATCGTCTGGTTCCCACCTGGTACCACTATCACAGCCGTCAACTGGGTCACGGCGAGCGGCGCGAAGCGGGCGTCCAGCGTCAGGTTGACCTCGAGGACGGCGGGTATGGTCACCTCGACCAGCTGGGCACTGACCACCGAGACGACGGGCGGATTTGGTCCGCAGACGGGGCCCGAGTTAAGAGTGGTCGTGCCGTTGACCAGACTGGCGCTCTGGACCGACAGGAGGGAACCGTTGGTCACCACGTCTGCCCGAATCTGGCTCGCGACAAGCGCTTCGGGGAACGTCCCGCAGGGATAGAAGACCGAGCCGTTGTAATAATCGAAGGTGTAGGCCGACGTGGTGCCCGAGGTTCCGGCGGCCGTATCGTTCACTCCTACGAAGTTGTAGCAGAGCCCGTCGCTGAGCTGCGTGAACCTCGGGTCAGTCTCCACCTGGGCGGCCGCCGCCGACAGCGACGGGTCTTCACAGGAAACCCCCGGAGTGGCTACCGTCCCGACAGACGCGGTGGATGTCCCCGTAGCGGGCGACGACCCGTATAGGAGATACCCGAAGACTGCCGCGACGACCACGACCAGTGCGACCGCGAAGACGACCACCGTTCTTCTCTTTCCGACGCGTGTGCCTTCCATAGCGGTCTTCATCCCTTCCTCCAGCCGAGGGGATGGGGCGTGTTAAGCATGCCTCCTGGCTTCTGGAGCCGGGTCAATCCAGAAGTTGCATAAATTTCATCTGACCCAACCTAAGCATATGCTTAAATCCGATTTCCGTTTTTCTAATATCATGACAATCGACGACAAAGTCCGGTACGGAATGATGGCGCTCGGTGGGGCGAGCCTGGTCTTCGCCGCTATGGGCCTGCACATTGGCCCGCTCGAGACCCTCGCCGGCTCCGGTACTATGTAGGGGACTCTAGTTCCGCGGAAGTCCGGAACTCTCTCTTATCTTGATGATCAGGTTCTCGAACCTGCTCATGAGTTCCGGACCGCTGAACGCCCACGCCTTGGTCTCTTCATCGAACAGCGTATAGGAGAATGTGAAGCTGAGGGCGTTGGTCTGATCGAGCACGCTGTACGAAGCTCTGGGCCCGAATGGCGCCAGCGCGTCCTTGAGAAACGAGAATGCATCATTCACCGTCTCGACAGGGAATGCCAGCTGGGCATGGTAGTCTTTTCCTCCTGCCTCGCACCAGAGGAAGGGGAGCTTGTTCATCGCCCCTATCAGTGAAATGCGCTCCGCATCGCTTACCCCTCGCACGAAGACTGGTATCATGATGTACTTGTGCTGCCTGTGCTTCGCCCGGTCCGAGACGGAGTCGTAGGTCGTCCCCATCCATCTGAGCGCGTATCCGTTGATCATCCCCTTCTCCTTTACGTGCCTCGACCAGTGCCAAGCAAGGGTCTTGTAGTTGATGTCCTGGCCGTTGTTCGCCTTTATCGACTCCCTTATCTCGCTCAGCGACCTGCTGGCGTCCACCTGCAGCTCCTTCAGGATGAGAAGGTCCAGCTTGTCGAACTTGAAGGGCTCTGAGATCCTAATTTCGTCGTCCTTGCCTGGCCCCACCGTCTTCGTCCAGTCGAAGTCCCAGTTTCCGTGCTCAAAGTCGAAGAACTCCGCTCTCATTGGCGTGTTTGTGAACCAGTCAAAGGTGTAAAACTCCAGAGAATCGAAGATCCCTAGCTCTTTCAGGTGCTTCATCAGGTCGATGAATCCCTGTTTGTGCTCCTTCGGGACGCTCGCGTGCACCATGTAGCTGCTATCCGGGAGCAGCTGGTTGAACGAGATGACGTAACACAGTTTGTTCATGGCGATAAACATCTCCCTCGCGTAGCGGGAGTACGTCTCGTTCAGACTGACCTTCATGATGACCCTCTGAAGCCCCAGGCCTTCGTAGTTCACGCGGGCATGGATGGCGAAGCCCTTCCCAAGGATCTTCTCCTTGTACCTGTAACGGATCGTCTCCTTGTATTGTCCGGATATCCGAGCGATGAGGTCGATGTCAGGGCCCATCTTCATTATCAGGTTTGCCAACTGAGCCATCTCGGGGAGCGCGGTTCCCGAGTTCTTGCCGGTGGGCTCCTTGACCATTACAGCTGGCGATGTCCAAGGTCTTTGTATTTAAGATTATGAAGCGGGCTCTTGCGGAATTGCGGGAGAGGCGCCCGAAACTACCGCCCGCTCGGGAGGCGTCCCCGTCCGCTGTGGAGATTCCTCATGGGAGCCTGCAAGATGGTGTTTATCTAGTCCTCGGCGAAAAACTCCCCGAGTACCTTGGAAACCGGGCGTGGACCCCTCAACTACATAGCCGACGATGCCAAGCTGGGGAAGAACGTCAAGATCTGGAATTTCGCCTACCACATCTGTGCTTAAAGAAGTCAAGCAACTAGAAGAGCATGCCCGAAGGCTCTGGGAACAACAAGGTTCGAAAAGAAGAGGACTCTCCGGACTCTCCGCACAGAAGGAAGATAGTGTGGTCGGTGGAGGAATTACTTCGGTTGAGAAGCGTGTATCCGACCCAACCAATCGAGACCGTGATTGAGGCTTTTCCGATGCGTAATTGGAATTCTATCCAAGCCATGGCCAGAAAGTTGGACCTACACCGACCTCGCCCCCCTCTTCTGAGCGCGACTTTGAACTCGGAAGGAGACGTGGGATGCTGCGCTGGGATGATAATCGCTGATGGGTGTGTCCTAGAAACGTGCGTTGATTCGGGCAACAGGAGGGGAAGAAGAGAGGGTGGTGGTCCAAGACCGCGACGATATTATAGCATGCCACAGGTCAGAAGAGGGATGGAAGACAAGGAATCTCTCGAACGCGTTGGAAGGCTTTGGGGTAGGAAGGTTACATTGTCTGGCAAGAGCAGTTCCGGAAATGATTATTGGACCGTTCAGATCGGTGAGAGAAAAGCTAATGATCTCTTGAGACTCGTTTTGCCGTACTCCGAAGGAGTGAAGAAGAAGAAAGCTATGTACCTACTGAACAAGTACGGAGAACGAACGCCGCTGCCGGTAGCGAAAAAAGAGGATTTTCGGCCTTTCGGTGGGCTGTCTTGAAGCCCGCAAAGTTAGGTGAGGGAGCAGTCATCGCGAGGAACGCCAAGATCGGCAAAGGGGTCTCCGTTTGGAATCTTGCTTATGTTGGCAATGACACCGTTCTTGGTGACAACGTCATGATCGGCTCGCTCGCCCACGTGGACTACAAGGTGACCATAGGCGCGAACACCAGGGTGGAAGGTTCCGTCTACATCCCACCCCTTACGAAGATAGGGAAAGGTGTCTTCATAGGCCCTGCGGCGGTCATGACCAACGACCCGTACCCGATGGGAAAGAAGATGATCGGAGTCACGATCGAGGACGGTGCCATCATATGCGGGGGGTCGGTGATCAAGGCTGGCGTCAGGATCGGTAAGAACAGCGTTGTCGCCATGGGCGCGGTGGTCACCAAGGACGTGCCTCCCAACACCGTGGTGATGGGCGTGCCCGCGAGGGTCGTGTACACCCGAAAGGAGTACGACGCTAAGAAGCTGAAGTGGGAGTCCTCGTGAACTTGGTGTGGAGTGAATCCATCGCGAACATCACTCCCACCCACAGGATGCCGAGCCCCGCGGTGATCAGGACCTTGAGAACCGTGGAGGGAAGGTCAGCGAGGTGCAGCGGGGGTCCGAGAGGCCTTACGATGACTATGAAGAAGTAGCTCTCCCCTAGGATCAGCAACCAGGCTACTGTGACGATGACGAGGAGGCCGTAGATGCTCTTCACTGTCATACGAACCACGTCATCCCAGAAGTGATCACCGAGAGGATGCAGGCAAAAGCCGCGAGCATCAGTATGCCTCTCACCAGGTCGCTCTCGCGCATCGGCTCCCGCGTCAAGATCATCTTAACTAGGGTCGTGGGCGCCCCAGCCGCGGCGGAGGCGTGGAGTCTGCCGTCCTCTCCCAGATAGGTGGGTCTGGCGGCCATCTTCTTGTGCTCCACGAACCCCCTGATGCTCGACAGGATGTAATACGAGTTAAGGACTGCCGGGATGGCGGCGACGAGGGCCGCAATCTCGACGCCACCCATGATCGCGAGCGTCGCAAAGAGCGCCCCGAACATCAGGCTGCCGCTGTCCCCGTCAAAGATCCTGGAGGGGTACCTGTTGTAGAAGTAGAAGCAGAGCGCTGCCGCAGCGAGCGGGAGGGTCGCGGCGAGTCTGATGTAGTCGAACGAGCTCGACGAGACGGCGCGGAACACTATCGCGATCAGGAGAGCTGCTGTGGCTATTACGGTGAACCCGGAGAGCTCCCCGTTGAACGCGTCGAGCATGTTGAACGCGTTGGACGCCACGGGCATGGCGGCGACGATTAGGATCGCGAAGATGATGTAGTGCGTGCCCGTTCCTCCGAAGAGCGGGAAGTAGAGCTGGGCGTTGTAGAGGCTCTGGTGCACCATCTCAAGGAGGATGAGAGGCACCGCGGCAAAGCAGAGCAGGAGGGGCTTCACAATCCCTCCCAGTCCCCGGATATCATCGTAGAAACCCACGCCCCCGGCGACGAGCGTCACTGCGATGGCCGCGAGAGGTATCGAAGACTCTGCGACCAGATAGATGCCTGCCTCCCCAGCGACGATCGCGAGGATAAGGAGAGGGCCAGCGGGGGTTGGCACCTTTACTCCCCCCACCTTGTGAACGTCGTTGGCCAATCTCCCCCTCGAGGTGAGCATTCGCATGTAGCCTGGCATCAGTGCGAAGATGACGATGCAGGGAACTGCAAAAGCCACTGCGAAGAGAAAGAGGTCTTCGAATGACGGGAGCAATTCGTTTCCACCGCGGTCGGATTCCTCGTCTTAAGGATTCCAAGAACGAGAGCAGCGTGTAGCTCCGTAAGGAGTCCTAGCTTCAGGACTTGGGAGGCGGGCCGACGAACTTGGCGATCTCGTCGAACCGTCTCGCAGTCTCATGCGTCCCGTCCTCGGGGTTCGTGCCTTCGGCGACGAGAGCAGCGCGGACCATCACGCCGAGCAGCTCTTTCTCGAATTCCGGACCTTCGACCGAGTACTCCTTGTCCCTGAAAGATTCGCTGACCCAGATTTCCCCCAGCTCCGGGTGCAGTTCCATGGTGTCGGAACCACGGACCTGCTTGAACAGGACGCGGTACTTGGGAATCCTGACCGGGAGTCTGAGGCTCAGGTCATCGAAGTGGTAGTTCATCAGCATCTCGTCTATGCGGACGACGCCGTCGAGCCCGAGGGCCGACCATCGCCGTCCGGCATACGCCGCTGTCGCGGTCACTGCGAAGAGGAATCCGAACTCGTGAACCCTCCAGTTGTAGAGCAGCGTGGGGATGAATATCGGCTCGAGCGAAAGGACGAACCAGAGCGAGGTCAGGATCAGGGTGGAGTAGATTATCGCGAAAGAGTACCACCAGTGGCTGCTTAGCGTTCCCAGACGCCGGGTATCTTGTCGCGCCAGCCTCACTAGCCCGAGGAGAGAGAGCGCGAAGATGACCCCCTGGGCGGAGATCGCTATTGACGATGATCCCGACCCGTAGAGGCCGGTGTTGTCGTAGAACGCGTCCCAAAGGAGCGCCGCGAAGACCCCTATCGCGATGCTAGACGTCACGAAGAAGACGGAGAGCGACCTCCGCTGGGAGACGGGCGTCCCGAAGAGAACGGGCGAGAAGAGCAGCACCACGCCGCCGAGCCCGCCGATGGTCCCCCAGGAGTCATAGACGAAGGGGGCTAGCAAGGCGCCGAAGGGGCTCGAGTTAAGGACATCCAAGACCTCTGTCCGCCCGATTGCGAACGTGGCAAGGTTGACGACGATCAGAGCGAGGAAGGCCACGATCACCCAGCTCAGGCCGGATTTTGAGAGCTCGGGGAAGTATCTCCTGATGCCCAACCTGATTAGATGCTCCAGGGGTACCAGGCGAGCTGCCGAATGAACTCGGGATGACTACTCAATCGCTCGGAGACCTCGGCCAGATGCCTCGACGCCGCCTTATCAACGATTAAATATATCCATGGAATGGGTGGTAGCGAGTTAGCTACAGTTGAACATCAAGGATCTACGTGACGGAATGCGAACGGTCGAGGTAGAGGGAGAGATTGTGGACATTTCGTCGCCTCGCGAAGTCAGCTTGAGGACCGGAGGTCAGGCGAGGGTGGCGGACGCCACACTGCGGGACGAGAGCGGGACGATCAAGCTGTCGCTGTGGGACGCCCAGATCGACGCGGTCACAAAGGGCGCGAAGGTCAAAGTATCCAACGGGTACATCAACACCTTCAGGGGCGAGCGCCAGCTCAACATCGGGCGGTACGGCAAGCTCGATATCGTCGAAAGCTGAGCGTCAGCCTAACTAGTTCCGCCAGACCGAAAAGCGTATCTTCATTACGCATCCCCTACGGTGAAGTATTTTCGCCTTGGGAAGAACCGGATCCGCTTACAGGAGAATCCGCTCCGTGGTTACGGACAAGCCCACTTTCTTTGGCTGGGTCATAGAGGGGCGGCTGGCTGCCTCGGGGCTACCCTCTTCCGAAGGGCAGCTCAAGTGGCTCGAAAGCCACGGCGTGGACTCGGTCCTGACCCTCAGAGAAACGCCGCTCCCTGGGGAATGGGTCGCGTCGACCAAGCTGTCGGTCAAACAAGTCAAGATGCTCGATCACGCGCCTCCGACACCGGAGGCCCTCGAGGAGGCGACCGGTTTCATCTCGGCACAGCTCAAGGACGGCAGGTCCGTGCTCGTCCACTGCCTGGCCGGTATCGGAAGGACGGGGAGCGTCCTGGCGGCGTACATGATAGAATACGAGGGAAAGACGGCAGACGACGCCATCGCCCGGCTCAGGGTGATTCGCCCCGGCTCCGTCGAGGGGGCCCAGGAGGTTGCCGTCCGTCAGTACGAGCAGAGGGTCAGACGAGCGAAGAGATAGCGGAATACAGGAACCAGACACCGAAAAGGACCAGGATAGCTCCAGACGCATACACAAGGACGGGGTAGATCCTCTGGTACCTTGTGAGCCCAGCTCTTAGAATCGTCGAAAGGAACAGCGTCCAGGCGATTATGCCTGCGAAGAACCCCGCGACTATGTTCAGCCCGAAGGTGGAGATCATCCCTACTCCTACCGCGATCCACCACGCCAGCTGGAACGGGTTCGTGAGGCCGATGGTGAGGCCAAGAAGGTAGGGGAACCTTCCTCCCCGCACGGGGCCCGAAGCTGGCTTCACCTTCGCCCGCCTGAGCGTAGAGTACGCAATGTAGAGCATGAAGACGCCGCCCACCACGAAGAGGAGGTCCCGCGCCTCCCCACTGGCTATCAAGGAGGTCAGCCCGAAGTACGTCAGCACGAAGAAGATCGCATCGGCTGTGGTGGCGCCGAGGAGGGTCAGCTCGCCCGCCAGCCACGACTTTGTCACCTGATACGTCGCCGCGGCGTTGACCGGTCCGGGAGGGGCGGCGATAGAGACACCCAGAATCGCCCCGGTAAGGAAGGTTTGCCAGCTCTCGAGCAACGCCCCTGCGACCAGAGGTTGAACTATATCCTTTCATACGCCGCTCTCGAAAGCCTTAAGAAATTGGCGACTGCATTAGCCCATCTCCGCTTGTGCAACGGCGAAGATGACCATGGAACTTGAGAACTGCTATCGTATCCTAGGCATCCGTTCAGACGCAGACTTCTCAGAGGTGAAGTCTGCCTTCCGACGCCTAGCGCTGCAATATCACCCGGACAGGAATAAGGGCGCGGAGGCCGAGGCCAAGTTCAACGCAATCACCGAGGCCTATAGCACGATCATGATTTCTCAGGGTTACCAGGTACGGCCGCGCGCCATCGAACTGAAGGACGCGCCCGTCGAGCAACCCGGAGGAAAGCTGCCCTTCACGGTCTTTGCCGATAGGGAGATCGTCCACAACGTCTCGCCGAGGGTCTACGAGGGCGAAGTCCGCAAGCACTTCAATCCGAGTCTCGAACCCGGTACCTCCTGCAAGATCGGGAGCAGGTGGTTCGAGATCGACGTCGAGGCTCAGCAGAGCATTCCCCTGATAGGCAAACATCTGGGCAAGCACAAGATTCTCATCGAGTGGTACAAGACCACCGAGGGAACTGACAAGTGGAAGTCCATCCCGTGGGATGACTTCTGGGCCTACGTCCGACGATACGCATCCCTGGCGTCTACGTGAGGGCGAAGGACAATCGCCCTCCGGAACTTCCGGCGGGGAAGCACACCAAGCTATATTGAAGGGATGCCGGGTCTGTTGGCATAGCGATGAAGCAGAGAGCACCGGCGACGACAACGAAGAGGCTCCAACACCTGCGGTGGGCGGACATGGAAGAGGAGTGGCTGAACCCGAGAATCTCAAGGCGACTCGCCGTCGGGGAGCGGGAGATGCTGGGGTGGATCTGGCTGAAGAAGGGCGCCGTCGTGCCGGCCCACAAGCACCTCAGCGAGCAGATTACCTTCATCATGAGGGGCGCCCTGAAGTTCACGATTCTCGGTGAGGATTACACGGTAAGGTCGGGAGAGGTCCTGATAATCCCTTCGAACGTGGTTCACGAGGCTGTCGCGCTCGAGGACACAGACGACTTCGACTGTTTCTCGCCCCTCAGGAAGGACTGGCTCACCGGGAAGGACCTCTATCTCAGGACAGGTCGCTCGTATCTGAGGAAGTAGCTGCACAGGAGAAGCGTGGGGTAGCGGGCCGAAGGCCGGTAAAGGGGTGACGCGAGAAGATGCCTAGCAAACTTGCCCTCTACTCGACCCTGACGCTCACCGCGTTCGTGATGCTCTCGGTCCTCGTCGCCTTCTTCAATCCTGTCCCCTACGGAATGCTGTACCAGGGCACCCTGCTGGCGAACGTCGCAGGGTTCCTGGCGTTCTTTCTGATCGCAGCGAGCGGGGGGATGATGATCTTCCGCCGCAGCCTCCTCCGGCGGTTCCGGAACCCTGACCTCCTGAGGGGGATACACGTGTGGGTCGCGGCCGCGGCGGGTGTCTTCCTGATTATCCACGTGGTCTTCTTCCTCCTCTTCCCCGTGACGCTGCCGGTCCTCTTCGGCTACGTCGCGACCTACGCCGCCTTCGTCATCTGGGTGTCGGGCCTCCTCTTCATGGAAGGGCTGAGATCGTCCCTCTTCTACCATGGCATCCTCTCCCTCATCGGGGCCTCACTGATCCTCGGGCACGTCTTCGGCGCGGGGAGGAGCGTCCCGGTCGCAATCTCGGGGATCGCCCTCGTGCTCACCGCCGCGGTGGTGCTCGGAACCGCGGTATGGCAGTTCGTCCGGCTCTCCAAGAGCGGGACCCCTCAGAGCACCGCATAGACCTAGCTATGGGGAAGTGAATCTGCCGAGGTGCACTCCGCCGGCTCATTTCCTGCAGGGTTACCGTAAGCGCGCGGAGGGAACGGAAATCGTTTTAAGAGGACGAGCCGTCGACCTCGATTATGCAGGAGAGTGAAGTCGACGTTGACTCTGTATCAGAGGAAGATTCGAACGGTTTTGTGGATGCTCCTCAGCCCTCTCCAACAAGCCCCGAGGGTCCGGCAGAGGCCCCCGGCGCGGTTACGGACGAGTTGAAGGACACCGCTCCTGACATAGCCAAACCCGCCGAGCCCGTGGTAATCTGCGACTTCTGTGGACCCGTCAAGGGGCCCAAGGCCGAGGTCTACCAGTGCCAGCTGTGCATGAAGTCTTTTTGCATCAAGCACGTGGACCCATTCTTCCACATGTGCCCCTCCTCAAGGCAGAGCTGACCGCCGATTCTCAACGAGGCCCGCGTCGCTTCGAGCTCGCGGGAACAGGGAGGCAGGTCGCCTCTGACCAGGGCACCCGGAGAGCCGCGTTGACCTCGTCCAAGACTTCGTCGCCGTCCAGGCCGATCGCTAGAGGTCCCCGTTGAGCTTCCTTCTCGACCCGCTGGCGCTCCTCATGCTGGGGTTCTTGGCTGGGAAGGCCTACCATCTCCTCACCGTCTTCGGCGACCGCGTGTTCTCGAGGGGGGCGGACCGCAGAGGACTCCTGATTGTGGGTCTGTTCATCGTGGCCGTCTTCTGGGCGTACAGCGCCCTCCTCTTCGTCAACGCGATCTACTTCCCATGGCCTCTGCCGAGATGGTTCGGCGGAACGGACTGGATGCTCAACTCCGGCCTTCCCCTGGGACTGACCAGGAGCACAGCCACTGACCTCGCCGCGCTGGTGATTTTTGCGATTTATCCTCTTTGGTTCTATCTCGGGACGGAGCTCGGGGTCGCGGGCCATAGGGTTACGAACGCGCAAAGGCAGAGGGAGCGAGATCGGATAATCCGGGACCTGGCAGCGACCATGTTCCCGAGGGGCGGCGCGATCACTCCCGGGGCCGGCGATGTCGACAGTTCGGCAGTGATTGAGCGTCTCCTAGGTGTCATCCCTCCTCTCTTTGATGACGCCCTGACAGTGCTCCTCTTCGCGTTCGACTCCAGGTTCCTCGTTCTCGCCTTCACGGGCAAGTGGAAGCGCTTCGTCGACCTCGACGCCGACGAGAGCTCTGTCTGGGAGAAGGGCAGGTACCTCGCCGCTTGGCAGTCTAACACCTACCTCCTCTCGGTCGCCGAGATCTTGAAGACGACCGTGTCCTACGGGTACTACACGAGGCCTCCGGTCTATGTCGCGGTGGGCTACAACGGTCCGATGGTCCCAGACCTCCCGAGCTGGTACAATCCAGGCCCGGTCCCCGCGCCGTCATCCCCCGGAGAGGAGGCGATCCCGTGATCGTCCAGGGGAAGGATATCGCCCAGTCCGTACTCGAGAGAGCAGACGTGTGCATCGTGGGCTCGGGCGCCGCAGGGGCGATACTGGCCTGGGAGATGGCCGAGATGGGTCGGAGCGTGGTCCTCCTCGAGAAGGGGGGCTACCATCCCCGCAACGACTTCAACCAGCGAGAGGAGGATATGATCCCGATGCTCTACAAGAACTCGGGACTCCAGTTCACGCTCCCGACCGGCTTCGCAGTGGCTCAGGGAAGCTGCGTCGGAGGGTCCACGGTCGTGAACGACGCGGTCTGCTTCAGGACGCCGGACGCGGTCCTTGGATGGTGGACGGACCAGTACAAGGTCGATGGGGTGGATCCCGGGACCATGAAGAGGTACTTTGAGAAGGTCGAGCCCAGGATCTCGGTCGGGGTCGTTCAGCCCTTCGAGCTGAACAGGAACAACCTCATCCTCAAGCAAGGGTCCGAGAAGCTGGGGTGGTCCGGCGCGCCAAACTCCAGGAACTGCAAGAACTGCAGGCAGTGCGGCCTCTGCCACCTCGGCTGTTCCTACGGCACAAAGCAGAGCATGCTGGAGACTTACATCCCAGACACCCAGAGCAAGCACGGCGACCTGGTGAAAATCTACGCCGACACCACCGCAACCTCGGTCACACGGTCCGGCAGCAGAGCGACTGGCGTGATTGCAACCGTCGCGGGCACCGGCGACAGGACCTTCAGCCTGAGCGTGAAGGCGAAGCTGGTCTTCGTCTCCGCCGGGACGGTGGCCTCTTCCGAGCTGCTACTCAGGAGCGGTCTGAACATCAACGGGCTGGTCGGGAAGGGTGTCGCCATACACCCGTCGCCCGGCGTGGTGGGCGACTTCGCGGAGACCGTGAACGGACACGAGGGGATTCCCATGGCCTACCATTGCGACGAGTTCAGCGTGGTGAAGACCGGCAAGCGCGGCTATATGATCGAGTCGATCTTCCTCGCCCCGTACCAGTTCTCGCTCTCCCTTCCAGGTTTCGATTATGATGTGAAGCAGCTGATGTCGCGCTACAACCACTACGCTCTCCTTGGCTCTCTCCTTCACGACGAGAACGTGGGCACGGTACGGCTCGGCGGCCCCCTGGGTGCTGTTCTGGAGTACGGGCTCACTTCGGCGGATGCCAAACTGATGATAGAGGGCATGAAGAACTCCGCGAGGGTCCTCCTCGCCGCTGGTGCGACGCAGGTCATTACGTCCCACAGAAAGAAGACCGTGATCTACTCAGAGGACGACCTAGACCTCATCGAGAGCAGGGGTGTGGGCCCGACCGAGATTAATGTGGCCTCGGCCCATCCCCAGGGCGGGAACCGGATGGGCGGAAAGCCCGAAGGAGCCGTCGTCGACTCCTACTCGAAGGTCTACGGGTTCGAGAACCTGTTCGTCTGCGACGCGAGCGTCTTTCCAACTTCCCTGGGCGTGAACCCACAGCTCACCGTGATGGCGCTCGCCACAAGAGCGGCAGAGCACGTGGGGGAGAACTGGGCCAAGTACGCAGGGGGGAGCTGAAGGGCCTGGCCTCCGACCGGCGCGCCTTCATGGCAGGAGTCAACGTGGACGGGGGTCTCCTAAGGGAGTCCCCGAAGTGGGTCACCGAGACGCTGGCCTCCACTCCGATACGGTGGCTCAGGATACACACCCTGCCCACCCGATCGCTTGACCAGAAGGGCCCAGGCGGACTGTCATACCTCGACGCGATAGAGCAAGTCTGCCGCAGCGGCCTGAACATAGTGACCCCCATCGACGTCGGCTACACCGAGGTGGTCGGGTCAGTCCCACGCGCCGGGCTCGACGCGTTCATCGAGGAGTCGTACGGCTACTCCTCCAAGGCCGCAAGGCTGATCGCCGAGACGGCCTCGAGATACAACGTCGAGGCGGTCTTCGGGATCGAGAACGAGATAGACATGAAGTCCTGGATCATGCAATCGCTCCCCGGGATCGCGTGGCGGGAGTCGTCGGAGGCGTGGATCTCGTTCGCGCTTGATTCCTCTCTGAAGTACCAGCGGCTCAACAACATCCTCAGGGGGGTGAAGGACTCGGTCCCCGCCGCCCGGACGATGGTCAACGTCTCGGCGGAGGACGCAGAAGACCTTCTCGGCCTGCTGCGGAGACGACCAAGGGACCTGCCTGCCCAGAGGGGTGCCCTGGAGACCTTCTCCGACAAGATGGTGGACTGGAAGGTCGAGCTAGCGCACGTCAAGGAGCGTCTTGACGTGGATCTGGTGGGGGTAGACACCTATCCTAACTACTTTCTCAAGTTCCCAATAATGGGCCAGGATACCGCAAACAAGGTCGCGCAGGCCGCCGCCATCAGCGGGAAGCCCATCTTCAACCCGGAGTTCGGCTACAGCACCTACAGGAGCATCCTCGAGCGCTTCTCCGCGGGGCTCCTTCTGAAGCCCTCTGCTTCACGCATGCAGGTCGAGTTCTTCAGGAACACCCTCGCGTCGATAGAGACCTCCCAGTCTGTCGGCACATTCCCGTGGCTCCTCATGACCCAGACCGACAGGGTCGAGGTTCCCAGGCAGGAGAGCTATTTCGGGCTCTTCCAGATGCACGGGAGGGCGGTCAGGAAGCAGCCTGCCTTCGACTACTATGTTGATTGGCTCCAGAGGAGGGACGGGAAAAAATGACCGCCCCGAAGCAGACCAACCTCCTCACGCGTATCTTCCTGCTGACCTGGCTCTGGTCGATCTTCGCCGGGTTCTACCTCGTCGCCTATGCATTCTGGGTACCGGCCCTTTTCTCGAGCGTCGCGGTCACCCTCCCGGTAACCGCGGTGACGCTCGTCCTCGGGTTTGCCCTCCTCTACGACGGCTTCGGGGCCGCTCTGAGCCTAGGCGGTGGTTCCCCCCAGCGGGCGCTTCCGGGCAGGCGATTTTGGAGGATTGCGGGGGGCCTCATACTCCTCGCCTACGTCTCGGTCTACCTGCCCGCGAGCGGAAGAGTGGTCGCCCACTGGCCTCTCGACCTCGCGATAACCGTGGTGGCTGGGGTGGTCATGGTCGCCTACGCTATCGCCGACACCTGAACCCTAACGCATCAGGGCGACGCAATTCCCTCCGTCGATCTCTGGATAACGGTACTGAAACGGATATTAGCTGCTACGAGATTAGCACTTCGATGTCACTCGGCGCGCTCCCATCGTCCTCCTGCCTTTCCTGCGGATGTGACGAGTTCTCGTGCGCACCCTGCAAGAACCAGGCTGAGTGCTCAAACTGCTCCTCGTGCTGCTGAAGCGCCAGCCATAGCACCTGGAGGATGACGGGCGCGGCAATGGGAATCAGGCTGGAGTATCTCGGTTCGGCGTGGATGACCGTAGAGGCCGTCGCCTCGATCGAGTTCGGGCTTATCGCCGGAAGCCTCGCGCTGATTGCGTTCGGGGGAGACAGCGTTATCGAGCTTATCTCCGGCTTTGTGGTGCTGTCACATTTGCGCGACGATACCAGCGGCCCCGGGGAGGAGGGGAGGAGGGCCGAGCAGCTGACGAGCGCGCTCCTCTTCGCACTGATCCCGGTCATCGGCCTCGGGGCCGTCTATTCGTACACAGCGGGGCTTCGGCCTGAGGCGTCGTCCTTCGGAATCCTCGTGGCCTTGGGCGCGGTCGTGATGTGCCATATCTGTACTCGAGGAAGAAGAGGATCGGCGAGGAGACGCGATGTCTGCCCTTGAAGATGGACGCAATCGAGTCCGTCACCTGCTTCTTCATGGCCGCGGTGCTTCTCGGTGGCCTACTGGCGGAGTACTTCCTCGGGCTCTGGTGGGCCGACTATCTCGCCACTGGGGTGATTCTGGTTTTCGTCGCAAGAGAAGCGATCGAGTCATATCGTGAGCTTCACGAAGTCGAGTAGACTGGACGTTGGCTGCTTCGGGGCCTTTGAAGGCATAAGCTCGTAGAACGTCCGCGGGAACTAGGAATCGCCGAGCATGCTTTTCTAGTATGGAATTGCAGTCTTCGTAATCCGAGAAGGTCGCCTCTGAACGTTCACTTGCTTGGGATGTGCGTTGCTCTTCAGATGTAGGATCCGTAAGGGTTCAGGTCTTGGTCTTGATGTTGTTCGTCGAATCGAGGAGCGCCGACTTCAAGCCGCTGACAATTATTCGTAATCCCCAATCGAACTTCTCTGCCGAGCTGAGGATGTCAATTTCGGTCATGAATGCGTCCATCATGCCCGACCCGAATGTGGACGCGCCCCCTGATCTTCGTAGGGAGGTGGGTTCAGATTCCGGCCCTTCTCCGGCTTGCTCTGCCGTGACGTACCCCCAAACGTAGTCGAAGGTGGTCACCGTCGCCAGGGCTGCGTGAAGAAGGTCGAAACCAGCGTCGTTGAGAACCTGCATCGTGAGAGTCGCCGCTTCCGCGAGGATACGTGCGCGGAAGGGTGAGGCGCCTGACACGACGCGGGCGCCGTCCTTGTGGGATAGCACAGCCTTGCGCACAACGTGGGCCGTTTCGACCATCCAGTCTGCCCAGGCCGCAGCGTCTGCTGGGCGTTTGATCTCCTCCAGTCCGCCTTCCACCAAGATTGCCTGTGCCATGTCGTCGATGATGTCCTGCTTGTCCTTGAAGTGCCAGTACAGCGCCGGAGCTTGGACACCGAGCTTCGACGCTATCCGTCGCAGCGTGACATGCTCGAGGCCTTCTGAATCGAGGATTTCCAGGGCCGCTCTAATGACCGCTTCAGGTTCAATGTGAGGGGCTCTGGCTGCTCGAACTCGCATAGCTTACACCATGTAACGAGTCTATATACGCTATACGTCGATAAGTATATTTAGTATTGTTAAGTGCCCTTAACTATGTTAAGGACTGAGTTCAAAGTTTCGGGTCAAGATCACGAACCAGTTATCCATGTAGAGAATCTGGTCAAGCGCTATCGCCGAGGCGAGGCGGCCGCCGTCGACGGCCTCAGCTTCGATGTTCGTCCAGGCGAGTTCTTCGCGCTTCTCGGGCCCAACGGCGCCGGAAAGACCACGACGATTTCCATCCTGACCACGACGCTAGCGATGACGAGCGGCACCGTAAGCATCGGCGGATATGATTTGGACAGGCAGGCCAAGAATGTCCGCCAGAGCATCGGAATCATCTTCCAGAACCCGAGCCTTGACCTTAACCTGACTGCAGAAGAGAACATCCGCTTTCACGTATGCCTTTACGGAATCTACGGCTACAGGCCAACCTACGGCCTGATGCCGAGAAGCTACCGAGATAAGGTGATGGAGCTTGCGGAGGTGCTGGGCATCACCAAGGAGATCTTCAAGCCGGTCAAGACCTTCTCGGGGGGAATGAAGCGCAAGTTGGAGATAATCCGCAGCCTAATGCACGACCCGAAGATACTCTTCTTGGACGAGCCGACCACCGGGCTGGACGCCGTTGGCCGGGCCTCGCTTTGGGACTATCTGCAGAAGGTCCACAGAGAGAAGAAGACGACGATCTTCCTGACCACCCACTACATCGAAGAAGCGGAGAGCGCGGACCGGATTTGCATCGTCAACCACGGCAAGATGCTGTTTTCAGGCTCGCCCGAGTCCATGAAGAGCCTGATGGTCGGCAACTATCTGCTGCTCGATGCCGAGGATCGCGATTCCCTGAGGGGCGAGCTGGCTGGGTTTGGACCAGAGATGATGGAAGACGGCCGTCTCAAGGTCCGCTTCAGCGGGAGCACGCCGCAGAACATCCTGTCTCAAATCAAGACCCCGCTCTCCTTCATGCGCCTACACGAGCCCACGCTCGAGGAGGCGTACATCGACCTGGTCAGCAGCGGGCAAGAGGAAGAGGAGGCGGCATGAAGGTGTCGCTTCAAAGGGAGTTCAACGCGTCGCTGACCATCGCCGCCCGGGACGTGCTGCGCTACATTCGAGATTGGAAGACCAGCCTCCTGTTCAGCTTCTTCTTCCCGATTGCGTTCCTGGGGATACTGGGAGGCACCATCGGGCAGAACCTGAGCGCCGGACTGGGATACGACTACATGCAGTTCGCGCTGCTGGGGATGGTCGCCAACCTGCTCGTCCAATTCACGATGATGGGGGTGACCTCGCTCATCGAAGAGCGCGAGAACGGCTTCACGCAGGAGATCTTCGTCTCACCCGTGTCGAGATACTCGATCCTGATCGGGAAGATAATCGGTGGCAGCTTCGCGGGCGCGGTGGCGCTGATGGCGCTCTTCGTAGTGGCATTCGCCATGGGCATACCTCTCAGCTTGGTGGACATAGGGCGGATACTGCTTGTATGCCCGATAGTGTTCCTGCTGGGCGGTGCCTTTGGCGTCCTCCTGTGCGGCATCTTCGGCTCCAGCCCAAAGGGAGTGGACCGTGCGACGATCATGGTCATGTTCCCCCAGATGTTCCTCTCGGGCGCTCTCATTCCAGTGAAGAACTCAACGGGGATGCTGGGCGTCCTCGTTCACCTGATGCCCGCCACCTATCTCGTTGACTTGCTGAGGGGAGTCTTCTACCAGGGTAGTCCAGTGTACGGGCAGATGATCCTGTACAACCCGATATTTGACCTGATGATCAGCATAGCCCTCGCCGTAGCATTCTTGGTCGCTGGAGCCCACCTATTCGTGCGAAGCGAACGCAACAGATGAGCCTTTGCTACTCGAGCTCCGGTCCCGCATGATGATATGCACTGGCAGTCCAACGGAGAGCTGCTCAAGGAACTCAGAGACCTGACGCAATACCGGGCTGAAATGGGTGAGAATCCGCAGACGCTTCTGGATGAGCTGACGGCGGACCGCTGGGTTATCGGGGCATCCGAATCGGCAAGAGAAAGTTCGGGGTTGGTGGGATGGACTAGGCCACTCCGGCAGGCTGCTCCTTTTGAACCTCGTGCCGCGCTTCTGATTCGACCAAGTATTCTCTCATTTCCAGTTCTTCAATCCGCCCAGTCTTCCTCCTGAGATTCTCTAGTCTGAACTCCTCCATGAATGCCTCGCTGATTCTGAATCCGCCCTCCTCGCTCCTTACAACAACCCCCATCTCCTCCAGCTTGCTCACACGCTCTTCAGTGAAGCCCATCAATCTCGAGATCGCTTCGAGATTCGCTCCCGGGGCGTCCCTGAGCAAGACGAACAACTCCGAATCAAACGAAGGTGGAAGACCAGAAGTGGCTTTCTTTCGCCTAGCTTCCAGCCCTTTTCTTGGCCTCTCGCTTGGCGCTCGGACCTGTCTGCGTTTGGTCTTCGCCGCTTTCCGTGCGACGTTGGTCGGGCGGCTGGCTTCCTGGGGCCCTGTTCTGCGCGCCTTCTTGGCTGGCTTTGACACATCCGCTGTGCCCTCTTGCTGTCTAATAAAGAAATGACAAATCAGTCCCGTAGAGTTGTTGGGTGATGACGAATGACTCACACTCCAAGTCACCCAAGGACCCAGGTGCTGCCAGAACTCCGCATTATAAGCAGCCGAATCCCCTCATCTTATGTCTCGCACCATGGACGACGATGAAATGACGTTCCATGCGCTCTTCATCGGATCAACAGGGGCCGGAAAGACAAACGCGATGCTGTTCTGCCTGCGCAGGCGGCGGGAATCGAGGTCAAGGACGAGACCAAATGGACAACAATCATATAGAACGCCAAATTGAATCGAAAAGGAGATTGAGCCTATGGTCGAAGTGAAGTATGAGCCGTACAGAGAACTGATACTCCATGAGGTCAAGAAGTTGACCCTTCCGGACTTTCTACTCATGGTCGCATCTCAAGTTGAAGCACAGAGACAGGGAGGAACTCCCGCTGTCGATTGGATTGACGGAATAGCTTTTGTAAAAGGAGAATACGCGCCACCCGTCCCTCAACAAGTGACCGACGACCAGTTCAAAGGGCGACTCCATTATCCGATCGTGTTTTTCACAGAGACGACCTACGAAACTCAAAAGCGAGTGACACTGAACGGAAGAGACGTCACAGTCAGATTGAACAAGGTAGAGGACAATCCCGTCTTCAAGGACATGGCCAAATTCTTGAAGACTTTCAATACGGCATCCGACGAGAGTTTACAAGATGAGAATCATGCAAAATCTGACTAAGACTTGGCAATCCCGTGGATGGGATTGCTTAAGAACGCGTTGAGCGACTAACGGAAGCATGAGGCGTAGGACGGGCATCATCATCGCCGTAGTCGTGGGCCTGTTCGCATTTTTCGTGCCAGTGATTCCGAATTCTGAATTTCCAGCGAGTCTGTTTTGCTCCTACCTTTGCCACTCGATTGACTGCAACTTCTGCGGGAGCTCGGGAGGGCCGCCGAACGTCTTTGGCTCTCTCATCTACAATTTCTTTGGGTATGGAGGGGTGGTGTTGCCAAATCACACCTACCAAATTGTCACACAGACGGATATGGCTCAGTACCGACTTGTGCTAAGATAGTCCGTCGCCCGCGATGTCGCACCAGTTCAAATCACACGGAGTTGAAGCAACACCAGGTCTTCTCGTTCCGTAATTAGCGTTCATAGCGTCTCCGCCGGTGCTGTGCCATAGCACCCTGAAATCAGCTAGGGTACCGTTCAGTTCTCTGCGGCGTTTCACGAGTCAAACTTTTCTATAGGGCTGAGAACTTTTCTGGGCATGAAACCGACACGCACACCGAAACTTGCCCCTTATCTGGTTGCGAAGGTCCCCCCGACTTCGTCCGCTTCCTTGAGCGAGCTCTGGGAGTCAAGCTCGCTTTCGAGGTGAAGGGGGAAGACGGAAGACTGCACCATGCCGAGGTCCGCATCGCCGATTCCATAGTCATGCTCGCAGACACGCCTTCTGGGCGCGCGCCATTCCCGGCGATGCTTCATCTCTACGTACCCGACGTTGACGCATCGTATGACCTTGCGTTGAAGGGAGGCGCGCCTAGCATCAGTCCGCCTACGGACGCGCCTGACGGCGACCGGCGCGGCGGAGTACGCGACCCGTGGGGAAATGAGTGGTGGTTCACGACTCCGCCGAACAAGTGATCTAACGGGAACTGTAGGAGGCGCACATAGACAATCCCGGACGCCCAAAGAAATAGGAGCTCGTATTAGCTCAGCTTTAGGGAGACGAGTAATGCGTTTCCACCTTCGCCGAGAGAAACAATCTTCTGCCGGACAAAGGTCTGATTAAGGGCCTCTTCACTATCAGAAGAGGCGCTGCCTTCACCGATAGAACCTCCTTGGCCTAAGGCCGCTTCGACCTCTGGTTCGATTATCCCCCACGCCTTTCTAAGGAATAGTGACACATCGAGCTTTCCCTCCTCAAAAACCACAGCTCCATCCGAGATGAGTTTCACAAGATCTATCTTGTAGTTCTCAAGCTCCAGAATCGATTGACCGAGCGCCTCCGAGGATTTGTCTATCTGCTCAGAGTTCAGAAATTTGTTCAGGGCAGGTTCGGAAGTGATGTTTATCTTTGCGTCGGGCGACTGGTATTCCACGGTGAGGGAAGCATGAGAGTCCCGCTTGGAGCTGATTATGCTGATCTTGCTTGATTTTTCAGGGTATTCGTATGTAGAACCCATGTGCGCCTCTGTCACCTCAGCAACAGACAGAATGTAATGATCCAGTCCTTCATACTCCGGAGATGGCTCCTTCTTAAGCCAGCTCTTCCCCAGAGAAAGTGGCACCTTGATTTCCCCGTCTGGTGAAGTAAGCTTGAATTCCTTGTTGAGGACCGTGCTTCTCTTGCAATCAAGGGAGAACTCAATCTGAATGTCGTCAGCGCAGTTGTATCTCGCGTTGGCTGCGTATGCTCCGCTTAGTAACTTCAGATTTATGGACTTGTCCAGCAATGAGAAAGGCAGCGTCGCGAGGAAGGCCTCCAGGCTCTTGAAGGTCTTCGTCCTTTCAGACTCTAACGCGAGCTGACTATCCTTGAGCTCCGTAGAGTATCTCCCCTCGATCTTTTTCCTCGCTAGATCCAGGGCCACAAGAGTAAGAGTTGAGACTTGTTTCTCCAGGTCTCCAGCCAACTCCGTGCCCAAAGCGTCCTGGTGGGACATCACGACATTTGTGAACTCCCCCCTCAGCTTGTCGAGGGAAGCATTTTGTCTTTTGTTCTTCTCCTCGATTTCCTGAATCTTTTCCTTTCTTTCTTGCATGCGCTGAGCGTCCCTCATTGTGTCGATAAGGCTGGAAAAAGTCTGCTTCAGGTTCCGCTTGCTCCCGGGTCGAACCAGTTCCTCCTCCGAACTCAAGGTCTCTTTTAGAGCTGGAGCTCGGTAATAAATCATATCATCTTCGCGCATTTCATCCTGAAGACCTCGGCTGCTGTTTTTGCGCTTGCCAACATCCCTACCTGACCAAGGTTATTCAATTACATCGCGTGGCCAACAAACCTCTCGGTGACATGTTAGCCAGTGGTTTCCAGTAGGTCCTCGATGCGGACACCCTGTTTTCTTACGACACGTGTGTGAACAGATTCTCGCGCTTATTTCGCTTTGTCTCTCTTCATCAGCACGACATAGACCTCGTTTTGGAACAAGGTCGTATCCGGAATAATTGCGTAACCCGCCGAGGAGAACTCCGCTATGGCACTGACAAAACCCGCTTCTTCCGTCTTGAATATGATCTGATACTCGTAACCGTTCGTCTGACTTCTTATTTCGGCCAGCGCTTTATCGGCCCATTGTTTGTTCTCCAGCTCCGCAAGTTTCTTGAGCAGTTCTTGATCTTCCATACGGGCGAGATGCTCGATCTCCTCGTAAGTATAAAACTTGCGCGAGCTTCTCGGCATCCTCTCCGCATAACTTTATCTCAGGCTTTTCATTAATAGCATTGAATTTTTTGGAGGCTGAGAAAATGACGAGCGAGTATCAGCTCCCAAAGTCGGTGATGAAATGGGTCGCTCTAGGGCTGCTCCTCAGCTCCGGCGTTGTCATCGCAATCTCGATACTCTCGGGCGTGAAGTTTTCAGACCTTACCAAGCTCGGCTATTTGTCGTTCGCTCTTGCCGCTGGACTGGCTTCGTCTAGGCTGCTGGTCCAAATACTCAGGTTCAGAGTGATTACGCTCGGTCTCGCGGGGGACCCTAAACCCAATCTTAGGGGGTTGGCGCTCGCCAGGGTTGCCAGCGAGTTCGTTTCTATCTCGACACCTGCCGAACTCGGCGTCTTCATACGCACCGCCTGGTTGAAGGGAAAGGGAATAGACGGGGGAAAGGCTCTCTCGATTAGCTACTTCGAGGTGCTGATCGAGGTATATGTCGGCGCCGGCCTCGCCCTTATCGCGGCGGTCTACGCCCTGACGAGGGGAGCTCTGGTCATCGGGTCGACGATCATCATGGTCGCGACGGTCCTGATCGTCGGGTACACGATCGTCTTCATAATACCGGCTCTAAGGGGCGTCAAGGTCCCCCACTTTGTCTTCACGATATCGAGCTATCTGATAGGGGGGCCAAGAGCAAACGACCTCTATCTCCGCGCCGTCGTCGGTTCCCTGAATTTTTCCCTCTCCGCCCGGGCGATAGTCAGCAGAAGCAACGTGCCCGTCTTGATCAAGGCCGTCGGCCTAACCATCGTCGAGGACTTCTTGAGTGGTGCGGCTCTCTGGATCGTCTTGAACGCGTCAGGCCTGAAGATCGACCTGGTCTCCTCTACCCTGGCAGCCGAGGGTGCGGCCGCCATCGCCCAGATCCCGGTGACGATAGGAGGCGCTGGGATCACCGAGCTCACGATGAAGTCCTACCTCACCGCCGTCTACGGATTCTCCTCATGGGCGCCCATCGTGTTGTGGCGGATCGCCTCATATCAGGTCCTTCTGGCGATAACCGGCGTAGTCTTCATCTTGTTCGTCCGCAAAGCCACCGGAGCTTCCAATACGACGCTTCAGAAGACTGATTCGAACATGGGTGTGAGTACGCATCCGGGTTTGACCGCGGCCCAACTCGAGAAGGAGATCAGGAAGCTGGAGCCCCGGTATGGTATGGTGAACACCTTCAGGTTCGCAATCGCGGGCGCAGTGGGCTTTGGGGTCACAGAAGCCGTGCTGACCGTCAGACTCCTCTTCTTCTACGGAAGGCTGAGTATCCCGCATGCGAGCTTCGCGTCACCGGCGCTGCTCGGGTTGGACGTTCTCTCACTCGTAATTGGCGTCTCCGCTTCGTTCTTCATCAACGAACGAATCACAGTTCACGTGCCGAAGACTGTGAAGAGCGAGGAGGCGAACAGGTTCAAGAGATTTCTGAAGTTCCAGGCCGTGAGCGGGGTCGGAAACGCCGGCATCATAGTAGTCCAGCTCGTCCTCTTGGCGATTTTCGAGCTCTCGCCGGTCCTGGGCGCGATCATAGGAGCGGCAGTCACCTATCCTCTTGTGTACTTTATCTCGATAAGGTACGTCTGGAAAGCGCACCGGACCAGATGAAGGGTCTTCCCGGCCTGATTGGCTTTGAATCCGATGACAGCAGTCTAGTAGAACTGATTCTCCCGACCTCGATGCCTTTTGACGCTAGGGCTGACCATTTTTGCCAGCGCCCCAGCCGGCGCTCAGCCTGGGGGCTCTACGCATTCAATCGTGGTTCTTGATCTCGGAGGATCACGGGTCTCTGGAGTGCTAAACCGCGGCGGCTGCGCCAGGTATCACGTCGAACGACTCGTATATGGTAATCTCTCCCTCCCTTACTTCTACGATAGACCCCTTTAGTGGCTTCAGCGTGTCCGGGATGTGGAAGTGAAGCTCTCCGCCGAGCGGAAGTTGGACCTCGTATTTCGGGGCCCCGTTTGCGTCGATGGTGAAGAGTTGCTCTCCCTTGCAGTATACCGTGCACAGCTGCAGCTGCCTGTTGCGTCCCGTGAGGACGATCGCAAACTCGCTGGTCGGATAGGGTGTGGTGACCGGCTCTCTGACGACTCCCAAGGTGATGTCAAGATATAGCTTCATGTCGGTGAGGACCATCACCTGATCGCCCGTCTTCACATCGGTGCTCTCGTCTTTGTTTGGGTAGACGACGAAATGGCCCGCCCCTGTCACCCTCTCGACCCTTCCTTTGACGATCTTCGACTCTGAAGTCACGACCGTCGTACCGTCTTTCTGGACAACTTCCATGATGGGCTGTTCCATCTTGACTCCCGGTGAGGCCAAGTTCGCTCCCATTCCCACGAGGTCTTCAATCTTCTTCAATAGCTTCTTCTCTACTTCAACGTTCCAGAGCATCTCTCCGACGTCGAGAGGAAGGAACAGTTCAGAGATCAGCAGGGTCTCCACCGTAGCGACGGCGACGTTCTGGACCCATTTGCCTATCCCGACCCTTACCGTGAAGTTGTTCGGCTCTCCCTGGATGAGGACATTGAGGGCCCTTTCGGCTGTTATCAGTTCCCTGAGAAAGCCGCCCTTCTGTGCCTGTATCAGCATGCCACCCTGACTAGGTGTAGGAGCTTGGACCTTGAAACCATCACTCTGGAGATAACCAGTTATGCTATCCCTCAGCGCAATCAGGTTGGTGTTTTTCCCCTGGTATCTGACGGTCTTGTCCGCTAACATACTCTCTGAATCTTACGAGGGTTGCAGCATATAAATACTTGATGCGTAACTGATTCTGTAAAGTCTTCTGCACGGCTAGTTACTGTCTTTGGCACCTACTCAATATGCTAGAATCGCAGAACCGATTGGCGAGAGAATCAATCCAACACCCCAAATCGTTTCTGCGATTAGGTAAGCAGGATGCCCATAATTCAATTGGTTCAGAAGCATGATCCACCCCCAAGCAAGGAACTCGGCGCCAAGAGCTAGCAAGACGGCTCCGACGACCATGTGCTTGACTCACAACGCTTAGCCTCGCAGGAGCCCTTGACTTAGCCTTTGAGATTCTTCTTGATTCTCCGCCTTGTTATACGCCTTTGTCCAATACCAGTTGATGGGATTGTGCCCAGAT
>PLUF01000037.1 GCA_003164815.1 Candidatus Gagatemarchaeum stordalenia
GGAAGCGTCTGGGTCGAGGTGGCCGTCGTTGTCTGGGTGACGGTCTGGGTGCTAGTCTGAGTGGTCGTTACTGGCGGAGAGGTCGAAGTGACAGTTGTAGTGGTGGTGCTACCCGGGAGAGTCGATGTCGAAGTGACTATCGAGGTCTGCGTCTGCGTCACGGTCTGGGTGGTCGTGACGGGAGGAGCCGTGGTCGTGCTCGTCACGGTCGTCGTTGTGGCCGGGAGAGTCGAAGTCACGGTCGTCGTGGATGTCTGTGTTGAGGTCTGTGTGACCGTACTGGTGACCGTCACTGTCACGGTGGGTGGATCCATGCTAGTCGAGGAACTTGTAGAGGAGGTTGAGCTTGAACCCCAGAGCGGGGTTCCCGCCGGCAGCGTGCCAACGGAGCCTCCGATGATTATCTCGTTGTTCGGGAGGTTAGAGTTCTGGAGATTTCCCTGAGCGCCCCAGGCAGTCCCGTAGGAGACGGCAGTTTGGACCGGACTCCATAGGCCGGACTTCAATACCTGCATCGTGTTGGAGAACGTTACGGCCGGGAAGGAGAAGACGCTAGAGGCCTGTTCCTCTGAGAACGCCTCGACCGGATAACTGGAACTGGAGGTGCCCGCGCCCATGTCGAAAGTCCCGAGGACCGTGCCATCGACCGCGTAGGCCCAGGTCGTGCCACCCTGGAGATACATTGAGAAGGCATGGGTGCCCGTGGTTATGCTTCCTGTCCCTCCTGCAAGAATCGTCTGCGAGCCGAGGTTCCAGACCTGGTAGAAGGAAACCGGGGCGTCTCCTGAGCACAGGTAATAGCCGATCTGGCCCCACTCGTTATTGGGGAGACCATCGGCTATCCAGAACGCAAGACACCCAGTCGTGGCGAAATTGATTACCTGGATGTCGCTCTGAACACCCGTGTTGGGCAACGCGGACGAATCGGTCGAGGAGGCACCCACCCACCAAACAGAGCCGGGAGGAGGGTCGCCAACGAAGCTGGGCGGCTGCGTGGTTGCGATTGGCGTGGTTGTCGCAAAGCCAAGCGAAAGGGCGCCCCCCACGAAGAGCAAGCCGAGAACCAAGTACACCCACTTCATGCCGGCTTCGCGCCTCCCTTGCATGTCAAGGCACGGGTGAGCCCTGTTTCTAGCTCAAAAGACGGAGCAAGCATGATAATTGGCCTCCTTGTCAAACTTTCTTGCAGGAAGTCTTGACTCGCCTTGTATTCTCTGCAACTTGTTCAGGCGGCTCATACGTGAGGGCGAGCAACAGGACCCTCTCCCAGGTGGGAAGGGACTGGTCATCCGCCGTGATGTCCAAATCCTCGGTCATATTGGAGGGGATCTCGACGTTGGACCGGACTTGTGCGGTGCGCCTGGACATGGCAGAAGTGTCAGCATCGAGGTAAATATACCTTTGGAATATACATGGACACAATGCACTACTATCATGCTTTATCTGGTGCAGTGTGCTCGACCTTGTTTTCGACCTCCCGACGCCTATTTCGGGATTTTCTAGGCCCCGAGAGCGAAAAGGGAGTAGGTTTAACCAGCAAACGCCATTTCAGACCGCTCTATGATACTGGCAATAGAACCGGGTTCGCTTGGGACCGCAAGAAGACGTAGTTCAACCAACCTTCTAATCTATTTGGCTGCTGTTCTTGACGCGTTATAGACCTAGGAGATAAGATTTGGACTTCGACGGGTCAAAGAAGGCTGTAGGACCTCTCTTTACGAGTAGGTCGCCAGTTGTGTCCAAGACAGATTTTCGTGACGAGCCGTTACTCGGAGCGACCTCTATCGGGTATCCCGGAGTCCCCCGCTTGCCCAAGTAGCTTTCATCTCTTGCCATGCAGAATCTAGCCGCCGTTGCCTGGGGTACGAGGCTCGAGAATTCCGAGGTCTTTCATGAGCCGTCCAAGGTGTTTCCGGACTCGTCGCATCCTTAACTCTTGATTCACCAGCTCGTTGGGAATCGTCTGTGGCTGAAGAGCCACACCTCAGCTGTAGCTGGGTCTTCGCGAGTGCAAGGGTGAATTAATAAGTATCAGGTTCCGGGATTTGCTCCGGTATGAGACCCTGGCTTCCCATCTTGCTGCTTGGCGTCGTTGGCCTAGCAGTGGGAGGGGCGCTCGTGATTCTGCGACTGCATCATACGATCGGTCTGGGCGGAATCGGAGTCGGCGGCGTTCTAATCATCATTGGTCTAGGAGGAGGTCTTCTAAGAGGAAGGGGCGTCAGGGCTGAAGACAAGAAGACGATGACCCAGACGAGACAGCAGGGTGGGGGCAGAAAGGCAATCGTTGCTATCCTGGTGATCATAGTCATCGGAGTCGGGACGTTCTACGGGACCAGCTATCTAAGCTCGGTTCAGCCCGGAGGCTCGTCCTCTGCGTCTCTAAGCATCACGAGTACCCCCTCCTCAGGCAGCGGCACTCTATCCAGCACAAGTCAGTCTTCTGTGCAGACTACGAGCCTGGCCAGCTGCTCTACAGCCTTCCAGATAGCCCTTGACGGTTCTGCAATAGAATACACTGGCTCCGGCTCTTCTGCATCTGTCTTCCTGACGACAAACAAGTCGCCCGATGTGATCGTGCTCTACGTGACAGTCGTCGACAGCCCCATGGGAAGCGACTCGGCTCCGCCTGTCGTCAGCAACATCACCGACGGTTCGGCTTTACTTTCATTCCACAAGAGAGCGTCGATTGTTACTTCTTCGGCGAATGCTGGTCTTGACAAGTTTTCGGTGGAAGAGTGGTATGCCATAGCAAGCGGGACGCTCAGCAACGACAGCATCATCGTGAAGACGGCGAGAAGCACCCCCTTGATTACCATCATCGCATTTGGAATATCAGGGGCCAATACGGCATCGCCGTTCGATTCCACTTCACTCGTTCCGAGCAGCGGAACGGGAGCGAGCAACGGCACGATATCCGTGACTATCTCAACCAAGAGCCCAGATGAGATGATCATCGGCGGCGCAGGCATGTCCTCCGTTTCGCCGGCCGCGGGTTCGGGCTATGCATTGATAGGGTCTGATGGCGGACAGTCGCTGGCTCAGGACCCGATTGCCGAGTATGGGGTAACCTGCGCGGCTGGGAGTAACTATTCTGTCTCATTTAATGGCGAACACTCCGGGCTCGAAGGAACCCAGACTTGGGTCATGATCGCCGACGCAGTGGCTGAAGCAGGACAGCCGTAATGAAGCGCATTAAGCAACGGCTTCACAGTGGGCGTTAGTTCTCAAGTTGAAAAACAAGGGGGTTGGCACGGGCATCTGCCCATGCTCTGACGCGCCCACTTTGTCCTTCTTCTTCTGCTCGGAGACTTTTCCGACTGCCTCAGAAGCCCTTGAATCATAGGCGTCGGCACGTTCTATGGGATCATCTACCTAAGCTCTGTTCGAGCCGAAGGTAGCGTCATCCCTCCTATTGCGAAGAGTACAATCTCCTCGACCGGATGTGTGAAGTCTTCGACCTCTACACTCAACTCAGGCCGAATCCAGACTGACGATGAGTTCTTAGTAACGGAACGGTCTATGCATCCGGGTCGCTGTCTTACCCATCGAATAGCGGGTCACGGGTTCTCTCCAACAGGACATTCCAGGCTAACGTTGACCTAGGAACGTCCGTTCCGAGATATTCAGTGAGCTTCTACGTAGCCGTCGCGAGACTGGACACCAGGTTTCAGTCACGACGGACATACCATCACAATCAATTAGCTTCAGGCATCTCATCCCGTAGTGCCCGTGCGATGATGGTACATGCTCATTAGGTTGGTGAAATCAAAATCCCCTATGAGCTTCTCGAGTTCGCAGGCCTTGCGGGACAAGTATCTATGCAATCCTCCACTAACTCGTTGCTGGACCAAATGGAGGGTAAGCTCCCGCGGTGAGCATTCAGTTTAG
>PLUF01000015.1 GCA_003164815.1 Candidatus Gagatemarchaeum stordalenia
TCTCATTCAACATCCAGTTGACAGGCAGGCCCGCTTTTAATCACGAATGTATGGATGGATTCTCAACGGAGTAACGGAGTCTGCTCATCCCCCTATAATTGGTATGCGGGACACATACACAATAACGACGTCGTTAATTACGTCCCAAAGCCTCTCAGAGGTACGCGCTGAGGTACGGTCCCACGACCACCGAGATGAGGATGAAGGCGAGCACCACCGTGACCGCGATCGTAATCCTGTTCGCGATGTCGTCGCTGATCCTGCCCCTGCCCACGCCGACCAGGAAACGCTCCAGCGCCTGCCCTCCGTCCATCGGATAGATCGGGAGGTTGTTGAAGATGGCCAGGTTGAAGTTCACGAAGAAGAGCCAGAACAGCACGTTCTCCGCTATCGGGGTGAACGCGCCGAGCGGAGAAGTGTAGAAGACGCCGAGCTGAGTGGAGAACGGTATCTGGTATGCCACCCCGGGGAACGCGGGGGGTATGACGTAAAGAACCACCGAACGCGAGTAGAAGTGGAGGTAGCTGCCTACGATTCCCGTGAGCCCTGAGTAGGGTATGTAGCTGACCCCGAGGTAGGGAGACGTCGTGTTCTGGTGGGTCTGGGTGTTCTCCTGAATCGTCTCTCCTAGCTTCACGTTGGGTATGACCGTCGTCACTCCGTTGTTCCAGACTGTGATGTTGATCACCTGGAACGGCTGAAGGCCGAACGAACCCAGGTCGTTGTTGGGGACGCCGTTTATCGCCACGATTATGTCGCCGGGGACTATCCCCGCGTGCAGCGCCGGCGACGGGAGCCCGCTGGCATCCGCCTCAACGCCGACGATGGCCGAACCGTTCGCAGCCGGCACCATCGCGTTGACGGTGAGAAGGAGCAACCCGAGGCAGACTAGTCCGACGATGAAGTTTATCCCCGAGCCGGCCCCGAGTATCCTGAGCGAGTTGCGGGCCTTCGTCTCCTTCAGCGCCGTCTCGTCGAGCTCGACGAATGCGCCGAGGGGGATGAAGAAGAAGAATATCAGCCCCGCGGTCTTGACGGGGAGTCCGAGACTCCTCGCGACGATTCCGTGCGAGGCCTCGTGAATGACGACCGCCACGACTATCGCGATCCATCCGTAGATGATCGGAACGTAGGGGTTGAGTCCCGGGAGGAGGAGGTTCGCGAGCGGAGTGATGGTCCGCACATAGCTGACGGTCGAAGCGCCCTTGGGCCCTAGGAAGATGAAGACTTCGGAGAGGATGAGGTACAGCGCTATCCCTCCGGAGATTGGCATGAGGTAGAGCATGAACCAGGCAAGGGGCTTCGTTATCTTGCGCTTCCCGAGGGTGTCCATGATCGACAGCCCTCGCTTGGTGCGCAGCATCACGATGCCATAATTGAATGTGAACCGCTTGTAGTCCTGCTCCAAGTGCCAAACTTCCGCCAAAGGCGGAACTCTTTAAGCGTTCATCCACTTCGATTGAAGCAAGCGGTATCTGGATTGGAGTGCGTGAGATGTGGGGGCGGCGCATACTACACTCGGAGGTACTCAGGCGAGGTGCTGTGCGCGGCCTGCTTCAAGGCCTCGATAGTCGAGAAGACCAGGAAGACCATCTCCCGCTTCAGCATGCTGCGCTACGGTGACAAGGTCGGCGTGGCGGTCTCCGGGGGCAAGGACAGCCTCGCGCTCCTCCGCATACTCCACGCCCTCAGCGAGAAGAAGCGATACGAGCTCGCCGTCCTGACGGTGGACGAAGGCGTGGAGGGGTACCGAGAGGAGTCGATCGAGCACTCGGCGGCCCTCACGAAGGAGCTAGGACTGGAACAGGTGGTGGTCTCGTACAAGGAACTCTATGGTTTCGACCTCGACCACGCGCTCGCTTGGAAGGACGAGCGCGAGATCTCGTCGTGCAGCATGTGCGGGGTCTTCAGGAGACGCGCGATCGACGAGGCGGCGGTCAGGGCCCGGGTGACGGTCATCGCGACCGCGCACAACCTGGACGACTACGTACAGACCTTCATGATGAACCTGATGCACGGCGACGTCGACAGACTCGGATGGACCGACCCCCGGGTGACAGACGCGGACTTCCCGCTCCGGCGCGTCAAGCCCTTCATGGAGATATACGAGGAGGAGGTCGCACTATACGCCCACCTCTCCGGGCTCCCCTTCCAGAGTGCCAGTTGCCCGTACATGCACGAGGGGCTCAGGAGCGAGGTGAGGGACTACCTCAACGAGCTGGAGGTCGGGCACCCCGGCATGAAGAACGTCCTCCTGAACTCGGCGCTGTCGATCGCATCGAAGCTCTCCGTATCGAAGAGTCCCAGCCCGGTGCCGTGCACCCTCTGCGGCCACCCCTCCTCCGCAGGGCTATGCAACGTCTGCAGGATGAAGCAGCTGGTCGAACAGCACACTAAATATACTCCAGAATAGTCCGCGACCTCGGTGGCGGGTAGGGCAGGGAGGCTAGCCGTCTCCCGATAGGCTGAAACCGGCTTTACGCAGTGGCCAGCAACCGTCGGGTAAAGCCATCTCTCCTTCTACCTACGCACTTGGGCGGGCTGATCTCACGCCGGAGCGGGTGGTCGTGAGGAGCAGGTCCCTCGAAGGAGGGGCTCTGACTCTGGATCGCCGAACCGGGCGAGATCCGGGAGGGAGCAGCCCTAAGGTGACGCGGTTACGCTGCTCCGTCTACGTGGGGGACCGCCGAATGTGCGGGACTGGGGGAGGCCGAGGTGACGAACGCCGGCGGGGCTGCCACCACTTTTTCCCTCCGGCCTCAGAGTTCTTAAATTGCCGACGGTATCGGGCCACTCGGGCAGGGGTAGCCAAGCCTGGTATGGCGCGGGATTGCTAATCCCGTGTTCGCAAGAATTCGTGGGTTCAAATCCCACCCCCTGCGCTCCCGTCTTGCCTTCGCGCGACGCTACCCTTTCTGGGAAATCCCCAATTCTGACTCTAACCTGGTCTTCTTCCTCTCAATCGTTAGACCAATTTCCCGATGGAATGTGTTCAGACATCTATGTCTAACGTAAATGTCGTAGCAATCAGCATTCCTCACATATGACTTTCCTCTGTTAGTGAGAATTGTACCCTTCATTGTAGTTAGATGAGGCCCTGTAGTTTCGATTTCAAAAAACTTGGCGAGGAGTTCTTGCACATATCGAAGCAGCTCCAAGTCAGAATTCACTGCCGTCAGTTTCCCGGCACCACTTACACAACCCTCCGAATCAAAGAACCCCCTTACGAAAGCAGAGGCACAGCCCTTATCGTGTTCTATGAACGCCTTCTTACGGTCCAGACTCTGCGAGAGGAACTTGTGCAGCAAGTAGCTCCCGAACTCGACCTCGGTCTCTCGAGCCTTCTTGCCTTTCCACAGACGATGAGGTGGACACCCCAGTACCTTGGAGACAGCCTGGTTGAATGACTCTACGAACTCACGGTCGACTGCCCTCAATCTGATTCTGTATTGGTAGCTCTTGGCTTTGACATTCAGGAATCCGTCTCCGGTCTCCGTCCCTATCACATAGGCAAGTTATGGGGTAGGCCGCGCCACGAACGGATGCGCGGACCTAAGCGGGTCTGAGGTTCCCCTTGTCCAGTACGAGATTGTGCTCTTGGGAAGGCTGACGCCGCGGTCATTCTTGATTTCGTCGATGATTTGGCTATAAGTGCGTCCTCTCATGCGCAACTCCCTGACTTCCTCTCGGAGAGATATTCTGACATCTAGCTTCTGAAACCTTCTTCCTCCCGACTCGATTTCTGGGGAGGCTTCACCCCTAGGAAGACCAGTTTCGGGCTCAGTATCCACACCCCGCTAGTGTATCAGAGCATTTAAGCGCCAGCCGTCTCACTGGATTTCTCTGAAGAAGCAGGTCTCGTTCCCGGTATGGCACGCCGGCCCGGACTGGTCCACGACATAGAGCAGGGTGTCCCCGTCGCAGTCGATCAGCACGTCGTGCACCTTCTGGACGTTCCCTGACTCCTCGCCCTTCTTCCAGAGCTTGTTCCTGCTCCGGCTCCAGTAGTGGGCCAGGTGCGTCTCCAGGGTGAGTCTCACCGCCTGTTCGTTAGCGTAGGCCACCATCAGTACCTTCCCAGAGGTGGCCTCCTGGGTTACCACCGGGACCAGCCCGTCCCCCTTTGCGAAGTCTATCTCCGTGATCGCGGCCTGATTCAAGGTCTCACCACGACGTCTCTCGCCCTAAGATAATCTTTCACCTGCCCCACGGTGAGCTCCCGATAGTGGAAGAGGGACGCAGCCAGGGCCGCGTCGCATCCGCCGTCACGGAACGCCTCCAGGAAGTGTTCGAGTTTACCCGCACCCCCGCTCGCGACGACCGGAACGTTGACCCTCGACGTGATCTCCCTGAGCAGGCCGATGTCGTATCCCCTCTTGGTCCCGTCCCTGTCAATCGAAGTGACCAGCAGCTCGCCGGCCCCGAGTCCCTCGGCGCGCTTCGCCCACTCCCCTGCCAAAAGGCCGGTGGGCCTCGTCGCAGAGTGGCTGAAGACCTCGTAGCCTCTGTCCGTGCTCCTCACGTCGATCGCGAGGACCACGCACTGAGAGCCGAAGACCTCTGCGAGCCTAGTGATTAGCCCGGGCCTGAGTATCGCCGCGGTGTTCACTGCGACCTTGTCGGCGCCGCTGCAGAGAGCCAGCCTCGCGTCGCTCATGGTCCGGATCCCTCCGCCCACCGTGAACGGGATGTCAAGGTTCGCGGCCACCTTCCTGACGAGCGAGCGGAGGGTAGCCCGCTTCTCCAGGCTCGCGGTGATGTCGAGGAAGACGATCTCGTCCGCGCCCTCGTCCCTGTACCTCTCCGCCAGCTCGACGGGGTCCCCTGCATCCCTTAGCCCCTCGAACTTCACCCCCTTGACCACCCTCCCGCCCTTTACGTCCAGACAGGGGACTATCCTCTTGGCGAGGGGCATCAGGCGACCCTCCCCTTCGCGTCTCCCAGCTTTACCGTCTCCTCGTAGAGCGCCCTTCCTATGATTGCGGCCGCCGCGCCTGCCCGTTCCAGGTCCAGAAGGTCGCTGACGTCGCGGATTCCCCCGGACGCCGTTATCTTCATCCGCGTCGCGAACGCGAGCTCCCTGACCGTCGCGACGTCGGGCCCCGTCTTCATTCCGTCTCTCCCCACGGCGGTCGTGAGCAGGTTCCTGAAGCCCTGCGCCTCAAGTCCCTTGGCCGCGGCGACGATGGGTATCCCCTGGCTCTCCTTCCATCCCCTGGTCACTATCATCCCGTCCTTGTAGTCGGCCGCGACGATCACCTTCTCCGGTCCGTGGGCGCCGACGATGGACTGGGCCGCGGCCGGGTCGCTGAACGCCAGCGTCCCCAAGACGACCCTCGAAGCGCCGTCCCCCAGCCAACCGTCCGCCGCCTCCGCGCTCCGGATCCCGCCTCCCACCTGCACCGGCACCCTCGATTCCTTGATGATCCTACGCGCCACCTCGGCGTTGGACCCCGTGCCGAACGCCGCGTCGAGGTCGACCACGTGCAGTCCGTGAGCCCCTTCGTCCTGCCATCTCTCCGCTAACCGGAGCGGGCTCTCGTCCCAGACTGTCCTCTCCTTCGCCCTCCCCTGGACCAGGGTCACGGCGGACCCCTCCATCAGGTCGATCGCCGCCCAGAGCTCCATGCCGCTACCTCCTCACCGCTCGGATGAAGTTCTGGAGGACCCTCCGGCCGACTGTCCCCGACTTCTCGGGGTGGAACTGTGTCCCGTAGATGTTCTTCTGGGCGACGAGGGCCGGATACTCGACGCCGTAGCTGGTCGTGGCTGCCACCGACCCTCCCTTCGCGTCCGGGACGAAAGAGTTGACGTAGTACACCCACGAGCCGTCCGGCACCCCATCCGTGAAATCGCCCTCCCTCCTCAGGCTGAGCGTGTTCCACCCTATCTGCGGTACCTTGACCGTGGGGGGGAAGCGCCTCACCCTTCCCGGGAGCAGGGAGAGCCCCTTGGCAGACCCCTCCTCGCTCGATGAGTAGAAGAGCTGGAGCCCCAGGCAGATCCCCAGCACGGGCTTGCCCGAGTCTATGACCTCCCGGGCCCTCTCCATCGGGAGGGTCTTCGCTGCCTGATCGAAGCTCCCCACCCCCGGGAGTATGATCGCGTCGGCCTCCTCGATTCCGGCCCCGGTCTTGGTCACGCTCGGGGTCACCCCCTCCCTCTTCAGCGCGGCCTGTATGCTGTAGAGGTTCCCGGCTCCGTAGTTGAAGACCTTGAACCTCAAGGTCACATCGCGCCCTTGGAGGAGGGCGGCTCCTTGGCGCGTCTGGGGTCGGGGGCCGCGGCCCTGCGGAACGAGAGGGCGACACCCTTCACGGCGGCCTCGAACTTGTGGTGGTCGTTCTTCCCGTCGAGCATCTTCACGTGCACCGTCGAGCCCAGGCTAGTCGCCAGGGACACGAAGAAGTGCTCGAGGTCCTCCCTTGGGGCGTCCTCTACCATCACGCGCTCCAGCCCGAGCTGTATGGATGAATAGGGCCTCTTGACCAGGTCGATGCTTACCAGAGCGAGCGCGTCGTCCATCGGCACGATTGCGTGTCCGAAGCGGGTTATCCCGGCCCGGTCGGAGAGCGCGTTGCTTAGCCCCTGCCCGAGAGCGAGCGCCACATCCTCCACAAGGTGGTGCTGGAGGTCGCCATCCGCCCTCACCCTGAGGTCGACCAGGCTGTGGGTGGCGAAGGAATCGAGCATGTGGTCGAGGAACTTCACCCCCGTCTTGCAGTCCGACTTTCCCGTCCCGTCGATGTCGACGGTCAGTTCGATTTGCGTCTCTTTGGTCTTCCTCTGGAGTCTGGCTCTTCTCATCTTCGGATCATCTCTAGCACATCGGGCACCTGGCTGACGGAGTTGACGAGCAGGTCAGAGTCGGTGCGGGTGAAATACGAGACCTGCGCTCTCTCGTCGAACGAGCTGCCGCAGATTCCGGCGAAGCAGATGGACCGATAGCGCCTTCGGGCGTCGTCCACCATCAGCCTGTCCTCCGCCGAGTCCCCGACATAGAGCATGGCGTCCGCCGAGAGGACCTCGTGAGCCCGGACCAGGCTCGCTCCGCTCGGCTTGCTGTACTTGGCCATCTCGGAGGCGACCCCCGGGTCGATTTCCCCGTCCCCGATGTAGACCGAGGCGTCCCTCTCGAAGTACTGGAGGAGCCGGCCCAGCGTGTGCCTGACGGCGACGAACGACCTGCCAGTGGCAATCGCCATCTTCTTCCCGCCGACGATCTTCCTGAAGCGGACAAGGTCCTCGCGGCTGATGAGCAGGGTCTCCCTATCTATGAGTCCTTCGTCGTTCCATACCGATGGCCGGAAGCCGTAGATCTTCCGGAAGAGCTCACCGCCGTAGTAAATCTGGTCGAAGGTGGCCGCCAACCTGCTGTCCCTGGCGGTCCCCGGGAAGCCGAGGTACCGTCGGAGCTCTTCCACCGAGTCTGACTCCAGTCCGCCACGACGGAGGTAGCTGTCGACCGACCTGTGTCCTGCCAGCCTGTTCCTCGATGCGAAGCTATCGACCAACTCGGCGAGCGCGGCGACGATGCGACCGACCTGACCCTCCCTCCCGCGGGCCTCTCTCCGTGTCCGCTCGATGGCCACCTCGGAGAGGAGCGACAGGGCGTATGTGGTCTCCCAGTCGCTGTTGAACCCCCCCGTGCTCCGGACCTCGAGGATCATCTTCCCTCCGACTTCCTCGATCGGCAGCTCCACGCCCGAGAAACCCTCGACCATCGCCTCGACGGTCTTCATTATCGTTGCGTCGTAGGACTCGCGCACGTCTATCAGCGTCCCGTCGCAGTCGAAGACGACGGCGTCGACCTTCCTGAGAAGGTCCCTCGAACCGGGGCGCAGCAGGGCGGGCACGCCGCCTGGATCCACCGTTTCGTAGCTGGCTTCCTTCATTTCCTGAATCGCGACTCCGCAGACCTGTAGTGGTTGGGGAGGCCTTCGGCCTCAGCGAGCAGTTTCAGGGGAGGCAAGACCGCCTTCAGCCCCGCCTTTGTGCCCTCGACGGTCCAGTTCAGCTTGACGAAGTCGAGGACCGAGAGGCTCGACCTGACCGCGGCGTAGCCCTCCGTCGGGATCACGTGATCGGTGCCTATGCAGTAGTCGCTCGCCGCGCAGGGGGCGTACTTCCCGGAGAGCACCAGCCCGGCGTTCCTTACCCTCTCCGAGAAGGCCCCGGGGTCGTCCATCATCAGCTCAAGGTGCTCCGGCGCCAGGGCGTTCACGATCCCGGCCGCCGAGTCGCTGTTGCGGCAGACGACCGCGAAGCCCCGAGCCAGCGCTCCCTTCACGAACTCCTCCCTGTCGATGCCCGAGGATATCCTTGCCACCTCCTCCCTGACCTTCTCGGCGAGTCCGGGGTCCCAGGTGATCAGCCCGCAGAGGCTGTCCTGTCCGTGCTCCGCCTGCCCGACGAGGTCCCACGCCGCGACCCTAGGGTCCGTCGTCCGGTCGCCGACGACCACGATCTCCGTAGGTCCGGCGAAGAAGTCGATCTGAACGTCCCTGGAGACCAGTCGCTTTGCGACCGATGCGTAGAGGCCGCCAGGCCCCACTATCTTCGAGACCCTGGGCACCGACTCGGTCCCATAGGCCAGGGCCGCGATCGACTGGGCGCCTCCGACCCTGTATACCTCGTCGACGCCGCAGAGACTGGCCGCGGCGAGGATGGCATCGTCGACCGCCCCATCCCGACTAGGCGGCGTGCACACCACTACCCTTCCGACGCCGGCGAGCCTGGCTACTCCCGCAGTCATGAGAACCGTGCTCGCGTAGGCCGCGCGCCCTCCCGGGATGTAGCACCCGACGGAGGGCAGGCCCCTCGCGGTGGTCCGAACGACGAAACCGTCCGAGACGTAGGAGTACGAGAGACGGCGGAGGAGCTGTCCCTGGGTCTTCTTGATGCGGTTCAGGGAGAACCTCATCGCGTCCAGCAGCCTGGCATCGACCCTTGCCCGCGCTCCGTCTATCTCTTCTCTGTCGAGCCGTATCCTCCCCCCGATCTCGGCGTGGTCCAGCTCGAGCGTGAGCTGCCGGAGGGCAGCGTCGCCCTCGCTCCTGACCCTCGTGATTATCTTCTGCGCCCCCTCCTCGACGGAGGCCAGGTCGCGTCTCCGGCCCCTGATCCGGGCGGCCAGGCGCGCGGGGTCCTTTCCCTCGGCCCTGATCAGGGGTAGAAGCTCATTCATTTCTCGCCGTTCTCTCCCGCGAACTCCTCGAGAGAGAGGATCTGTTGCGGTTCGTGGACGACCAGGCCCTGTGTCAGCTTCCTCAGCGTGGGGAGCATCTTGAGAAGGTCGCTCCTTCCGATCACGGTGTTCACGGCGAACCAGCCCTTCTCGGAGAGCGGACTGATGGTGGGCCTCTTCAGCGACGGGAGCTGCGAGAGGAGCTTCTGCAGGTTCTCCTCCTTCACGTTGACGAAGATGTGGAGCTTCTTCTGGGCCTCCACGACGCCCCTGAGCATCACCTTGAGGTCGAAGATCTTCTCCCTCTTCCACCGGTCCTTCAGGGCAGACTTGTTCGTGATGAGGTGGGCGGTCGAGACCATTATCGTCTCCGCCTGCCTGAGGTTGTTCTGCTCCAGTGTCGTCCCAGTCTCCGTGACGTCCACTATGAGGTCAGCGATCTCCGGAGGCTTCGCCTCTGTCGCGCCGAAGGAGAGGTAGACGCTCGCCTTCGGGTTGTCCCCCTTCCTCCACCACGGGGTGATGATCATGGGCTCCTTGTTCCCGAAGAGCTTCTTGTAGATGGGTATCGACTTGAGGTACTCCGCGGTTATGTTGAGGTACTCTGCCGAGACGCGGACCGATCTGCCGTTCTTCCAGTAGTCCTCCAGCAGCTCGCTCGACTTCTCGTAGGGCGCGGACTTTGGGAACGCCGTCACGATCTTCACCTTCCCGTACTCCAGATCCAGGACCTTCTCGACGTTGGCGCCCGTCTCGCGTATCCAGTCTATGCCCGTGATGCCCACGTCCTGGACACCGTCCGCCACGTAAACGGGGATCTCCTGAGGTCTCAGGATCCTGAGCTCTATCTCGGGGTCGCTGAAGTAGGGCCTGTAGGTCCTGTCCTGGCCGGAGATCTTGTAGTATGATCTCTGGAAGATCTCGAAGGTGGCCTTCTCAAGAGAGCCCTTCGGGAGGGCTAGTTTCAGCTGCTCAGCCGTTTCCTACACCTCTCGTAGTTGACATACGCGCAAGACGTGGAATGCCGCAATTACGGGCTGATAATCCTCTGATCCTTAGCAGACAGTCAACGCAAACGATGAACCGAACCAGCTCCCATGAAGTTGATCCCCTCTCATTCGCGCCACTCGATATTGTCGGCACCCGAATTCTATTTAAATATTTTCCAGATGTTTCGCGTGTACCGCGACTCCTCAGTCGATTCCAATGCTTATTACCAGTCCCAACCAGGACGCGTTTGGGCCGGTGGTCTAGCTCGGTTATGACGTCGCTCTTACACAGCGAAAGTGGAAAACCGCCAAAGTCGAGTGTTCAAATCACTCCCGGCCCACCTCAGTCCAAACTCATCGTTCAACTAACTTATGAAGCGAGGTGGGATGTCCACCGGCTCAGCGCCTATGAGCACGAAGAGAAGCATGGTCACCTACGCCCTGCCATACGTGCTCGTGGCGAGCCTCCAGTACCAGTTCGCCAAGGACGGCCTGCAGTACGTCAACCCGCTCGTCTTCATGGGCATCCGCTATCTCATAGCCTCGACGATCTGCTTCGCGATAGCCAAGAACTTCAGGCCAATCCTGAACAGGGACACGCTCCTGCTCGGCGGCTTCGCCTTCCTGAGCAGCGCGTTCTGGGCCCTCGGCCTCCAGTACGTCTCCGCCGGTCAGTCTGCGGTCCTGAGCTACACCATGCCGCTCTTCGCGATCCCCCTCGCCGTGCTGTTGCTGAGGGAGGGCACCAGCAGGTTCGGAGCGTTCGGCGCGCTCATCGGGTTCGCCGGGGTCGCGACCTACGGCCTCGCGCTCTCCGACGTCGGTGGATCGACGACCGGGATAGTCTTCAGCGTGATCAACGCGTTCTTCTGGGGTCTCTACACCGTCTACTACAGGAAGCTGAGGAACCAGGATCCTGTCCGGACCGTGGCTACACAGTTCTTCATCGGGGGGCTGCTCTTCCTTCCCTTCTTCCCCTTCGTCTTCTACCTCAACCCCACGCCTGGGTTCTTCATAGACCTCGGCTACGTCTCGGTGATCGGCGGCGCGATTACCCTCCTGCTCTGGAACGCTATGGCGAGGATGGAGTCGATAGGCAGCGTCACGACGCTGGCATTCGCGGTCCCGGCTACCTCGGTGGTAATCCAGGCCATCGTGACGGGGGAGCTACCGACCCCGGTAGAGATTCTCGGCGTCGCCATCATGTTCGCCGGTATCTACATCTCCCGCCTCCGGTCCGGGAAGGTCCTGGTGGCACCGGACGCGGCAGAGCCGGTCGTCCTTGAGGACGCACCTTGAATGCTTTTTAGAGGGTCGAGGCGGAGCAGGCCAGTTGCCAAAGCTGCGTTATCTGAGTTGGGCCCAGTACGGCGAACTCGTGACCAAGCTGGCGGACTCCGTGAACGCGAGCGGCGAGAGGTTTGACCTCGTCGTCGGGATCGCCCGGGGCGGCATCCCGGTCGCCATGGTCGTATCTGACAGGCTTGGCAGCAAGATCGATTTCCTCAACGTAAAGTCCTACACCGACGTCGGGGAGCGCGTCAAGCCGAAGATCCTCACCACCATCATCGAGAACATCTCGGGGAAGAGGGTGCTTGTCGTCGACGACCTCGTGGACGGCGGGGAGACGATGGAGACGGTGACGCAGTACCTCAGCGCGGAGAAGCCGCGTGCCCTGAGGACCGCCGTCCTCTTCACAAAGCCGTGGAGCGCCTTCGTCCCGGACTTCTCCCTCCAGACCGTCGACACCTGGGTCGTCTTCCCCTACGAGCGCGGAGAGGTCAGGCGCTCGAGGACGCAGAAAAGGCAGAGGGAGCTCTTCCCTGAGCCCAGGCCAAAGCAATCTCCCGATGCGCGCTGAGGGCTGCGTCGTGATCTCCCGCCACAGTTTAGGCTAGTCGAAGCATGTTAGATTACGGTGCGCTACAAGGCTTTTAAGCCGGCCGGCCCGGGAATCCCAGAATGCCGAGGGGAGCGAGCAAGAAGCAGGAGACGCCCCGTGCGGAAGACTACCTCGAGGCTGTCTACCACCTCCTCGAGGACAAGGGCTACGCGAACACCGTAGACGTCTCGGAGAGGCTGGAGGTAAAGCCCCCGACCGTCTCGAACATGGTCGCCAAGCTGGCGGCCCGCGGCTACCTCCTTCACCAGCCCTACCGCGGGATGAGCCTCACCGAGTCCGGCGAGAAGATTGCTCGGTCCGTCATCCGCCGACACGAGATCATCTCCGAGTTCCTCTCCATGATCGGAGTCGAGGGCGGCGTCGCCTACGAGGACACGGAAGGGATCGAGCACCACGTGCAGCCTACGACAATCTACCGCATCGAGCGGCTCGTGGAGTTCCTCCGAAGGAATCCCTCCCATCTGGCGGAGATCAAGAAGTACGTATCAAAGTGAGCTAGCTGGGTTCATCTCCGATCGAACCCGCGAGCGAGGACAAGATTCGCTCGGTCAGGCCCCAGACAACGTACCCTCGAAGATTGAATGAAGGGAAGGTCATCCTCTCTTCTCCGCGTACCAGAGTGAAGGTGGCGCGGCTCTCCCGCCCGAGGAGCTCAACTAGGGGGACCCAGAGATGCGACGAGACCTCGCTGTTGGCCCTTATCGAGACTGCCCCGGTGAGGAGGAAGACGCTCGGAACCACCCAGATGTTCCCCCTCCTTGCCTGAAACTGGTGCATGTATCCAAGAAAACGGGCGTTTGCTGCGAGGTCGACGCCGACCTCCTCCAGCGCCTCTCTTGCCGCAGCATCCCTGAAGCTTCCATCCGGGGCCTCCACTCGGCCGCCGGGGAAGGCGGCATCGCCCGACCAAGGGTCTCCCTCCCTGACCGCACGTCTGATTAGCAGCACCTCCTCGCCGAAGAGGGCGGTCCTGATAATCACGGCAACGGCCGCGGTCTTGGATTCTACCCTCCCGATTGGCTCGTCCTGCCTCAGGCCCTCGGCTATTGCGCCGACTCGCGTCCCTGAAGAATGCGCCAACGGATCGTCAACCCGAGAATCTTAAAATACGTCTTTCAGCTCGACATAAAGATATTGTCTGATCCTGAACTTGCAAACATTCTAAACGAAAAGGCGAAGAGGATGACCCTGGAAGCCGCCACGAAGCACGAGCCGATAGTCACGCTCACAACCTCCGACTTCGACAAGTACGTCAACGACGGGCGCCCGGTCTTCGTCGACTTTTGGGCCGTGTGGTGCCCGCCCTGCAGGGCGATGGAGCCGGTCGTTGAGCGCCTCGCTGCCAAGTACTCCGGGAAGGTTCTCTTTGGGAAGCTGAATACCGACGAACAGTCGGAGATTGCGACCAGGTACGAGATACTGTCGATACCGACCTTCATGGTCTTCAAGAACGGCCAGCCCGTCGATGCCACGATCGGAGCCGTCGGGGAGGTGGCGCTGGACCGGCTGATCCAGAAGTCGCTCAACGGTTCGAGCGCGTACCGGTAGGTTCAGACGCGGGTCCCGTCCAGCAGGAAGATGTCGGCGCCGGCGACATCGACCGTTCCCGACGATAGCACCGGTCCGAAGTCGAATCCGCCCTTGGCGTTGATCGCCTGGCCGCCGACCAGGTTGTTGAACGGCGGCATGACCATGAGCTCCCCCACCTCTCCCGTGCCGCCCTCGTAGCCTGCCTTGCTCAGGAGCTTCTCGACGTCGTACTTCGCGAAGAGCCAGACCGCCTCCTTGCTCCGCGCCCCGAACCTGTCCCTCATCTCGTACCTGAAGTGGGAGTGCCCCATCACTATCCTGCCGCACGATATCACCTCGCGTGACGGCCAGGAGTGGCCGTGGGTCACCCCGACCCGCTCGTCCGTCCCGATTATCATCCCGTCCGAAGGGTGGACCTTCACCCTGCTCGGGATGAGCGACCTTATCCCACCGTCGTGGTTTCCAGGGACCACCTCGACCGACGCGAAGACGTCGAGTAGCGTCTCGAAGAACCACGGCAGGACGTTCCAGTCGATGTCCTCGACCTTGCCTATGGAGTGCTTCACGTCGCCCAGGACGATGATCCTGTTCGCCCTGTATCTCTCCGCAATGACGTTTATCCTGTCGAGGATCTTCGTGGAGTAGGACGTTATCCTGAAGCCCTTCTTGGCCATCTCCTTCTCGAGGCCGAGGTGGAGGTCGGAGATCAGCAGGGTGCACTCCTCCTGCTCCTTGAAGATGAGCGCAGCCTCTCCTGGAACCACCTTCAGCAAGGTCTCCGGCGGCTCGGGCGAGGAGCCTAATTACGCTAGCTGATTGGACGCGGACCGGACGGAAGGCTCCGACACCGCGGCCTCACTTGAGCAGCGGGAGGATCTCTGACTTCACGTAGGTCTTGAACTCGGGCATGTCGGCCCTGCTGAAGCAGGTCACGACGGCGTTCCGAGTGACCCCGACGACATAGCCGAACTTCCTCGACTTCATGACGGCGTACCAGATCTGGCCGTGCTCGAGGTAGTCGTTGTAGAGCGTCGTCGTGCCCAGCGCCTCCCCGTAGAGCGAGAGCTTGGAGATGTTCGGCAGGTCCACCGAGTCGAAGAAGAGGATCTTCGTGTTCTCGAAGTTCTCCTCGTGGAACCTCTTCAGGACCTCCGGAGGGATCCTCGCCTCCACAATCTGACCGAGGCTCATGAAGAGGGCCTTGCTCATCTCGTTGGCTACGTTGTTCGCCCGGCTCTTCTTGTCGAATATGGTCAGGTAGAGGTTCTCGCCGAAGAGGTTGAAGGTGAATGGCGCCTCGAACGTCCTGGTGATGGGGATGGAGCTCCCTCTCTGGTTCACCAGGAAGACCGTGTCATAGGAGAACGTCCCTTCAAGCGTGTCCTTCGAGATGCTGATGTCTGATATCTCCGAGAGCAGTTTGAAGCTCTTTTCCTCGACGCTCATCTCCTGCTCGAGCCTGAAGTTCTTCAGCTTCGTCGCGAGCAGGGGGAGGTTCCTCTCTTCCTTTACCACAAACAGCTTCGCCGCTAAGACCAAGACGCAGGGAGGCCGGACCTCTATGGTAAAAGCTAATCGAGATTTTCGACCGACTACACCGCAGTCCTAAAATACCTAAACGGTTCGCCTTTCCGACCCTTGTCGAAGCCTCTAGGGGAGTTGTCAACTCGGGAGAAGACGTTCTCTCCCCCGATCAAGGAGATAATCCTAGAGAACTTCATGAGCTACGAGTACGCGAGGATACCGCTGACCGGAGGGCTCAACCTCATCGTCGGGCCCAACGGCGCGGGCAAGTCCTCCGTCCTCCTCGCCATCTCGGTCGCCTTCGGACAGGCGTACACCGAGAGGTCGAGGAAGCTCAGCGACCTGATACGGCGCGGGAAGGAAATCGCCAGGGTCTCGCTCATCTTCGACAACAGGGAGACGAGGGGGTCTAGGCCGATACCCTACTCCAAGTCCGACACGTTCATGCTTTCGCGCTACCTCCGGAAGGACGGCTCCTACTGGTACGAGGCGGACTACAAGGAGATAGACAAGAGCGAGGTCGTCAGGCTCCTCAGCGAGTTCGGGATCAACCCCGACAACCTCCTGATCATCATGCACCAGGGGATGATAGAGGAGCTGGGCGCCATCTCCACCCAGCAGCGCCTCACGATGGTCGAGGAGGCCGTGGGGTTCCGCGAGTACCGGGAACGGATCTTCCAGTCGGAGGGGGACCTCAAGAGCATGATTAGCGAGGAGGGGTCGCTCATCCAGCTGATGGAGAACGCCAACCAGACGATCGAGTACTGGAAGCAGATCTACGACCGCTACCTGGAGAAGAAGAAGCTCTTGGACCACCGGGCGCTCCTTGGAAGGGAGCTGCTCTGGGCCCATGAGGGGAAGCTCCTCAAGTCGATCCAGTCCGTCCGCGAGAAGCTCGCGATGAAGAGGGAGAGCCTCGACGACATCACCGAGCAGCAGCAGAGAGCGGGGGTGGAGTCGGAGGCGCTGCACCGCGCCCTCCTCGACAGGCAGGTCGAGCTCGGGAAGCTCTACGGGGCCGTTGTCAGGGCGGAGAAGGAGCGGGCCGGAGACGAAGGCGCGCGGGGAGCGATGGAGACGCTCAGGGCGGAGCTCGAGGCCATCAGGGAGGACCTCCGCGACCTCAAGTCCAGCGCGGACCCGAAGAAGCTGAAGCATATTCAGGAGTTCCTGGACTTCTCCTCGCAGAGCTCGAAGAGCACCTCCGAGGACGCGGGCCGGAAGAAGGTCGAGCTGGACAGGGAGGTCGCGTCGTTGCAGGCCGAGCTCGGAGGAGTCGAGGACATAATCAAGAAGACGACCGACGAGTACATCTCCCAGCGGGTCAAGTTCGAGGTGCTCGCGTACCGGATTAAGATCACAGAGTCGGAGATCAGGGAGCTGGAGAGGTCCGAGAAGGAGGTGGTGGGGGAGCTCGAGGCGCTCAAACCAGAGCTTGAGAGGGCGGGCGAGAGGCTTGTCACGGAGAGGCAGCCGTACGAGGTCTCCGAGGAGCTGAAGCTAGTCTCTGCCCAGATCCAGAAGCTGCAGGACCTCCCCGAGGACGCGGAGCGGATCTACAAGGACTACATGGGGAACATCGAGGGCCTGAAGGACAAGCTCACCCAGCTCCAGGAGAACAAGGGGCTGATGCTCAGGGAACTCGACGAACGGAAGAAAGTGTGGCGGACGGCGATCCAGAACCTCATCGACGAGATAACACCAGTCTACCAGCAGGTCCTCTCGACCGTCGGCGCGACCGGGGCCATAAGGCTCGAGGAGGGGGACAGCATAGAGGAGACGGGCTTCCAGCTCTTGGTGGGCTACAAGGGGGCGCCTGCCAGCGTGCTCGACCCATACACGCAGAGCGGGGGAGAGCGGTCGGTCGCCCTCGTCGCGTTCATCCTCTCGCTCCAGAGCAGGATAATATCGCCGCTGAGGGCGATGGACGAGTTCGACATACACATGGACCCCAAGAACCGGGAGGCGATCTTCAAGATGATACTCTCGGGGTCGAAGCAGAACAGCAACTCCCAGAACATCGTCATCACGCCCTCGATAATAGCGGTGATCGACAGGTCGGCCCACGTCATAACTGTCCAGTCGGTTCACGGAGCCTCTGAGGTGAAGGAGTTTGCCGGAAAAGGAAGATAAGAAGCTCGAGGACATCCTCCGCCTGATCGAGCTCTGCAAGTCGGTCCAGTCGTCGAGCGTCAACCCCTTCGAGGTCGACATCAAGGAGAAGCTGATGATGCTAAAGAAGCACCTCCCGGAGTGGCAGCTGATCGACGTCATGCTGAAGGACTCGGAGGCGCTCCAGCAGCTCGTGGGGATCGTCAGGCTGCAGGACCAGTGGATCAAGCATCGCGCTTCGTCACTGTACATCGACCCCATGCTCCTCGAGCTCAAGATCCGGCTCCTGACCCGCGAGGACCTGGCCGACAGCTTCGTCAAGTGCTGGCACCCCGTCGCCCAGGTCGACCAGCTTACGGCGCGGGGGCTGGAGAAGGCGTTCACCTACTGGCGGGACCTCATCCCCTTGTCCGAGCGGTTCAGGGATGGTCTGGGCAACTACGCCGTCGCCCCCGGTCAGTTGAACTTCGACGAGCTGCAGGCGCTCAACATCTTCACGAAGGAGGAGTTCGAGACCCGGCTGAACGCGATTCACGGGGAGCTGGTCCAGAAGGCCGCGGGCGGAGAGATGGACTACAGGCGATTCATAGGCGCCCCGACGTTCGAGGAGACCGCGGTCCGCGCCTACCTCGTCGCGTTCGTGGTGACAGAGGGGCGGGCGACCATCAGGGTCGACCCTCTCACCGAGGAGATATTCCTCTCGTCGACGGACGGACCTGCCGGGACTGAGACGAAGTCGGTGGCGATAGCGATAACATGAGCACTGGCGACGGAGAGAGAGCCCTGCTGGAGAGGAAGATGAGGAAGGCGCTGCAGGTCCTGATACTCCAGAGAGGCAGGAACCCTGGCGTGAAGGGCTGGGAGATGAAGAGGTACCTGGGCAAGGACTACAAGACGATCCTACAGGTGCTGTCGGGGGACCTGAAACAGCTGGGGATGGAGGTTCACGAGGTCCCGGGGATCGAGGGCACGGACGACTCGACGAGGTTCCTCCTGAGGTTCAGGGAGAGCCCGACGCTCAGCGAGGCCGAGAGCGCGGGATTCCGCATCGACGACCTGGCGGTGCTCGCTTCGTCGATCGCAATGATCAACTCCCGACAGGGGCGGGTGGGCCGCAAGGAGCTCGAGACCTTCCTCAGGGAGAAGTTCCCTCGCTGGAGGGTGGACTACTCCCTGGAGCGGTTCATCAAGCGCGGCTACCTCGACCAGGACGAGAAGGGCCTCCTCCGGATCGGCTGGAGGACGAGGGCCGAGGTCGACGAAAAGTCTCTCATGACGCTGATTCTGGCGCGGGGAGAGGCTGCTCCTTGACCTCACCCATTATTTTAAATCCGAGCCGGCGGTAGCCAGCAGTAGTGTCCACAGTCAACAATCTGAGCAGGGGCCGGACAATCGAGGTTGTCAGCTACCTGCCCATCCCGCCCTCCAGGTCGAAGGAGTTTTGGACAAAGTGGAAGATCCAGCACATCAGGCAGCTTGCGACGACCGGCCAGGCCACCAGCGAACTGGTGATCCCTGACTCCGAGCGGACGCAGCGCGTCCTCGACAAGCTTCGCCTGAAGTTCACCCCCGGTCGGAATTCTCCGGATCCGGTCCGGATTCGCGTCCCGCTCTTCGGGGGATCGGACCTCTCCCTCGCCTCCCCGCTCTACCTCGGCGACATGTCCTTCGGAGCCCTCTCGGGGACGCCGAACATCGCCATAGCGAAGGCGGCGGACATCACGGAGGTCATCGCCGGGACGGGCGAGGGCGGGCTGCTCAAGGAGGTCGCCGACTGCTCCAGGATCACCGTCCAGTGGGCCTCGGCGAGATTCGGGGTCACGATTTCATCGCTCACCAAGGGACAGGCGGTCGTGATTAAGATAGGACAGGGTGCCAAGCCTGGGATAGGAGGCCACCTCCCCGGAGTCAAGGTCACCGAGCCGATATCCGAGACGAGGAGGATCCCCCTAGGGAAGGACGCGATCTCACCAGCCCCCCATCACGACATCTACTCGATAGAGGACCTCGGCCAGAGGATTCTCGGGCTGAAGGAAGCGACCCGCAAGCCAATCTTCGTGAAGGTCGGCGCGACGAACTACATCCCGTACATCGCCTCGGGAATCGCGAGGATGGGCGCAGAAGGCATCATCATCGACGGGGCGGGGGCAGGAACGGGCGCGGCCCCCTCTGTGGTGAAGAACAATGTGGGGATACCCATTGAGCTCGCGACCGCATCAGTCGACGCCATCCTCCGGAAGGAGGGGCTGAGGAAGGGCTTCACGGTGATAGCCGCCGGGAGGGTCAGCACGCCCGAGGACTCCCTGAAGCTCATGGCGCTTGGCGCCGACGTCACCAGTCTCGGAACCGCCACCCTGATGGCGCTCGGATGTCTGATGGTCCACAAGTGCCACATCGGCTACTGCCCAGCGGTCCTCACGAACAAGATATCCCCGAACCAGGCTAGGTCGCTCTCGCTCCAGCAGTCGATTAAGTGGATGGTGAATCTCATCAACGGCTGGAACGCAGAGATGAAGATGCTACTCGAGCAGATGGGCGTCTCCGACATCCAGGAGCTCATCGGGCGGCGCGACCTGTTATCACACGGAGCGCTGAACGAGGAGACCGCTTCGATACTCGGCTTCGAGACCTCAGGGTACAGGACGAGGAGCGACGTCCACGGCTACTCCCGCCTCCCAGAGGGGCAGTATCTCTGGCCCCCGCAGCGGATCGGCATACTCAGGGACATGGCCGGGACAACCGGCAAGTTCCCCGCAGAGTCGGAGATCTCGAGCATGGGCACGAACAGCCCTCCGTTCATCGACGAGCCGGTGCGCCTCTCCGACTGGCTCGTATCTGACGGCGCGCAGGTGACCCGTCCGAGCATCGACCCCTACAGGGAGGAGATCGAGATATCCACGTACATCGGCGGGACCGGCCTGAGGCTCTCGTCACCGTTCTTCTTTACCCATCTACCGAAGTCCGTGCCCGCGAGCGTCGTCTCGATTTTCGCGAAGGTCGCCTCGGCGATGGGGCTGCTCCTCGACGTCGACGACGCAGGCGCCGCTGACCTGGGGCCCTACAGGGAGCGCTTGATCAGCGATGTCGAGTCAGGCCTCGAGTCCCGGGTTCGCACCATCCGACTCGAATGGTTCCTAGGGGACCCCGAGACCAAGTCCCGCGTGAGCAGCCTCGCAAAGGACGGTGTGAAGGTGCTCCTCCGGTCGCCCACATCGTGGTCGGCCATCGCCTCCATCACCAAGCTGCTCAGGCCCGAGGAGGGCTTCTCGGGGATCATACTGGACGAAGATGAGATCGGGTCTGATATGCAGATTGAGGCCGCAGTCTCGCTTCTCGACCGGGAGCTGAAGGAGCACGGGGTGAGGGGCAGGCTGAACATTGTAGCCGAGAGCAACGGAATCCGTGGCTCTGACGACGTCTTCAAGATAGTGGCACTGGGAGCGGACTGCGTAGGGATGGGCAAGGCTGCGCTACTCGCGATTGGCGTTGAGGAGGGAGACCGCGAGATGATCCTTGACGCGAGGGCGAACCAGAGGCTCGAGAACTTCGTCTCGGCGACCCAGAAGGACATCAAGCTCCTGGCGGGCGCGGCGGGGATCAGCAACATCAACTCCACCCTGACAGGCAACAGGGAGTTGCTCCGCTCGATCGACCTCGACCCTTCGTCGCGAATCGAGCTCGGAGTGAAGCCGGCGGGAGCTGCCTGAGATGGACCTGGACGGCATCGCCTTCGACAGGAGGTTCGGCCAGCCGGTCGTAAAGGACGGATGCGGCGTCTTCGGGATGCTCAGGAAGGCCGGCTCGCCCCTCATACCCAACAGCGCTGCGATAAACGGAATATCGTGCATAAAGTACAGGGGCAGCGATCTCGGCGCAGGGTATGCGGCCTTCAGGACCCCCGAGGTTCCCGGAGGGGCACCGTATAGGATACAGGCCTTCGTGACGACGGAGAGCGTCGCGAACCGGATCAGAGGCGTGCTCGAGGAGAGCATCGGCCCGGTGGACGGATCCAGGATCAGGAGAGTCGACAAGAGGAGGACTGACCTCGTCGTCTGGGAGGCGAACGTGACGCCCCGTCTGGAGGACTCAGACGACATGGTCGAGAAGGCGGTAGACTCGGTCAACTCATCGCTCTTTAGGGACGGCTTCGAAGGCCGCGTCTTCTCCTACGGCCGGTATCTCAGCGTCTACAAGGAGGTGGGCTTCCCGGCCGAGGTCGCCGGCATGTGGGGGCTCGACAGGGAGGAGGGCGGCGCGGACATGTGGCTGGCCCACACCAGGCAGCCGACGAACTCGCCGGGGTCGCTGCCCATCTGGTCCCACCCGTTCGCGTCGATGAACACGGCCATCGTCCACAATGGCGACATCAGTTCCTACGGCTCGAACATGGAACTGCTCAACTCCTGGGGCATCAAGAGCCACGTCGGCACCGACAGCGAGGTGATCGCCCAGCTCCTCGACCACCTCCTGAGAGTAGACGGCCTAAGCATGAGCGACGCAGCTAGGGTCCTTACGAACCCCTTCGAGAGGAACATCGCGCCAGCCGTGCGTGACCTCCTGTACCGGTACCGGGGCGCGAGGCTCGATGGGCCGTTCGCGGTCGTCGCAGGGTACGCTGACGGGAAGGACACATACCTGGTCGCTATGACGGACAGGTCGAAGTTCAGGCCGCTGCTCGTAGGCGAGGACGCCGAGTACTTCTACGTGGCCAGCGAAGAGAACCAGATAAGGAACCGCTCAAAGCACGCGAAGATCTGGACGCCCGAGCCGGGGGCCTTCTTCATAGCATCACTCCGGCAGGGGATGATCGAGCCGGGCACGGAGAGGAGCCTGGACACGCAGACTTCCGCCCTGACGACACAGATGCCACATAGCTCGGCGAGGCGCGTCGAGACCGTCGACGCGACGGGGAAGGGGTTCAGGGAGCTCAACGAGTCAATCAGGGCGGCGCACTCCCGAGGCGATAAGGGGATCGTCATCGAGAACTGCTCCGGCCAGCGGTACCTGGGAATCGGAATAACCCCCAAGGCCGAGGGGCGCGAAGAGCCGTTCAAGATACAGATTACCGGTTTCCCCGGCAACTGTCTGGCCAACCTGAACGACGGGGCGACTTTCGAGGTGTTTGGCAACGTTGCCGACGACCTGGCCGACACGATGCAGTCCGGCTCCATCATAGTTCACGGCAATTCCCGGGACGTCACGGGCCAGGCCATCCAGGGCGGCAGCATCTTCGTCCGCGGCACCGTCGGGAACAGGGCCGCGATACAGATGCGGGAGTACGAGAAGCACCGCCCGTTCCTCGTGGTCGGAGAGACGGCCGACGACTATCTGGGCGAGTACATGGCCGGCGGGGTAGTGATAGCGCTGAACCTCTCGGACTCGAAGAGACCCGCGAGGAACTACATCGGTACCGGGATGGTCGGAGGCAGGATCTACATCAGGGGGAGGATCGGCGACGAACAGGTGGGCCTGATACCTCAGCGCGAGGACGTCCTGCGGTACCTCCACTCCCAGACCCTCGACGGGATCCTCCCCGCGGCGGTCTACGATGAGATTACACGCGCAGCGTACCCCAGCGTCCAGCTGCTCGCGAAGACCCTCCCGGAGGCCCTCATGACGAGGGTGCTGGTGCTCTTCTTCTCAACCAAGTACACCAAGCCCGTCACGATCGAGCTCAGACACCTCGGCGACGAGGACCTGAGCGTCATCGGCCCGAAGCTCCAGGAGTTCTTCGAGGCCTTCGCGATCCCTGCAGAGACGAGACAGAAGGTGCTCGCGTCCGAGTTCAGCGTGATCCGGGTGAAGGAGGAGAAGGAGAAGAAGGAGATGCACGTGCCGCCGCAGGAGACACCCGTAGAGGAGTAGATGGCAAGATGCCCGAAAAGACCTCCGACATCTGGTGGCTCTTCTCCAGGCAGACGGTGGTCATCTCGACCAAGGAGAGCGTCCTGAACGCCGCCATGCTCATGAAGAACCGGAACTTCAGGCACCTCCCCGTGATAGCCGAGTCCGGAAAGATACTCGGGATCATCTCAGTCCAGGACATAATTGACTCGCTCAACCTCACGATGGAGTCCTTCGCCACGGCCGAGGACGTGAAGGTCTCTCTCCAGATTCCCGTGGAGCACCTGATGACGGTGCAGCCCATAGCAGTGGAGCCCGGCGACGGCCTGCGGGAGGTCATCAAGAAGTTCTCCTTCCACAACGTCGGCGCCCTCCCCGTGGTCAACATGCTCGGGGTCGTCGAGGGGATCATAACGCTCAGGGACCTGGTCAGCCTGATGGGGACGAGCTCGTCTCCGCTGAATGTGCAGGTCTCAGAGATCATGAACTCCAACGTCACGACCGCGGGGCCCGGCACGACCCTCGGCCAGGCCGTGAAGCTGATGTCCGAGAAGAGGGTCAGGCGGCTCCCGGTGGTCACGGAGGGCGGCGAGCTCAGCGGCGTTCTCACGAACAAGGACGTCATAAGGCACATCGCCCGGATCATGAACGGGGGCCCCAGTTCTCCGGGTTTCGACCGACGCATCTCCGAGCTGATGACCGCCGACGTGATAACCATCGGGAGCGAGGAGGACGTCCGCGTCGCAGCGAACCAGATGACCACCTTCGGGGTCGGCGGGCTGGTCGTCAACGACCTCCCGTCGCACAAGATAGGGCTCGTCACGGAGAGGGACCTTATCCGCACCCTCCCGTCCAAGAGGGGCATCGACTTCCTGATGAGCTCGATGCAGTACGAGACGGAGGCGGAGGACGCGATGTCCAGGGTCCGCTCCTTCACTCAAGACTGAGTGAGCCGGTCAGGAAGCGAAGTAGCGCCTCTTCAGCGCCTCTCTCTCGCCCTCGATGACGTAGTCGATTATGTCCCCGCCCTCCTTCTTCTTCCTCGCGAGCAGCCCAGCGAGGTCGCCGAGCCTTATCCCTCTCCCTCCCATCAGGATGAGTGCGTCGAGGCCGTACTCCCCGCAGAGCGCCGTGGACTTCTTGAGGACCTCGACCATCCTCAGGTTCTTGCCCCGCAGGTCGGTCCTGCTCCTCGCCTTCAGCGCGAGGCTGAAGATCGACTCGTAGGTCTCGGTCGAGTAGCCGATCGAGTCCTTCCCGCACCTGGGACACTTCCCGAGCAAGACGCTCCCGATCCTCTTGGGCTCCGTGTACTCCCAGCAGCTCGTGCAGACCTCCGTCAGGAAGGCGTCCATCACCCGCGCCTCCGCCGACTGGCGGATTATCGCCCTCAGCCTCTCGGGGGAGACGATCTCGCCCCTCCTGCTGACCTCCTCCACACCTATCCTGGCCAGAGGGCTGATGGTCTCGGCCTCCAGGACCTGGACCGCTATCTCCTTCCCCTTCACACTGAGCAGGACGTCGCGCGCCGCCTGGACGTCGAAGTCGTCGTGGAATATCACGCTGATCGCCTCCTCGTAGACCGGCGTCCCCCTCAGGGCCTCCATCAGCCCGGAGATGGAGACGCTCGCGTAGTCGGCCTCCTTCGCTATCGCGCCGCACTTCTTACCGACGTGGATGAGGCGGCGCTTGAAGATGCCCGACCGCTCGACCGCGACCCGGGCGAGCTCAGCGAGGTCCTTGTCGACGAGCCCCTCGAACGTCGTCCGCACCAGCTCCGGGGACGCGTCGACCTCGAGTATCATCCGGTACGGGTCCTGGTGGACCGCGACCGACTGCCCCAGCCTCTCCGAGATTGCGTGGGCGACGACCCTCGCCAGTACCCGGTTCACCCTGTGCCCGAACGACGCCTGGATAATCACATACCTGTCCCACCTCTCGATGGTGATGAGCTTGTCAGAAGGGATGGGGAGGCCCATCGAGTGCTGCTCCACGACCTCCTTGAGGGACGCGGCCGCGGCGTGGGCGTCTATGGGGTACCTCTCGCAGAGCTGCTGTATGTAGGCCTCGCCCGTCGAGGCCTCGATGTGTTCGGCGTACTCCCTCCTTATGGCGCCGACCTCGAGCGCGACCTCCAGTGGGACTGGGATCTCGTCCCCGACCCAGCTGGGCACAGCCCCTGCCGGGTCCTCCTCGGGCGCCACGTACACCTTGTTCTCGTAGATCTCCAGAATCTTCCAGCACCTCCCCGCCTCCACGAACTTGACGCCGACCTGGCCGTACTCGGAGACGAAGGCCTCGTCAAGGACCCCGACCGGCCTGTCGCCTTCCCCTATCACGATGTACTGCTTCTCGTCGGGAATCATGGAGAGGTTCTCGAAGTAGTACTCGAAGAGCGGCTTGAAGTCCCTCGCCCGCTTGACTATGTTCTCCCCCTCGGCGAAGTGGAGCAGCTTCGGGTACCTGTCCCTCATGTAGGCCAGGATGTTCTTCAGGCTCTCGAGGCTCAGCGTGGAGTAGGGGTACGCGTTCCGGATCAGGGAGTACATGTCCTCGAGCTTCCAGGAGCTCGTCTCGATTAGCAGGCCGGCGATCTGGTGGATCGCCGCGTCGTTCGCGTTCTTGAAGGGCGAGAGCGGCTCGAGCAGCCCGAGGAGCGACCTCCTGCAGAGGACCATCGCCTCCAGCGTGTCGTCCGAGTCCTGGGTTATGATCAGCCCCTTCGAGGTCTTGCCTATCTTGTGCCCGCTCCTCCCCACCCTCTGGATGAGCCTCGACACCTGCCTCGGGGAGTTGTACTGGATCACGTAGTCGAGGAAGCCGATGTCGATTCCGAGCTCGAGGCTGCTCGTGCAGATGACCCCTCTGGTGTTCCCCTCCCTCAGGCTCTTCTCCACCGCCTCCCGCGTCGCCCGCGAGAGGGAGCTGTGGTGGATGCCGATGGGCAGCTTCTGGTCCCAGACCCTGAACCTGTTCGCGAGGGCCTCGGCCTCACTCCTGGTGTTGGTGAATATCAGCACTGACCTGTACTTCTCGACGATCTCCCTGATCACCCTCAGCCGGGCAGCGACCTCCGGGAAGGTGAAGATCGTCTCGGCGAAGACCTTGTCGTCGGCGGTCGGCTCTGGGCTCGTGACCGTCAGCTCCAGGCTCTTCTCCACGGGCACCCTCACGATGTCGCACTCGCCCGCCTGACCGACGAGGAACTTCGCGATGGTCTCGGGCGAGCCGACCGTGGCCGAGAGCCCGATGATCTGGAACGGCCGCCCCGCGGTCCTCTTCAGCCTCTCCATCGCTATTGAGAGCTGGCTCCCCCTCTTGTCCTCAGCGAGCTCGTGGACCTCGTCCACCACGACCCACCTGAGCGACTTCAGAGCGTCCCGTATCCTCCTCCCCGTCAACATGGCCTGGAGCGTCTCGGGGGTCGTGATCAGTATGTCCGGAGGGACCATGCTCTGGCTGGACCTCTCCGCCGCGGTGGTGTCGCCGTGCCTGACTCCCAGGCGGACGTCGAACCGCTTGCACCACCACTTCATCCTCTCGAGCATGTCCCGGTTGAGGGCCCTGAGCGGCGTAATGTAGAGGAGCTTGATCCCGTTCGTCCGTGCGAGGCCGTTGCGGATGATGTTGTCGAGTATGGGGAGGAAGGCGGCCTCGGTCTTCCCCGTCCCCGTGGGCGACATGAGGAGCGCGTTCCTCCCGCTCATCACGAGGGGCGAGAGCTTCATCTGCGGGTCCGTGGGCGAGACGAACCCCTTCTCCTGCAGCGCCTTCGTCAGGGGCAGCGAGAAGAGCTCGAAGACGTTGACCTCACTCACCCCAAATCACGCTCGATCTTCCGTTCTTTCCTGCTAGAAGATAACGTTGGCGGGTGCGCGTCGGGCGGATTCAGACCACGCAGACGGCGCCCTTCGAAGCGGAGGTCACCAGCTTGGCGTACTTGGCGAAGACCCCATGCGTGTAGCGCGGGGCGGGGGCCCTCCACGCAGCCTTCCTCGCCGCGAGCTCCGCCTCGGAGAGCTCCACGTTGAGGCTCCTCTTCTCGACGTCCACGTTCACGATGTCGCCGTCCCTCAGCAGGGCGAGCGGGCCGCCGACGGCCGCCTCCGGGGAGACGTGCCCTATCATCAGCCCGTGGGACGCCCCCGAGAACCGCCCGTCGGTGATCAGCGCGACCGAGTCCTTGAAGCCCTGCCCGACTATCGCCGCGGTGACCACGAGCATCTCCCTCATCCCCGGGCCGCCCTTCGGCCCTTCGTAGCGCACGACGACCACATCTCCAGGCACTATCTTCTTCTCCTTGATCGCCTGGAAGGCATCCTCCTCTCTGTCGAAGACCTTCGCTGGTCCTCTGTGGGCGTTCCTCGAGGCGCCCGTGACCTTCAGCACGGCGCCATCGGGCGCGAGATTCCCCCTCATTATGGCGAAGCCCCCACTCTTCCTCACGGGGTCGGCCAGCGTGTGAATGACGTCCTGGTTTGCTGGATATGTAGTTGTCTCGAGCCGCTCGCTGAGGGTCTCTCCGGTCACGGTCCTCGTACCCGGATGAATCAGCCCCGCATCCAGGAGGAGCTTCATGACGACGGGAACGCCTCCGACGACGTCGACGTCCGACATCACGTACTTGCCCGCCGGCTTCAGGTCAGCGAGTTCAGGCACCTTCGAGCCCATCCTCTCGATATCGTCGATGTCCAGTTTGACGCCTGCCTCGAACGCGATCGCGAGCATGTGAAGGACGGCATTGGTCGACCCGCCCATCGCGGCCACGACCGCCATGGCGTTCTCAAAGGCCTCGCGGGTCAGGATGTCTCTGGGCCGCGTGTTCGTCTCGAGGATCTTCATCACCGCCCTGCCGCTCTCGTAGGCCTTCTGCATCCTTAGCTCGCTCGGGGCTATCGGGGCGGCGCAGTTTGGTACGGTCAGTCCGAGCGCCTCGATGGCCGAGGACATGGTGTTGGCGGTAAACATCCCGCCGCAGGCCCCGTAGGTGGGACATGCGACGCACTCCAGGTCGTGGAGCTGCTCCGCCGTCATCGTTCCCCTCGAGACGGCGCCGGCTCCCTCGAAGACGTCCTGTATCGTAACCCTCTTCCCGTTCCATTCGCCGGGCGGGATGCTCCCTCCGTAGAGGTAGATGCTGGGGAGGTTGGTCCGGGCCATGGCCATCACGCAGGCCGGCTGTGTCTTGTCGCAGCCGCCTATGGTCACGAGCGCGTCGAACTGGTAACCAACGGCGCCGAGCTCGATCGAGTCCGCGATGACCTCCCTGCTAATCAGCACGGCCTTCATCCCTTCATGCCCCATCGCTATGGCATCGTTGACCGCGATGGTGTTGAATTCCAGGGGCGTCCCGCCAGCGTCGCGAACCCCCTCCTTCACCTTCTGGGCGACCTCGCGCAGGTGGTAGTTGCAGGGTTGCGCCTCGACCCAAGTGTTCGCGATGCCGATAATCGGCTTCTCGAGATCCTCGTCAGTCAATCCGATGGCCCTGAGCATGGCTCTCTGGGGGGCCCTCTCCACTCCAGCGGTCAGTCGATTGCGCACGGTCCCTGGCATTGAAATCTCCCCCGTTTTCTAAATGGGATGCATATAAGCGAAGTGCAATTATCTCGTTCTGCCTAAACTTATATCCGGTGCCCGGAACGCACAGCCGCACGAATCATGGTTAGAATCTGGCACGACGAGCAGCTGACCCTTGCACCAATCAAGGGAGAGACAATCGCGGTCATCGGGTACGGAATCCAGGGCTCCGCGCAGGCGAGCAACATGAGGGACTCCGGACTCAAGGTCATCGTGGGACTTCGCGAGGGTGGCAAGAGCTGGGACAAGGCCAGGAAGGAGGGCCACAAGGTCATGACGGTCTCGGAGGCGGTCAAGAAGGCGGACATCGTCCACATCCTGGCCCCAGACATGCAGCAGGCGAGCGTCTACAAGAAGGAGATAGCACCGAACCTAAAGAAGGGAGCTGCACTCTCATTTTCTCACGGCGCAGCAATCCACTGGAAGTGGATCGTCCCGCCCAAGACCGCCGACGTCATCATGCTCGCTCCGAAGGCCCCGGGCCAGAGGGTCCGCGAGCTTTACCTCCAGAACTTCGGGACCCCGGCGCTGGTGGCCGTGGAGACGGACTACTCGGGCAAGGCCTGGGACCGGATACTCGGGATGGCCAAGGCCACCGGGTGCTCGAGGGCCGGCATCCTCGAGACGACGTTCCGGGAAGAGGTCGAGACCGACTGGTTCGGAGAGCAGGTCGACCTCTGCGGTGGAGTGGAGAACATGGTGAAGAACTCGTTCGAGACTCTCGTCGAGGCAGGCTACAGCCCCGAGGGCGCCTACTTCGAGTGCCTCCACGAACTGAAGCTCATCGTCGACCTGGTCCAGAGGTACGGCATAGCGGGGATGTATCGGAGGGTAAGCGAGACGGCCAGGTACGGAGGGCTCACCCGGGGCAAGGTCGCGATAGACCAGAACGTGAAGAAGAACATGAAGAAGGTCCTGAAGCAGATCCAGGACGGCACCTTCGCCAAGGAATGGGTGGGTGCCTACGAGAAGGAGGGTCCGCAGGCCTTCGACAAGTACATGAAGGAACTCGACGCTCACCAGATCGAGAAGGTTGGCAAGAAGCTCCGCGGGATAATGTGGCCCGGCGAAGAGATAACCTAAGGGTCCGTACCCTCCACCCTCGGCCCAGCCTTCTTCTCTCCCAATCTCCTGATTTCTCCCCAGAGCTACTTACGGGGCGACGTTCGAGGGTGCCGACTACGATTTGGACCACTAATAGGCCGCCGGGCTCCTGCTAGACGACCAAGATTCCGAGCCCGGCTTGGAAAGTACGGCGTTGCCTATCGGCCCATCGTTCGGGTCTGACCCCCCACGTGGGGGAGCACCTTGCTGCCGAAGAACTCGATCACCTCCCTCTGATTCGGGGTCGCGGTTGTGATTATCACGTGGGTGGCGCCCTTGGCGGCAGTCTCCCGGATCGCCTTCAGGTGGACCTCTGGGTCCGTGCCCACGGGCCAATCCTTGTAGACCGCCTCCAGCGGGATCTCGCGCTCCGCTTTCTTCTGTATTCGGAGAGGGTCGACCTCGTCGAAGTAGCCGTGCTTCCAGGCCTGCGGAGTGAAGTGCCAAAGGTCGGCGCTCTGCCTCGCTTCCCTCTCTCCTCCGTAGACCGCGTAGAGCTCCACGATTATCGGAAGGGCGGCCGGGTCCTTCCCCGACTCGCGAGCCCCCTCCTCCCAGGCTGCCCTGTAGAGGGGGTTGGAGCCCAGCGGCCCTCCCTCGGCGATGAGCCCGTCCCCGTAGAGGCCCGCCATCCGCGCGCTCTTCGGTCCGCCCGCCGCGATGTAGATCGGGATGGGCGAGGCCGGCCTGTCGTAGAGCTTGGCGTCGACGTCCCAGTACTTTCCCTTGAACTTCACGCGCTCCCCGGTCCACAGAGCCCGTATGATTTTGACGGCCTCGACGAGCCGTTCCGAGCGCTCGTGGTAGTCGCCCCAGCCGCCTCCGGAAGCCCCCTCGTTCAGGTTCTCACCGGTCCCCAATCCTAGGAAGACGCGTCCGGGTGCCAGGTGGCTCAGCGAGGCCCAGGCCTCGGCGACTATGGCCGGGAGGTAGCGGAACGTCGGGCATGTCACACCGGTGCCGAACGCGAGGCGGGTCGTCCGCTGGGTCAGTGCAGCGAGGGTTACCCAGGCCAGTCCCGAGTGGCCCTGGTTGTGCTGCCACGGCTGGAAGTGGTCGCTCGTCCAGGCCATCCTGAATCCGGCTCTCTCTGCGGCTGCACCGTACTCGACCAGCTCGGGCACGGTGTAGGTCTCGTGGGAGAGCGCGTACGCCACGACCGGCCCGCCGGCTGAGACGCGCAGTGGGCTCGCCGGCCGGTCCTGACTGCTCTCCGTTCTCTCAAGTATGCTCGCTGACATGTAGAATCCGAGCACAACGGGGGAGGACGGCGAATTTGAACCTATTCCCGTCGCGCGTCTCGGGGCTATGTCCTTCCCTGCGGGAACCGTTTATTAGCTAGGCCTCGAGACAATGCCCGAACGGCTTGATTTCCGCATGTGTCCTCATAAGGGCGGAGCGGGGAAAGTTCGACGAGGTCGCAGACAATCTGAAGCAGATTCCTCAGGTCAAGAGCGCCTTCTCGGTGCTCGGTCGCTACGACATCGTCGCCGATTTCGAGGCGGCCAACAGCAAGGCCCTGGCGCACGCCATCCTGAAGGCGAACAGGCTGTCGGGGGTCGTCTTCACGGAGACCCTGCCTGAGGTCGAGGTGTCCTGACATGACTCTCAACGCCTGCATCCTGATCAAGACTGTTCCACTCCAGACCGACCCGGTCCAGAAGAAGGTCAAGTCTCTGAAGGGAGTGAGGAAGGTCTTCGTCGCGTACGGGAGGTACGACATGGTCGCGTTCATCGAGGCGTCAGGCTATCCCGAGATCAGGAAGCTGACGAGCCAGATCAACTCAGCGCGCGGGGTCAGAAGCACGGAGACCCTCGTCCAGGCCTGAGCTCAGAGTATCTCGGAGAGTATCTTCTTCGGGTCCTGTATGATCTCGATGACCCTGTTCATGAACCTAGCCCCGTAGGCCCCGTCGATCACCCTGTGGTCGAAGCTGAGCGAGAGGTACATCATGTCCCTCACCTCTATCTTCCCGTCCCTCACCACTGGCCTCTTCGAGATCCTGTGCGTCCCAAGGATCGCGGCCTCGGGGTAGTTCACTATCGGGGTCGCGAACAGTCCGCCGATGGACCCCAGGTTCGTGATCGTGAAGGTCGAGCCCTGGACCTCCTCGAGGCCCAGCTCCCCGGTCCTGGCCCTCGAGGCGAGCCTCTCTATCTCCGCCGAGAGCTCGAAGATGTCCTTCAGGTCGGCGTCCTTCAGGACCGGGACCATGAGGCCGTTCGGCGTGTCGGCCGCGATCCCAAGGTTGTAGCGCTTCTTCAGGACAATCTCGCCGTTCCTCTCATCCAGCGTCGAGTTGGCGTAGGGAAACTCCCTCAGCGCGGGAATCACCGCCTTGATGATGAACGGCAGGAATGTGAGCTTGACGCCCTTCTTCTCAGCGCTCCCCTTGAACGCCTCCTTCAGGAGCACGAGCTCGGTCATGTCGACCTCGTCCACCAGCGTTACCAGCGCCATCGTATGGAACGATTTCGCCATCCGCTCCGCGATGACCTTCCTCACCCCCCTTAGCTGGATGCGCTCCTCTCCACTGGAAGGAGCGGGGGCAGCACTAGATGCGACAGCGGGCGAGGGCCTTCCACTTCTGACGTCGTCGTCCGTCACGCGACCGACCGGCCCGGTCCCGATCACGGTGGTGAGGTCCACCCCCAGCTCCCTCGCCAACTTCCGGGTGGCCGGAGTCGCCAGCACCCGGTCGAGGGCCACCTGTGGCCGCGCCGACTGCGGGGCTGGGGCCGGTGCCGCCTGAGACGAGGGTTCGGCCGGGACCGGGGAATCCTGGGCGTCCTCCTCGACCTCTATCACAAGAATGCCATGCCCGACCTTGACGACCTCGCCCTCCTTCACGAGGAGCCTCGCGATCTTCCCGTCCTTAGGAGAAGGGATCTGGACGTTTACCTTGTCCGTCATGACCTCGACGAGCGACTGGTCCTCCTTTACGGCCTCGCCCTCCTTGACGAGCCACTTGAGGATCTCACCCTCGGCAACACCCTCGCCTATGTCAGGTAACTTGAGCATGAACTCCATGGTTCGTAGCAGGAGGGAGTTGTGAAGGTGCTTAAAAGATGCAGCGATATCTAAATTATATTTTGAAAAACACAATCAAGGTGGAGCAAGAAGAAACGCTGGATGGACGACACAGTCGCAATCAAAGAGCGTACACCACTTGGGAACAGGTGGCAGGTTACTTTGATGGGGACGGCTCTCTGAAAGTCCATACCGGGGTTTACGCACTTCCGATAGGAGTAAGCTGGACTGATCAAGATAGTGAACAGATAGAGCACGTAAAAGAGTTCTTGGCGAGGGAAGGGGTAATTGGACGTATGGGTGAAACCAGACAACGAGGCCAAACTTATTACGAACTTCACGTTGCGCAGAGCGGAAAGGCGCTTGTTGCCCTGAAAAGGATGCTTGCTCTTGTTGACAAGAAGGAGTCGCAGGTTAGAGCGGGCATAGATTATCTTGAGAACCGTATCACCGGTGAGCAGTTTATTGAAAAGCTCAACGAGGCCGTTCGTTTGGGAAAGAGGTCTTCACCCATAAGGAACTTGAAGATGCCCTACACGAAGGAGGAAGGCGTTCGTTTGGCAAGAGCAAATGCTAGACTCGGAAAGGGCCGAGCACTAACCGCGGGGCAGATAAGAGCTATGAAGGAAGACAGAGACTCTCTCGGACTGACATTTCGCGAGCTTTCCAACATCTATGGAGTGGCACCTTCCACCGCACAAAGATCGTTAGCCAAGTATCTTTGATTCGGTCTAGAGAAGCTTGAGCTCGTATTGGAACATTGGAGTCTCAGTAACTCAAAGCCTTCTTCACGGCTCTAAGTATCCTTTCTGGTGAAGCCAGGTAGACGTTCTCTAGGGCGTAGGGGAACGGCGTGTCGTATCCCGCGACCCTGAAGATCGGCGCCTTGAGCGTGTCGATGGCCCTCTCGCTGACCTGCGCCGCGATCTCCGCCCCGAACCCCGCAATCTTGGTGGCTTCGTGCGCTATCACTAGCCTCCCGGTCTTCGTGACCGACCGGATGACTGTCTCGATGTCGAACGGGAGGAGCGAACGAAGGTCGACGAGCTCCACGCTCAGGTTCTCCTTGGCAGCGAGGGCCACGGCCTCCCTGCAGGTATGGACCATGGCACCCCAACTCACCAGGGTGACGTCGTTCCCTTCCTGGACGACCTTCGCCTTGCCGATCGGGATCGTGTACTCCTCCGGGGGCACCTCCTCCTTCACCGTCCTGTAGATCCGCTTCGGCTCGAGGAAGATCACCGGATCCGGCGACCTCATCGCCGATATCAGCAGCCCCTTGGTGTCATAGGGAGTCGAAGGCGCAAGGACCACGAGCCCAGGGGTGTGGATGAAGTACGCCTCGGTGCTCTGTGAATGGTAGTGGCCGCCCTTGACCCCTCCCCCGTAGGGCGTCCGGATCACGACGCGGGGCTGATACTGCCCTCCCGACCGGTATCTCAGCTTCGCCAGCTCGCTGACTATCTCGTTGAAGGCCGGGTAGATGAAGTCCATGAACTGGATCTCGACCACCGGCTGGAGCCCGTAGAGGGCCATCCCGATCGCCATCCCCACAATGGCGTCCTCTGACAGGGGTGTGTCGACCACTCTCTCTCCTCCGAATTCGTCGAGGAGCCCCTCGGTCGCCCGGAAGACCCCTCCGTCCCTTCCCACGTCTTCGCCGAGGATGACCATGTTTCCGTTCCGCCGCATCTCGTCGCGCAGTGTCTGATTGACCGACTGGATGATGGTCTGCGTGGCCATCTACCTTCCCTCCTGCATGAGCTCGTCGGCCTCCTCCTTGATGTGCCACGGCATCTCCGCGTAGACGTCCGTGAACATCGAAAGCAGGGTCGGGTGCGGGACCTTCTCGCTCGCCTTGATCGTCGCGACCAGCTCCGAGTCGACCTCGTCCTGAACCTTTCTGTCCTCCTGCGAGGTAAGCAGGCCCTTCTTCATCAGGTAGACCCTGAACCGCTTGATCGGATCTCTGGACTTCCATAGTTCCAACTCTTCGGAGTTCCTATACTTGGTCGGGTCGTCCGAGGAGGAGTGGCCTCCGATCCGATAGGTGACCGCCTCAATCAAGGTGGCGCCGCCGCCGGATCTGGCCTTGTCGACCGCTGCCTTCGTGGCCATATAGACCGCCAGAACGTCGTTGCCGTCCACGAGGACCCCCTCGAAGCCGTATGCGTCTGCCTTGACCGCGATGTTCTCGCTCGCCGTCTGTCGCCTCATGGGCAGCGAGATAGCGTACTGGTTGTTCTCACAGAAGAATATGACCGGGACCTTGAAGACCCCCGCGAAGTTCATCGCCGAGTGGAACTCACCCTGGGACGTCGCGCCGTCGCCGAAGCTCGTGAGGCAGACCATGTTGTCCTTCTTGATCTTGGCCGCGTACGCGGTGCCGACGGCCTGGGAGAGCCTGCAGGCCACGGGACTTGACAGGCTCACTATGTTCCAATCCTTGTAGCCCCAGTGGACCCCCATCTGCCTGCCCTTGTTCGGATCGTCCGAGTTCCCCATCAGCTGATCGACGAGCAGTTTGAGAGGGACCCCCCTCATGAGGCTGATGCCCGGGTCCCGGTAACCCCCGTAGACCCAGTCGGCCTGCGTGAGAGGCATCGCGCTGCCGATCTGGCACGCCTCCTGCCCGTTGGACTCGATGAAGAACCCAATCCTCCCTTGCCTCTGGAGCAGCAGCATCCTCTCGTTGAACCTCCTGACCGTGAGCATCTGCCTGTACATCCTCCTGAGGTCCTCCACACGGAGATTCGGCTCCAGCTTGGAGTTGTATTCGCCGTCCGCCCTGAGGATTTGCAGCATCTCCATGCGGATATGAAACCTAGGAAAGAGAGCGCCTTCGCGCTCATAAGACTTTCCAATATCACCGCTGGACTTCGCTAATTGTCTTGTCTTTGAGGACGATCGAGCGGACGAAGAACTCGCCCGCCCTGTAGCTGCTCCTCACCAGCGGGCCGGAGGCGACGTACCTGAAGCCCATCTCCTCCCCCATCTTCCGGTAGGCCTCGAAGGTCTCGGGGGTCACGTACTCCTTGACGGGAAGGTGCCTCTTCGACGGCCTGAGGTACTGCCCCACGGTGAGAAAGTCCACTCCTGCGCCCCTGAGGTGTGACATCGCCAGGCCCATCTCTTCCACACTCTCCCCGAGCCCGACCATTATCGAGGACTTCGTGAACATCCTGCGGTCCAGCTTCTTCACCGTCCTAAGGACCGAGAGCGACTGCCAGTAGCTGGCCCGGGGGTCCCTCACGCGGTCGCTGAGGGAGAGGGTCGTCTCTATGTTGTGGGCGATCACGTCCGGACGGGCCTCGACCACCGTCCTGATCGCATCCACGTCGTTCTGGAAATCGGGAACGAGCACCTCTACCATCATCCCGGGGCTGCTCTCCCTGATCTTGCGGATCGTCCGCGCGAAGTGCGAGGCGCCCCCGTCGGGGATGTCATCCCTGTCAACGGACGTCAGGACCACATAGTTGAGGTCCATCTGGGAGAGGGCGAAGGCAACGTTGTCAGGCTCGAGAGAGTCGAGCGGGGAAGCCGGCTTGCCCGGGGTGACCATGCAGAACCTGCACGCCCGGGAGCACATGTCCCCCATGAGCATGAGGGTCGCCGTCCCGCCGCCCCAGCACTCCCCGACGTTCGGGCAGTGAGCCTCCTGGCAGACGGTGTGGAGGTTCAGGTTCTCGAAGAGGCCCTTCAGCCTGACGTAGTTCTCGCTCCCAGAGGGAAGTACCGTCAGCCACTCTGGCTTTCTTTCCAACGCGCTCTTATCCTAGGGCGTGGGCTTTCAGTCTTATCTGGTTGCTGTCTATCGGGAGCCCGCCGACGCACGCGTAGCACCCCTCTGTCCTGAAGCCGGGCTCGAGGTCCTCGTGGAGGTGGCACATGACGTGGTTGAACCTGATGTAGTCGCAGACCTCCGTCATCATCCTGAGCGCCTCGGTCTGGTTCGGGGTCTCCGAGGAGAGGACCTGCGCGACCTGGTCGGCGGCCTTCGCCAGGTTCGGGTCGATCTCGAGGTTCAGCATCATGCCGCGGGCCTTCCTCGCGTAGTTGCTTATCGAGGCCTGCGTAACGCCCAGCCTCACCGCGACCTCCTGCTGTGTCAAATCATAATTCTCTGTGAGCCTCTTCGAGACCATCGCCCTAAACGCAGGCAGGGCACTCTTCGATATCATCTCATAGGGATTGATCATTTGTCTTCGGACCGGTCTATAAGGCCGTTATATTTAAGTGTGCCCTAGGCTTAG
>PLUF01000023.1 GCA_003164815.1 Candidatus Gagatemarchaeum stordalenia
TCCCGGCGACCGCACCTATTCCCCCTGCGCCTAGTATTTGGCGCGCCTAAGCTCGGCAAACGGGATGTAGAGCAACGAAGTCACTGCAATCAGCGCAATGCCCACGTCGATGAAGAGCGGGCCGATCGAGGCGACGCCTGCGAGGTAGCCGAATAGGACGGCCGCTATGGGCTGGGAGGCGACGAGCAGGGACTTCATCACGGTGGCGGCCCGTCCAAGGATCTCACCGGACACCTGGGTCTGGACGAGCACGTTGATCGGGAGATTGATGACCGCCAGGATGACGTCCAGCAGCGAGAAGACGACGAGGGCGGGCGGGTGCGAGGGTTGACGGCCCGGTTCCGTCAGATTCATTAGTCGAGCATAATACTCGCGCCGACGGGTCCAATGGAGTCTCTCCACCCCCGTTCTTCTGTCTGTGCGGCACCATCTGGTAGAGCGCGTTGATCGAGATTGAAGGCCTGACTAAGAGGTTCGGCGACGTCACCGCAGTCGAGGGGTTGACGCTTCGCGTCGAAGATGGCGAGGTCTTCGGGTTCCTCGGCCCCAACGGGGCCGGGAAGACGACGACGGTCCGTATGCTCGCCTGCCTCATCTCCAAGACGAGCGGGACGGCGTCGATAGACGGTTATGATATCGGGAAGAGTGCTGACGTCCAGAAAATCAGGAAGACCATCGGGCTGCTTCCCGAGAGCGTCGGGATGTATGACGACCTCAGCGCGTACAAAAACTTGGACTACTACGGTCGGCTCTACGAATGTTCGGAGGACCAGAGGAGGGAGCGGATAGAGCACTTCCTCAGGCTACTGGGGCTCTGGGAGAAGAGGGACGTCGCCGCCGGGACGTTCTCGAAGGGGATGAAGCAGAAGCTGGCCATCGCCCGGGCTCTGATTCACGACCCCAAGGTCCTCTTCCTGGACGAGCCGACAGCGAACCTCGATCCAGAGTCCGCAAAGACTGTCAGGGACTTCATCCTCGACCTGAAGAAAGAGAGGAGGACCATCTTCATCAACACCCACAACCTCGACGAGGCAGAGAAGGTCTGCGACAGGGTCGGAATCCTGAAGACTAGGCTGGTCGCGATGGGGGCGACGAAGCAGCTGCTCGAATCGCTCTGGGGAAGGAAGACGGTGATTCTTCTTACTAAGGTCGACGACGCGATCGTCTCCGCGGTGAAACGTCTCGGACCAAGGAGCGTCGAGGTCGATGGCAACCGCATCGTCGTAGACGTCGGCGATCCGGCCCTTGACAACCCACGCATGGTCGACGTTATCGTGGCCGCCGGAGGTCGCATCCAGGGCGTGACCGAGCTGCTGCCGTCGCTCGAGGATGTCTACCTGAGGCTCGTGAGGAGCTGAGAAGGGAACGAAGCTCTCCAGGGCCTGGACGGTCGCGGCGAACGACTTCGAGACTTTCAGGAGGAAGAAGTACACCCTCTACTCGCTGATTGGGCTTCCGTTCGTGCTCTCGGTCGGCCTCCCTCTAGTGGTCTGGCTCTGGCTGAAGAACGGCGAGATCCCGGCCTCGGAGATTGCGGTCCTTCTGAACGCGTTCTCGTTCTTCTTCATCATCCTCGCCACGCTCCTCCCGACCGTGCTCTCGTCGTACAGCTTCCTCGGCGAGAAGCTCGAGAAGAGCCTGGAGCCACTCCTGGCGACGCCTGCCGCCGACGGCGAGCTCCTGCTCGGGAAGAGCCTAGCGGCGTTTCTCCCCTCCATCGGCGCGTCCTATGTGGGCGCCGTGGTGTTCATGGTCTTCGTGGACGGCCTGACCAGCGGCCGACTCGGCTACCTCTACTTTCCCAACGCGACCATGGAGGTCATCCTCCTTCTCGCGGTCCCTCTCGCCTGTACCTTCAGCGTGGAGGCGAACGTCATCATAGCCTCGCTGGTCGGCGACCTCCGCGCAGCGCAGCAACTGGGAACCCTCGCGTCGGTGCCTTTCGGGGGGGTCTTCGTCCTGGCCGAGACGAACTTCACATCCCTCGATCCGACCACCCTGCTGACAATCTCTGTCCTCCTCCTGGCCATCGACGTGGTACTGCTGCAGGTGTGCAGGGTCACGTTCCGGAGGGAGGAGATTCTCACGAAGTGGAAGTGAACCCTGGCCTCGTCCAGGAAGTGCAGCACCGTTCCCCTCTGAAGCGACAGCTGGTCTCGTTAAGCAGGGAAAGCATTTCAATGTTGGAGCCCGAGATTGCTGACGATGGCCAGAAGAGCATTCGGTATCAACCTCCCCGTATCAGGACGCTCGTATTCTCAGAAGGAGGTTGACCTGGATTTCAGAGTCCTCAGGGACATCGCCGTCGCAGCTGACCAGTACGGGTTCAGCACGATAGGCGTCCACGACCACCTCCTCAATCCGCAGGGCTCCTCGCCCGGCGGCAAGGAGATGCCCGAGAAGTTCAGGAACGGGATAGTCGAGGCGTGGACGACCCTCTCCGCCCTGTCGACGGTAACTTCCAGGGCGAGGCTGACGAATGTCGTCCTGTGCAACCTTTTCAGGGCACCGGCGATGCTCGCCAAGATGGCATCGACCCTCGATCTAATCTCCGATGGGCGCCTAGACCTGGCCCTGGGAGCCGGGTGGTTCAGGGGCGAGTGCCTGGCGTACGGGATACCGTGGAAGCCGTACAGGATCAGGCTGGAGATGCTGAGGGAGAGCGTCCAACTGATCAAGAGGCTCTGGATGGAGGACGAGGTGACGTTCACCGGGAAGCACTATCAGATAGAGAAGGGAATCCTGAGGCCCAAGCCCGTCCAAAAGCCCCGTCCGCCAATAGTGATAGGGGGGTCGTCCGAGAACGCGATGAGGATAGCGGTCGACGAGGCAGACGGGTGGGACGTGGACACGGGTCCGTGCACCTTCGAGCTGTTCCAGCAGAGGTACGCGCGGCTGGAGAGCTACTGCAAGGAGGTGGGCCGGGACGTGAAGTCCATCAGGGTGTCCGTCAGCGCCACGCCCATACTGGCCGCGGACGTCCCGGAGGCGAGGAAACTGGCGACAGTATGGGCGGAGCGCATAAAGAAGGATCCGCGGGAGTACATCTCGAACAAGTCAGTGTTCCTGGGGACGGCCGAGGACATCACGGCGGCGGCGGAGAAGTGGTTCGAATCAGGCGTGAATCAGGTCAATTTCCTGATGCCCCACGACGCGCTGTACGCACAGACGCTATGCAGGGAGATCGCCGAGCTTTCTCCCTGAACCCTCGGCCCGGCTAGAGTTCGAGGATTCGATTCAGCCGTTCGCCAAGCGAGGTTGTGTTGGAGCCGTGATGGAGAGGCCGCTTCGTCAGCATCCGCCGATCAGGCGATCGTGACCGAAGTGATCTGAAGCAGGTACTGGAAGGTCTGCGTCTGGCCGCTGACGACTTCGCTGCCTGCGATGTTCTCACTGGTCACGAGTGGGCTGCTCGACCCCTGAGGAGTTCCCACGGAGAACGAAAAGGCAGTGAGGGTAGTCGGGGTGCTGCCACAATAGCTCTCGGTCTCCGGCAGCGAGTTGGCCGCGTAGGTGGTGACGGTCACCTTGGTCGGCCCGATTGAGACGGTCGATGTTCCGGTGGAGTGGAAGAAGTTGCTTGTCGTGTAGGCGCCGATCTCAGAATCAGCCTGGATTTGGAGCGTGAATCCGGCGAAGGCACCGATGACAGACTCCTGAGCCGACGAACCTGTTAGGTTGTACCCTTCGACGTCAATCGCCAGGGCGGTCCCGTTCTTGAGGAGCCAGACGGTCTCGGCTATGTTCGTACTCCCCTCCACGAGGTTGATCGTGACCTTGTAGGTGGTCGCGCTCACGTAGTCGGTGGTGTACGACTCAGTGAAACTGTAGGTCGACGGAGAAGAGGATGAAGCCCCAGAGATCGAGCTGCTGCCGTTCGCCTGGATTGACATCGCCGAGTAAGCGCTGAGCAACGGCACGACGTTCTCTGTTGCCGCGGTTGACGTAGAGGTCGAAACCGTGGAGCACGAGGTTGTGGTTGCGGAGCTAGTCGAGGCAGTCGTAGAAGTGGTTGACGTCGTAGACGAAGTTGTCGTCGAAGTGGTAGTTGACGATGTGGTGGATGCTGTGGTGGATTCCGTCGTCGTGGAAGAGGTCGTCGGGGTAGTGGTGGAGCTCGTGGTGCTGGTTGTCGTGGACGAAGTCGGCACCACGCTAATCGACGCCGTCGTTGACGAGGATGGAGTAGACGCGAGACTCGAACTAGAGGAACTAGAAGAGGGTGAAAGAACGACGTACGCTGCCACGCCGCCGACGGCTACGATGATCACAATGACAGCCGCAATGAGAATCGGTGCTATTCCGCCCTTCTGTCTGTTCATATAATGTGAGGCACTATAACATATGTATTTAACATCAATGGAAGGTTTTTGCAGTCCGGTCGGTCTCGAGACCGATTCACGATGTGGTTGGCCGGACGTCGCTTCGGCGACTCCATGCCCCTGCGTCGCAAGTCGGTCGGCCTACCCAGATGGGTCCCGTCTGGATGCGGAGAGCGCTAGGGCTGCGTGCTCAGTCCATGCCGGGCATTCCGCCCTGGGGCATGGAAGGTCCCTTCCTCTTGCTCGGAATCACGTCGTCGATCCTGAGCAGCATGCAGGCGCACTCGGTCGCGGAGGAGATAATCTGCTGTTTGACGCTCACGGGCTCTATGATGTCCTTCGCGAACATGTCGCGAACACCTGTCCCGAGAACGTCGACGCCGCACCATTTCTCATCGTGGCCGTGCTTCTCTCTGAGCGCGACCTGGATGTCGAGCTGGTCGAAACCGGCGTTCGAGGCAAGCGCGAGCGGAATCGCCTCCAGTGCTTCGGCGTACTTCTCGGCGGCGAGTTGCTCTCGGCCTTCCAGAGTCCTGGACCACTTCATCAGGCGATATGACAACTCTTCTTCGACCGCGCCGCCGCCCCCGACTATCCAGGGGTTCTCAAGCACGTCCTTCGTGACCATGACAGCGTCGTGCATGCATCTCTCGACCTCGTCGACTACCCTCTGCGTGCCTCCCCTTACCAAGACCGTCACTGCCCTAGGGTTCTTGCAGCCTTCGACGTAGGTCCACTTGTCGTCCTCGACCTTGCGCTCCTCCACGAGGCCGGCCTGCCCGATGTCCTTCTTCGAGATGTCGTCGAGCCCCGATACTATCCTCGCGCCCGTCGCCTTTGCGAGCCTGGCCATGTCGCTCTCCTTGACTCTCTTCAGCGTCAGTATGGCCGCCCTGGAAAGGTAGTGCTGCGCCATGTCGTCGATTCCCTTCTGGCAGATTAGGACGTTGGCTCCCACGCTCGAAATCTTCTCCACCATGCGCTTCAGCATGTCAGTCTCCTGGTCGAGGAACTGTTGCATCTGTGCGGGGACGGTGATGTTGATCTTCGAGTCGAACTCGGTCTTCTCGATCTCCAGGGCGGAGCTGACCAGCGCGATCCGAGCCCCTTCGATCCTCTTCGGCATGCCTGAGTGGCTCACCTCTTTCTCGAGGGCGATGCCCATCACCAGACAGGTCTCGTTTATGGAGCCGCCGACCTTCTTCTCGAGCTTCAGGTTCTCAAGGTCGACCTTGAAGGTCCCGTCGCCCATGTCCTCAGCGACGTGAAGCAGGGCTTCTACGACGACCTTGCTCAGTACCATGCTCTCGTTCGAGACCAGCTTCGAGGCCATGCTCGTTCTGGCAACCCGCGCGAGGGTGATTCTGTCGGTCGGCGCTACGCTGACCGCGATCTTGTTCAGGATCAATTGTGCCTGGTTCGCAGCCTTGCGGTAGCCGTTGATGATGAGCATCGGGTGCACGCCCATCTCCATCAGCCCTTCTGCGTTGGCAAGGAGAGCGCCCGCGAAGACGACCGATGACGTCGTCCCGTCGCCCACCTCGTCGTCCACCGTCCGCGCGACTTCGATGATCATCTTCGCCGCGGGATGCTGGACGTCCATGTCCTTGAGCATCGTCGCTCCGTCGTTGGTTATCGTGACGTCGCCCATGCCGTCAACGAGCATCTTGTCCATCCCTCTCGGCCCAAGGGAAGTCCTCACGAGCTCGGCGACCAGCTTGGCCGCAGAGATGTTGTTGTTCTGCGCCCTCTTCGCCCGTTTGCCCGCGCCTCCCTGTCTCATGACGAGGACCTGTTCTCCCCGCGAACCGGTTACATATGACGCCTCTGACATTCAATCCACCGAGGAGTCGCTGCCCAATGTGAGGACCGAAGGTTGAGCCAGATTGTCCGAGATAACCTGGCCGCCGTTTTGGATTAGTATGAAATTCAATCGGATTCGCAAAGTGTAATATATATTACTCGCTATATACGTCTATCTCCACATAATGGTTAAGTATTACATATACGTCACACTGAAGGTCTGAAAATGCCGCGAAACACCCCCTCTGTACCCACCATCGTAGCCTCCCTGATTACGAGGGACCTGGCTCTGTACGAATGTTTCAGGCGGAAGCTCGTAAACTACCATGCGGTCGCCGCCAGCATCAAGCCCGATGTCGAGAAGCTTGCGGAGAAGACCACCACCATAAACACGATCGTGGTGGCAATCACAAGGTTCTCCGAATCGATTGAACGGGTGACGGGAGAGAAGCCTGTCCGCATCCTCGGCGGCGCGCGAATCTCCCTCGCGAGCGACGTCGTCGCTGTGACCATCAGGGCGAGGAAGACCGAACAGTACGAGATAGCGAAGCGGATTGGCGAGCTTGCGCCGAGTCTTAGCGAGCCCACCAAGATGTTCCAACTCTCTAACTCGATCGAGCTGGTCGCCGACGAGAGGGAGTACGAATCACTGATCAGGGCGTCGCTCGAGAAGTTCGAGATTACAAAGGAGACGACGGCGTTGTCAAGGCTGGACATCCATCTGTCGCCCGCGGCCGAAGTCGCTCCAGAGTTCGGGCTCTTTCTCACGGAGCTCCTCTATAGGAACGGGGTGAAGATTCGGCAGACGTACATCGGCGAGGAGACGGTCCTGATTATGAGCAGGGCGGACGGCCCCCGGGCCTTTGAAGTCCTGCAGGCCGAGATAGACGAGAGCAGGGTAGCCTCGATGGAAGGCAAGAGCAAAGCCCCGAGGAAGAGCAGTGTTGGGACGGCCGAACTCTTGCAGGATGAGCTCGAGGGAACCTTCAGCTCCAAGTCGATCGGCAGAGACTAGCCTCGTTCTCACGTCTTCCCTGAAGGCTGAGCTCTCGATTCGGGGGCCGTCAGATCGTCGATCCTCTTCTGTAACGATTCCTTGATGCTGCCTCGCCACTCTCCGTCGGTGATCGAGTACATCATGGTGTCGCCGGAGCTGCCGTCCTGCCGGACGCGGTGGTTTCGCAGCCTCCCTTCGTATTTGGCCCCGAGCTTGAGGATCGCCTTCTGAGAATGAAGGTTGTTGTTGTCCGTCTTCAGCTGCACCCGAACGGCGTTCCAGTCCTCGAAGGCGTGTCTCAGCAGGAGGAACTTGCACTCGGGGTTCACTACGGTCCCCCAGACCTTGGATGTGTACCAGGTTCCTCCGATCTCGACCCCCCTGTGAGCAGGACGGACGTCCATGTACCTCGTGCTGCCGATCACACTGTGGTCGTCCCTGCGGAAGACCGTGAAGGGGTATTCCGTCCCCCGCTCTTGGGCCCTGAGAGCCACCGCGATCCACTCGGCCATGGTCTCCTTCGTCCTGGCGTCCATCGACATCCAGGACCAGTCAGAGTCCTGTGCAGCTCCGAGCAACTGGCCTTCGTGCGACGGCTCCAATGGCTCCAGGCGCACATGGCCACCCTCGAGGACGCATGGTCCCAGTGCGGTCGGCGATCTAATCACTCGGACCTGCCGACCCTAGACCAGCACGAGGACCATCTTCGCCGGGCGCTCCGGTTCAATCCTGTTTCTCTATCAGCTCGAGCCAGATTCCGTTGGGATCCTTGATGAACGCAATCCGACTTGACCCAAGAGAGTAGGGCTCCTTGGCGATCTCGACCCCGGCCTTGCGCATGGCGTCGACGGTCGCCTGGAGGTCCTTCACGCCGAACGCCAGGTGGTCCAGCTGGTCGCCCTCTGTGTAGTCCTTCTTGTCCCGCCACCATGTCAGCTCTATCCGGTGGTCGGTACCCTCGATCTCCAGGAACGCTATCTCGGCGTTGGTCTGCTTTATCTCCCTCCGGCTGGCGAGCTTCATGCCGAGCCTCTCGGTGTAGAACGAGATGCTCTCGTCCATGTCCTTGACCGTGATCGACGTATGGAGCAGATGCATGTGACACGGTCCGGCTGTAAACTGTATAAACGCATCCCGAGGTCGCGAATCAGATGTCTCGGCTAAATATCTAAGGTTGACTGGATGCGCGCATGGGAAGCCGATACGCAGCCCTCCTCGCGGTCTCCCTTCCGACTTTCGTCTACGGCCTCTTCAGGTTCTCAATTGGAATCATCGTTCCCCAGATCGAGAGCTCGTATGGCATCAACGACTCGCTGATGGGCGCTATCGTCTCAGTATCGGTGGGCATTGTGGGGATCGGTGTCTTCGTGTCGGGGAGTACAGCCGGCAGGTACGGGACCAGGGCGACCATAACCGCCGGGATGCTTCTCTTCTCCGCTTCCATAGCAGTGATGGCGACCGGGGTGAGTCTCACGGTCTTCTCGGTCCTCTTCATGGTCGCCTCGCTGGGCTCGGGTCTGATCATCCCCACGAGCTACTCAGCGGTGACCTCCATACTCCCCCAGAGGAGAGGGATCGGGGCCGGGTTAGTCTCATCCGCGTACAACTTCGGCGGATTAGTGGGACCCGCTGCGGTCGGCTACCTCCTCCTGTACTATGACTGGAACGACGCGCTCCTGTTCATCCCCGTGGGAGGCTTGATCACCATCATCACATACCTCGCGGTGATCCCGAAGAACGCCGGCGACGCCCCACCCGTGCCGAAGGGGCAATTCAGGAGCCTGCTGGGCAACAGGAAGGTGATGCTGATGGCGACGGGGGCCTTCCTGGCCGATGGCGCCTTCGTGACGTACCTGTCCTGGACCCCGAAGTTCTTGCTCACTTCGTTCGACGTCTCCGGGAATACGAGCGCTCTGGTCGACCTCCTCTTCGGCGTCGGGATCGGACTGGGCGGAGCAGGGGTGTTCGTGGCAGGGTTCCTCTTCGACAGGATCGGGGGCAGGACCAGCGCGATCATCGGTGGCGTAGCGGCGACCGTGGCGACACTGGGCGTCTATCTCTCGAGCTCGCTCCTGATGGCCGTGGCGCTCGTGATTGCCGGGAGCTTCTTCTTCAACTGGTTCTGGCCGTTGCTAACGGTCATGTCGAGGACAAGCGTCGCCAGAGAGAGCAGTTCGGCCTCGACCATCCTGGTCCAGACAGCGGCGTTTCTCGGGGCGTTCGTGGGGCCCGGGCTGGCGGGGATACTGGGAGGCGCGCAGACGGTCCCGCTCCTCATCGCGGTCGTGGTCCCGAACGCCCTCTACTCCGGCGTCATGATCTTCTTCTACAGTGACAGGCCCTCGAAGGACCAGGACTAGGGTCAGTCGGGGAAGATGTCCTTCGAGATCATCGTCCCGACCACCCAGTTGGGCCTGTCCACTATCTCGTGGACCCTGACGTCCGCCGCGACGCTGCAGAGTACGTAGGCCTCCTCCGCGGTCAGGTCGTAGGTTTTCACAAGGTGGCGTATCATGCTTCTGACCGAATCCTTCGTCGCCTCCATGAGGTCGGGCCCGATTCCCGTTGCCGCATGGTATCCCTTCCTGGGCCTCTCGTCTCCCGCAGTGAAGAACTCCGGGTATGTCAGACCGGCTTTCTTCTCTATCCCGAACCTGAGGGTGGCAGTCCCTGGGCACTCGATTGCTGTGCCGCACACCTCCGCGTCGCCCATGGCCGCGTGGACGTCCCCGGCCGAGAAGAGCGCGCCGTCCACTAAGACCGGGATCTTGACCCAGCTCCCGGCGGTGACGTGCCTGATGTCCATGTTGCCGCCGTGCCTTCCCGGGGGTGCGACATCGGTGAAGCCTCTGGACCGTGGGGCGATGCCCAGCACGCCGCAGAACGGTTTGAGCGGTATCTTGATCCCGTTCTCGAAGGGGGCGCTCTTCTTGTTCTTGAGGTCCCACTTGTAGAGGAACGGCTTTCCGAACTCCTCAAGGAGGCCGAACCCCGGTTGGACGTAGGACCACCCGAAGTCACCGACTCTGACGTCGAGCACCTCGACGGCCAGCGCATCGCCGGGCTCGGCTCCCTCGACAAAGACCGGGCCAGCCAGGGGATACAGCTTCGACGCGTCGAACCGCATCACGTCGGCTGAGGTAGAGTCCTTATCAAGCTGCCGGCTCCCGACATCGTTAATCTCGAAGGTAACCGTGTCGCCCGCCTTCACCGAGAGCACGGGCTTGTGCGACCGGCTCCACTTGTAGTGGAAGGTCTCCAGAGGTACGTGGTATCGGTTTGGCATCCCGGTCAACTCCTCCGCCGGCTCGCGGGCGACTTGCGGAAGTACCACACTTTCAACGCTCACCGACAATGAGCGCGAAACTCTTTAAGCTTTGAAGGAAAGAAACTCTTAAGCGAGGTCGGCCAAGATCTCAGCATCCGCAATCAACTGCTCTGTCGGAGTTGGTGCGGTCCCAGCCTCATGCACTCTGAACTTGACGAATTCCGGCACTGCGAACCCTTACCTGACAGGCTCATGTGGCCTCAACTTCGCAGGAACGTCACTTGCAGGGACCATCGACGCACTCCACACCGGCTCATCGAACGGTCTGGTAAAGACGGGCAGCTCGCTTGGCGGTGCCATCTGCACAGCGACCGGAGCTCTCCCCACAGGAACCACTGACGCACAAGTTACTGGTTCTGTAGCCACATCGAACCGTGCCACGGTACCCATTGCTGGAACCTTCTCTTAAGAGATAGGCTCAACGGTATTCGGGTGTAAGACCCCGAGATGGGCGTGGCCCTTCCTCAGTTTCTCATATTTTGAAGGAGAGACTCGAGGTTGTGCTCTTGTGAAAGTATATACAGGCGTCCTCTCGGTTCGTGCCTAATTTGTCCTCACTCAGAGGAAAGTTCAAGTCCGCCGCAGCCACGCTCGGCCTGTCGCTGCTCATGCTGGCAATCATTCCCGCCCTCGGTGGGATACCGACGGCAAGCGCCTTCACCGCCGCGTCACTGGTCCAGCAGAACAACGCCGGGACCTTCTCAAGTTCTGTCCCAGCGTTGGTAACGGTAACCCTGAGCAGCCCGGTGACGACGGGAGACGTCCTCGTGGTCGGGGTGGAGACACCAGGGGCGTACTCCTTGCCTACAGTCACGGACTCTCTCGGTTCTACCTTCTCTCGAATAGTCACCACGGGTGGCAACTTCGCTTCGATCTACACCGCGACCCTCACCTCCGGTGGGACCGACGCAATAACAGCGAGTTTTCCGACTGGGTTCGCCCTGGCTAGCGACTTCAACGTCTTCGTCTACGAAGTGGCGGGGGTGACCGCGGCCTCGGCGAGCACGAGCAGCGGCGCAGGAACGGGCACATCGGTCTCGACGTCTTCCATGAGCTACACCGCAGGCTCCTTCCTGCTGGGGATGGTAGCTCACGATTTCGGCGGTGCAGTCACGGCGGGCGCGGGCTTCACCCTGTCCCCCGAGAACTCGGGAATTGGAGTCTCGAACGGTGAGTACTCAGTCGCGGCCTCAGCTTCGTCCACGACCTTCCCTGCGACGATAGCCAGCTCGGTTCAGTGGGGGGAAGCAGCGATAGCCCTCAGCCCCGCGCCATCTGCTACCTCGTCGCTGCCTTGCCCGAGTACCCTCGGAGGAACCTACATGCCTCTCGGTGCTACCTTCAAGGACACCTACGGCAACACATGGGTGGCCCCGAGCGGAAACTTGGGTGGCGGGACATGGAGCAGCTACTTCTTCGCGGGGCCACAGGCCAGCGTCCCACCCCCGATGCAGCAGGGCTGGGCCGGAGATTTCGGGACTTACGGCGGCCAGCAGGGCTGGATAATCACTTTCTACTGCACCTAACGCCTTATTGCGGGGAAACGCTGTTATCGGGTGCAGTATTCACGCCCAAACTCTGACAGCCATCACCTACTATCGCAATCACATTGTGTGATTACGATGCTCTTGTTCCTGCGTCTGAATGGTGGGGGCTGCCTGTGCGCAAGAGAGGAAGGCAAGGCAAATCCTGCTTGGAAGATGAAGCATATCGCATTGAGGCATCCGGGCTCAGGACAAGAGTGCTCATAGAGAAGATGACTGAATTTGGGCTAAGCAGGTGAGAAACCACCCAGTGGGAGAAAGTATTAATTCGGTCAAACTGCGAAGCCCTCGCCAAGCCAGGGTAGCTCAGAAGCGTGATCTCGCTGGGAAATCTGGGAGAGCACTCGGCTGAAGACCGAGAGCAATTGTCCCGTGATGATTGTCGGGAGCTGTCGTCGGTTCAAATCCGGCCCCTGGCATCTCTCCTCTCCATCCGTCGCTACCTAGTCGCGGAATCACGATCCAGGTCCTTCTGTCTTTCGCTCTCGAGGATGTTTGCGTGATCGTCACGTCGTCAGTACGATCGCAGTGAGGGGTCGACCTCTATGGTCCAGGCCCGGATTCCCCCCTTGAGGTTCGTGACCTTACTGAAGCCCAGGCCCTTGAGCACCTTCGCGGCCTGCGCACTGCGGACCCCCGTGTGGCAGTAGACGACTATGTCGTCTGCTGGATCCAGCTCATTCACTCGCATCCTCAGCTGGCCCAGCGGGATCAGTTTCGAGCCCTCTATCCTGCAGATCTGATGCTCGAATGGTTCCCTTACGTCCAGAAGCACGACCTCGCCGGCGCGGTCGAGGACCTGCTTGAGGGCAGGTGCAGATATCTCAGACCCCAGCTCGAGCTCCCTGCGCTCCTCCTTGAAACCGCAGAAGGCCTCGTAGTCGATGAGCTTGGTCACGGTGGGGTTCGCGCCGCAGACCGAACAGTTGGGGTCCTTCCTCAGCTTCACTTCCTTGAACTTCATGTCCAAGGCGTCGAAGAGCATTAACCTGCCAATCAGGGGCGTGCCCTTGCCGAGCACGAGGTCTATCGCTTCGGCCGCTTGGATGCTCCCCATGATCCCCGGCAGGACGCCGAGGACCCCGCCTTCTGCGCACGACGGCACGGCGCCGGGAGGCGGAGGCTCGTGATAGAGGCACCTGTAGCAGGGTCCCTTCTTTGCGAAGAAGACAGAGGCCTGCCCCTCGAACCTGTAGATGCTCGCGTAGACGTTGGGCTTTCCGAGGAGGACGCACGCGTCGTTCACCAGATATCGGGTCGGGAAGTTGTCAGTCCCATCGAGAATGACGTCGTAGTCCTTCAGGATGCTCAGCGCGTTGGAGGAGTCGAGCCGGACCTTGTGCAACTCGATGTCGATGTTGGGGTTGATCTGGATGAGCCTTTCTCTGGCGACCTCCGCCTTGCTCCTCCCGATGTCTTTCTCGGAGTAGAGCACCTGCCTGTGGAGGTTGCTCTTCTCAACGACGTCGAAATCGACTATCCCGATCCTTCCGACGCCTGCGGCCGCGAGGTACATCGCCGAGGGCGTCCCAAGTCCGCCCACCCCAACGATCAGGACGCTGGACGCCTTGAGCTTCTTCTGACCCTCCAGGCCGACCTCCGGCATCACGAGGTGCCTGCTGTATCGGGCCAGCTCGCTCTCAGAGAGGATAACGTCTCGCTCGACGCCGGGCACGCGAATCACTCGCCTACCTCGATGTCGTCCTCGGCGGCCGTCTTGCGGTCCAAACTCGGTATCCACGACTTCGTATCCCCCACCCTCCCCTTCGGGACCGAGACCACGAGGTAGGAATACCACGGAAACGAGTGAGCGAGGTCGAACGCCGAGAGCGAGGCAGGGAAGTCTGGATGGGAGTGATAGACCCCGGCGATGCTCAGCTCCCTATGCGAGACCGTCCTGTCGGCGTCGAGGAGCTCGAGCGGGTTGATGTCGTATCTGTCCCGTCTGGTCCCGGAATAAGCGTTCGCCACCCTCATCGACTCGATTATCATCCGGCCCTTGTCGGCGATGAGGAGACCGCAGCACTCCGCGGGATAGGTGGACTCGGCGTGAGCATGAATCTCATCGAGGACCCGTCTTGCGATGCGCATGGTCATCTCTATTCGCCTTTGCACCATGACAGCCTAGGAGCAGAACTGGCATCCCTAACCCTCCGTGCTGGGGGGTAGGTTCCTCAAAAAGATGGTGGAAGAGATTGGTGGAAGAATAAGGTTGGGACCGGGCGGCTCACATGCCACCCATGCCGCCCATTCCTCCCATGCCGCCGGGGCCTCCCGCACCGCCTGGAGGCTCTCTGGACTTGCTGGAGGCTATCACGTCGTCGATGCGGAGTATCATGCACGCGGATTCAGTGGCCGCCTTGAGGATCTGGAGCTTGACCGCCGTCGGCTCGACCACGCCCTTGTTCCACATGTTGGCGACCTTCCCGGACATCGCATCGACTCCTGCCCACTTCTCGCCCTTGCCGTGCCTCGCCCTGAGGTCGACCTGGGTGTCGATCGGGTCCATTCCGGCGTTCTCCGCGAGTATCGTCGCGATCGTCTCGATTGCCTCGGCGTACCTGAGCGCCGCGAGCTGCTCCCTTCCTGAGAGCTTCTGGGCCCATGCCCTGACCTGGCTTGCGACCTCGACTTCGGGGGCTCCCCCGCCGGCGACGATCGAGGGCATCTCTACGACGTCCTTCGTCACCATAATCGCATCGTGAAGGGCGCGCTCCGCTTCGTCCACGACCCTCTGCGAGCCTCCTCTTACGAGGATCGTCACTGCCTTCGGGTTCTTGCATCCCTCGATGAAGACCCACTTGTCCTCCTCGATCTTCCTCTCCTCTGCGAGCTTGGCCTGTCCGAGGTCCTTCGAGCTGAGGTCGTCCAGGTTGGTGACGATCCTGGCTCCGGTCGCCTTTGCGAGCTTGCTCATGTCGCTCTCCTTGACCCTTCTTACCGCCATGATGCCTGCCCTCGCCAGGTAATGCTGGGCGACGTCGTCGATGCCCTTCTGGCAGATGATGAGGTTGGCTCCTGCCTTCTCGATCTTATCCACCATCCCCTTCAGGATGCTGTTCTCCTCGTCGAGGAACTTCTGCATCTGGTCGGGGTCGTTGATCCTGATCTCCGCGCTGAACTCGGTCTTCTCGATCTCGAGGGGAGAGTTGATGAGGGCTATCTTGGCGCCCTCTACTTTCTTCGGCATGGCTGAATGGACGACTTCCTTGTCGAGCGCGATGCCCGAGATGAGCTTGGTGTCGACCATAGAGGCACCGGCCTTCTTCTCGACCTTGACGTTGTCGATGTCTACCTTGTACCCGGTATCGGTCTTCTCTGCTATCTGGGTCACTGCGTCGACCACGAGCTGTGCTAGGTGGGGGGCGTCGTCGGAGACCAGCTTGGTCATCATGCTGGTGGTCGCGATCTTGAGCAGGTCTGCCTTGGATGAGGGGTCGACCTTCTCCGAGATGCTCTCGAGGACCAGCTGCGCCTTTTCCAGGGCCTTCATGTAACCGTCAACCACCACCGTCGGGTGGACGTCCTTGCTGATCAGTTCCTCCGCCTTCTCGAGCAGCGCTCCTGCTAAGATGACGGCCGAGGTCGTGCCATCGCCCACCTCGTTGTCGGTGGCCTTCGAGACTTCGACGAGCATCTTGGCTGCTGGGTGCTGGACGTCGATCTCCTTGAGCATGGTCGCGCCGTCGTTGGTGATCGTGACGTCGCCGAGCGAGTCTACGAGCATCTTGTCCATGCCGCGCGGACCGAGAGAGGTCCTCACGATCTCCGAGATCAGCTTCGCAGCCTGGATGTTGTTCCGCTGGGCCTCCCTTCCCTTCGTCTCGCCTGTCCCTTCCTTGAGAATAATGTACTGTGGACTACTTGACATATATAATTCGCATCAACTATACAACTTCGAGTTGTATATATGATTTTTGTTATGGGTGAGCACGAAAGCAGGCCGCAGGCTCCCGAGCACGATTATATCCCTCCCGTACGCGGTGGCGACCCTTGGATTTCATCAAAGACTGCGGCGTGATGGTCGAACCTCAGGAAGGGATGGCCGTCGAGGAGCTCCTGGAGGTCGCGGCGTTCGCCGAGAAGACAGGCTTCGGCTACTTCTTCCGCTCCGACCACATCCTACCGACCACACGCACGAAAGGTCTGGACTCTCCCGAGTGCTGGACCACCCTCGGGGCCATCGCCGCTCGCACGAGGAAGATCAAGTTCGGTCCGATGGTCTCGCCGATAGGCTTCAGGAACCCCGCACTGCTCGCGAGGATGGCGTGCACCGTCAACTCGCTGGCTCACGGCAGGCTTCAGCTCGGGGTGGGCGCCGGATGGTACGAGGATGAGTACCTGGCCCACGGGATCGTGTTCCCCGACGTGAAGAACCGCCTGCGGCAGTTCCGGGAATCCCTCAGCATAATCCGGCCGCTGACTCAGACCGGAAGAGTGGACTTCGATGGGAAGTTCTTCTCGGCGCACCTCGAGTCCCTGCCCAAGCTGAAGGAGAGGATCCACCTGATCATAGGGGGGAGGGCGGCTTCCGCCGTCCGGAACACGGTCGACTTTGGCGACGAATGGAACTACTTCTCAGCCGTCCCCGACGATTTCGACAGACTGAAGGTCACCCTCGATGCAAGTGGCAGGCACCTCGTGGTCTCGCGAATGGGCTCGTTCGTAATCGCAGGGAACGCCTCACAGCTCAAGACCAGGCTGCGCAGGGAGATGCGCAAGAAGCGCGTGAGCAAGGACGAGGACGCATACGCCCGTGACCTCAGAAAGAGCGGCTGGCTTGTGGCCACGGAGGGTGACTTCCCCGAGAGCGTCAACAAGCTCAGGGAACGGGGTGTCGAGAGGTTCTACTTCCAGACCTGGGAGACCAAAGACAGGGATCATCTTGGGCTCCTTGCCCGAACGCTCAAGGGAATGTAGACTCAACCAGAAAGTATTAAGCGGATAACTAGGGAGTGGCTAAAGATGCTCCAAGTAGGCGCGAAGGCTGAAGAGTTCACTCTCTACGACTCGGACAAGAAGGAACGCAAGCTCTCCGAGTTCCTGGCCAAGGGCAAGCGGACGATCATTGCGTTCTATCCCGGCGCGTTCACGGGGGTGTGCGACAAGGAGATGTGCACGTTCCGCGACATGTTCACCGACCTGCAAAGGCTGAACGCCAACCTGGTCGGGATATCCGTCGACGCGCCCTGGGCGCAGAAGACGTTCGCCGAGAAGTACAACCTGAACTTCCCCCTGCTCTGCGACTTCAACCTGGGAGTCACGCAGAAGTTCGGCGTGACGTGGACGGACCTCGGGGGCGTGAAGGGCTACGAGAGTGCCAACAGGGCGATATTCGTCCTCGACGACCAGGGCACGGTGCTGTACTCGTGGGCGGCTCCGAACCCGGGCGTCCTGCCTGACTTTGAAGCGATAAAGAAGAGCCTGGCGTGAGGCCCCGCGCCGGTCGCGGCCGGCGTCTCTAGTCCGGCGACTCGGTAGGTTCTTCCGTCTCCTCGATGTGCTGTCGCTTCCGCGTCGAGTGAAGGACGAATTTGAGCAGGGGCTCGCTGATGCTCATCGCATCGCGCATCGAGATCATGCCGAGAGGCTTCCCATCCTTGTCGACGACCGGGAGGTGGCGGACGTTGGCCTTTGTCATCCTGTCCACGGCCGTGACTATGTTCTCGTTGGGGCTTGCCTTGAGGGAAGTCTTAGACATTATGCTGGAGACGGGGACTCCCTTGCCCGTCAGGGCCTTCGTCACGGAGAAGAGGACGTCGCGCTCCGTCAGGATTCCAACCATGACCCCCGCCTTGTCGACGACTATCACGCTCCCTATGTTTCCCTCCCACATGGTGGATGCGGCCTCGTCTATAGTGGTGTCCTCCGGAACCACGGAGGGAGGAACTTCCATCAGGTCCTTCGTCCTCATGCTCACCTGGCTGGATTTGGGTCTTGGCAAGGTTTTCACCGTAATCGAATGCGTGCCGCCTATTAATCATTCGGCGGACGGCACAGGAGCACGGAGAGTCCTGCCGTCAGGCCGGTCTTCCGCGGTCCTGGGTTATCGCTTCTTGATGTTCGTCACGAGGAGCTTGAACTGGAGCGTCTTGCCCACCATGGGGTGCCTCCCGGCCTTTCCGTAGGCCTTCTCCGGTGGGAGCGTGACCTCCTTCGTCTCGTTCACCTTCATCCCAATCAGAGCTTCTTCGAAGCCACTGATCACCTGGTGCGCACCGAGGACGACCACGAGGGGCTTGTAATCGCGCGCCGGACTGAACAGACCGGCCTTCTCAGCCTCCGACTTCATGCTGGTGTCGAAGACCTTGCCGCCCGGGAACTTGCCGACGTAGTGGACCGATACGGTGTCTCCGTTCTGCGCTGACTGTTCGCTCATGAGAAACTCGAGGGTCCGCTCCTAAAGGGTCTTTTATGATTTTGTTTCTTCGTCGGGATGGAGGGGACGGCTAGGTCGCCGTGGTCCACGAAACGGTTTATGCCGCGGAGGCTGGTCGCGAGATGATGCCCTTCTGCGCAAACTGTGGGAAGGAGCTCGCAGGTGGAGCTTCATACTGCCTAGAGTGCAGTTCCCCGACCGCGGTCCGGGTCGGAGGCCCGGCCCCGCAGGAGCCGGCGGCACACAGGGAGGTGAACGTCTGGGCGGCCGTGGCATTATCCGCCATCTTTCCCGGACTGGGTCAGATCTACATGGGAGAGAAGCGGAGGGGTGCACTCTTCCTTGCGGCAGGTCTGATCGGGTTGGGAACGGTCGTCATCCAGGCTGGAATCATAATCTACCCAGTCTTGCTTCTCGTCAACGCCTTCGATGTGCGCAGGTCGGCCAGGAGGGTCAATGGTGAAAACGGCAGTCTGGCGCAAGTTCCGCCTGAAAACGGCCCCCGGCCGCTTGGGGAGAATCGCCCGTCGAAGGTAGCCCGAGATGGCAAAGCTAATTCGTATGCGATTGGAGGGCATCCGCGGATGCGCATTCCAGCATGGTAGAGCTCGTCCTGGGTTCGGTCGTCTCGCTCTGGCTTCTGTTCGGGTTGGTCACGGGAATCATACTTGCTGTAATAGTGTTGGTGGGTGTGCTGTTCTCCCGCGACCTGAACCGGGGAATCACGACGACCATCAGCGAGGTCATCCTTAGCGGACTCGGAGAGAAGAAGGAGGTATTCCTGGCAAACCTCGAGAAGGAACTGAAGAGGAGAGGCCTGATCCCTCGCGTCCCGCTGGCGAAGGAGGCCGACCTCATCTACAGGGATTTCTTCAACGAGGTAAGGATCTACGCGGTCCAGGAAGGCACGGCCCTGAGGTTCGGCTACCGCATCTCCGCGACTTCGATCGCCGTGACCCTGGGAGTAATCCTCCTGATACCATTCGTGGTCGGCTCCGTGGTGCTCTTCGCCCTCTCGATCCTCAGGCGCAACAACACCCAGATGACCCTGCGCGAGTCGGGTCAGTCCGCCGAGCTTCTCACACGCGAGACCTAGTCCAGGAGACTCAGGTCTGGGATCTACCACAGACCGGACAGTACGTCTTGCTTCCTTTCAGGTCGGCGCCACAGAACTTACAGGATCCCGGCGGCCGGACAGGCGGCGGCGGAGGCGTCTCGGTCTTGGGTTGCTTGGACTGCTTTGGTTCCTTCGGCTTTCCGCTTCCTCCGAGCACGACCATGACTATGCCGATGATGATCAGCACAGATGCAAAGGATAGGTACCAGTCTTGGTTGCTGATCTGGCCGACGAGGCCGGGAATGAACGGGAGAGCGTTGATGATGCTGTTAAGCGTACCCAACTCGCTCTTCAGCAATGCCTGTGTCCCGGAGCTGTAGCCGAGCAGGTAGCCGCCAGCGAGACAAAGGAGTCCGCCTATGAGGTGCGACGTCCGGGACAAGGTGGAGCGCCCCCGCGGCGTCTCTATTTAAGGCGCTACCGGGGGCGCGTTGACAAAGGCTGCGGGAGCCCGCGCAAGGCGGGTTCGGACGCAAGATTCCGACAAAACGGCTTTTAGCAGACCCGGGCAACGATTCCGTGAGAGCGATTGGAGGCCACCGCCTACTCCGAACAGAGCAACCCCGTCGGCAACGGACAGGAGTACCTCAGAGCAGTCATGGCGAGGGACGGGTCTTTCGACGGTGTGTTCGTCTTCGGCGTAGATTCGACCGGGATCTACTGCCGCCCATCCTGCCCCGCACGTCGACCGAAGGCTGAGAGGGTGCTCCTGTTTCCGAGCGCCAGCGCCGCCGAGAAGTCGGGGTTCCGTCCGTGCATGAGGTGCAAGCCAAAGGTTGCGTGCCAGCGCGCCGAGCTGGTCGGGCGAGTCTGCGAGCACATCCAGGCCAACCTTACGGGGGACCTCGGGCTCGCGGCCCTGGGGAAGAGGTTCTCGGTCAGCCCTTACCACCTGCAGCGGATCTTCATCCAGGTGCTCGGCATGTCGCCACGGAGGTACACGGAGGAGTGCCGCATCATCAGGCTGAAGGGGCACCTGGTCGGGGGCGAGTCTGTGATCCAATCCCTCAGGAGGGTTGGCTACAGCTCACAGAGCTGGCTCTACACCGATCCGACCGCCAAGCTGGGGATGACCCCGGGAGCGTATAGGAGGGGTGGAGAGGGGATGCGGATAGCCTATCACATGGGGAGCTCTCCCCTCGGCAGGATGCTGGTCGCGGCCACAGAGCACGGGATATGCATGGTGGACCTGGGCGAGAACGACGCTGACCTCGTGAAGGCCCTGCACAGGGAGTACCCGAAGGCTATCTTGGCCGATTCATGCGAGGCGCTGGGCTCCTTTGAGGCGGTCCTCGGATACTTCAACGGTCACCAAGAGAGGATTCCCCTCGACCTCCGCGGCACCGAGTTTCAGCGAAAGGTCTGGACCGCCCTCCAGACGATACCCGAGGGGAGCGTGTGCTCCTACAGCGACGTAGCGGTGATGATCGGCGAACCGAAGGCCGTGAGGGCCGTGGCGAACGCGTGCGGGAAGAACCCGGTCCCGCTCATCGTCCCCTGCCACAGGGTAGTTCGCAAGGACGGCGACCTCGGCGGTTATGGGCTCGGACTCTGGCGAAAGCGGGCGCTCCTCGCAAAGGAGAGCCGCCGCTCTGCCGCTAGAGGCCCTGCGGCACGTCGGTGATGGCCGGCCCGAGCCCGAGGTGGAGGCTATCTCCTGTCCTTCAGCCGACGGACGAACTTGAGTCCTGACCACGTCTCGTCGATGGCGGCGACCTTGAATCCCTCCTTGATTCCGGGCTTCCCTGGAAGAGGTTTCCTTGAGTAACCCACAGAGTCGCGGCCCATGAATCGAGGTTGAGAGAGGACCTCGGTATTAGTTCTATCCGGTGGACCGGTATGAGTTGCGTCTCCCAAAGGTTCTTATGACTTGTTAGACTAGTCCCATTCAGTCTCTCGCCCTAGGCGAAAAACTAGACCGAAGTTGAATTATACGAATGGAAGATACACTGGAATGCAGGAACCTCACTAAGCAGTATGGGAGGGATTCGCCTGCGCTGGAGAACGTAACCCTGTCGGTGAAGACCAACGGGATTTTTGCGCTCCTGGGAAGGAACGGCGCCGGGAAGACCACGCTGATAAGAATCCTCGCCACCGAGCTGACGCCGAGCTCCGGAAGCGCCAGCATCAACGGAATGGATGTGATGAGTGACACCAAGAAGATAAGGAGTCAGATAGCAGTGATGCCACAGGAGGCCAGGCTCGTACCCTGGCTGACCCCGAGGCAGTCGATCTACTCCTACCTCTTGTACAGGGGCTTCAGCAGGAAGGAGGCCGCGTCTAAGGTCGCAGGCGCGCTCGCCAAGCTCGGGCTGGAGAAGTACGAGAACAAGCTGAACAGGCATCTCTCGGGTGGCGTGAAGAGAAGGGTGCTGATGACCATGGTCCTCGCGACCGGTGCGAAGATCCTCTTCGTTGACGAACCGACGACCGGTCTCGACCCGGTGATAAGGGCTGACCTCTGGGCCACGTTGAACGAGCTGAAGAGAGACCATTTCATCTTCCTGACGACCCACTACCTGGAGGAGGCAGAGAGGCTCGCAGACATGATAGGGATCCTCGAGAACGGGAAGCTGGTGAGCCTGGGCACTCTGGACCAGCTCAGGTCGGCCGTCAAGTACCCGTACAGTGTGCGTGTCCTGGATGGCGGTTCCGGGATCGAGACGAATACCGGCGAGGTGATCAATAATCCCGATGGCTCGGTCCAGATATTCACCACCGAGGAGGACGCCGACAGACTCTCCGAGCAGCTTGTCAGAGAGAAGAAGCGTTTCTCGGTATATCCGATTTCGCTGGAGGACATCTTCTACTACTACGTGAGGAAGCCGATTGAAGAGGACACGAGGCGCAGTTCGACCAGGGAGGGTGACGTTCACGAAGATTAACCGATTGAACCAGGTCTACGCGTCGATACTGATCGACGCGATATACCAGATGAGGAACTATCCGATAACGCTGGTGAGCAACATAATCGCTCCGTTCTCGGTTCTGATCCTGATACTGCTCGTAAGTCACGGGGGACTTCTGAGCATCTCGATAGAAGGCGCCCTGATAACAAGCATGATCTCCGCCGGCGTGACGCTGCAGATCGATCTCTCTCACATAAAGAACGACTTCAAGTTGCAGGACATGCTCATCAGCTCACCCACCGGCGCGTTCACCTACATGGTTGGGATGGCCGTGGCCGCGCTCACCAACGCACTGCCCGCGCTATCCGTACTGACCGTGCTCTCCATCCTCTTCATACACGCAAGCCCAATCGGCGTGCTCACTGTGGTCGCAGCGATCTCGCTGATCTTTGCGTTCTCGGTGGCACTGGGGTTCATGCTCTCGACCTTCAGCACCGACATCCAGCAGAACCGCGCGAACGTGAGCATCCTGACGGTCGTGCTCGCAACCATAGCCCCGATATACTATCCGATAACCTACATTCCGGTTCAGATAAGGGACATAGCGTATCTCTCCCCCGCTACCTACGCGGCAGAGATAGCCCAGAACGCGATAGGCGACCTTCCGCTCTCGGCTTCGAACATCACGATCAACTGGATCGTGCTGCTAGGTGTCTCTTGCGTGCTCTTTGCCGTAGCGATGAAGAAGAGCCACTGGCGCGACCCCTAGGACCCACCTGTCCCGCGTGTGAACACCCTAGCTCAGATTAACTTGAAGCGAAGGCCGCTCACCCGATAGGGTCGAGAACGGTCCGTATCTGCTTGTTTGTATGGTGCGGGGGGTGGGAATTTAGACCTTCGGGTTCGAATCTGAAAGTCTCCATATGGATTTAGGTGGGGAGCGCCTAGATTGCAATAGCGATAAATCTGCCCAGAAGAATACACTGCATCATTTCGGTAGAGACAAAACCAAGGTATGCAGAATGACCCCCGATGAGATATTGTTCCGACGACATTATAACCGTTCCCTAACCTTCCGAACAAACAAACCGGTCGACGAGCCGTTTATCCTGTAGAAGAATCTTTGAGCGATAGCCTTTGATTGCCGAATCAATCTGTCAAGACACTATGATTGTCCAATCATCGGTTCCTTGATTCAGAATCCCACTTAATCTGCAAATTTAATCTTAACGAACGTATCATTTGTGGTTATGAATAACTTGGCACCCGATACTACTTCATATGCGCTCGAAAGGTAACTCTTCAAAAACATAGACCATTTGACCCCAAAGTTGTGGTGAAGGGTCATTTTCTTGGATGTTTCGCTCACGCCGCCTTCAATTCTGAACCACCGGGCATGCTCATCCAGTACCTCGGAAATGTATCTGACAAAGGACAGTTCCTCACCCCTGCTTTCAAACAGAGTTCGGGAAATCACGAAGTGTTTCTTGCCTAATTCCCATCCTGCAATCTCCAATGAGTCAGTATCAACGATCCCGATAATCGATTTGAAGGTTTCCCGTCCAAACATGATGCCATCAAAAGTCGGGATTAGCGGATCGATACTGACTCTCCACTTAAGAGTGTTGGAAATGAATTGATTCGGACTCTGACCATGTTTCTTGGCTACCTCCGATATCTTCTCGATTAGCCTTGGATCAAACCTGAAGGTTTTTGTAGTTGACATCTCGCTTCGTTTCCATTAAATCTCCCGGCTTATTAGATATTGCATGAGTATTTCAATGCAAGACAATGCAAACACTAACTATATATTGAGGAGAGGCCCAACATTTTTCGAGTCGATTGAAGACCCCAGTCCGTCACAGTCTAATTCTTGGCGCTATTCCACTAATACTGCTCCTTTTGAGTGTTCAAGTATCGGTTGCGGCGGGAAGTATCAGCGGTACTTCTAGAAGTAATAGTAACACGTCGAACACAACCGCTGTATGCGCGAAGTCCGAATTGGCGTCTATCAACACTGATTCTTTGGCTGCCATTGCAGAAGCCAACGCGTCATTCCAAATGCTCTCATCGGGGAGTAACACGTACAGTGTTCAAGCGATAGGCGTCCAAGCCGGCTATTCTTGCTCCGCCATACTCATGTTCTCGGATACGCGGGGTGCTTCAATAGAAGTGATATTCAATCCTAACAACTCCATAGCGAAGATGGTCTATAGTCCGCCCTCTAACGAGACTTTTACTGGCAGTGGCGATGCCTGGGCTGGTTATGAAACTTACAGATGCCCATCGACTGGTTGTGGGAAAGTTACGCTAGCTGCTGCTCAGGTTGACTTCACAGTTCCAAGTTTCCAGAAGCCGACCTCATACGAGAACGGTAATTGTTGCCTAGATGCATTATGGGCGGGTTTAGGGGACGCGTCGGGAGCGAGTGACAATGTCCTTACGCAAGGAGGCGTAGCCGTATGGGGTGATCATCAATCAGTTACAGGCTATACTTCGCCTGCGTTTTGGTACCAGCAGCTTACAGCCGGCCCTCATTTTTGGACCAGTACCTGCCTTTACGTAAACTCGGGGGATGATGTCAATGTGACTGTCGCTCATGGGGCTTTCGGGAGTGGAGGGTCGTACGACATTGAAATTGTGTACAGCGACAACGATTCTTCCTCAACATGCGCGGTCTATTGGTTCTTGAACTATTCAATTACTCCAACATATGCTTACTCGATATATGAGGCGGCCAAATCGACAGGGTGTAGTTACAACGGAGAGTACTGCCAGACGATCCAATTCAATACCCTCACATACTACGCCTACGTCCACTATTCTGGTGCAGGCTGGGACGGGTATGCTGCTGGGCCGAGTGGAATCTACTCGGGCTATGTTCAGTATGACGCGAATTGGTACATCTCCCAAGGTACGACAAATGTGGATATCGACTGCTGCCATGTTTACAGTACGAATTTTCAACTAGACTGGGTGAGCAGCCGACAAATCTAGCCCGGCTGAACTGAGATTTGGCAATAGTATTCCTTGAGTATGCAAGTTTTTAAGCCGCACGAGGTAGTAGAATCTTCATGAGGCCTCTTTCAATCATTAGATCCGCGCTAGTGATTGTGGGTGCATCGGGATTTGTCGCCTTGATGTATGGTCGCTTCTTCCGACCAAATGCCGTTTGTTTCTGCGGTGCCGAACCTGACAAAATATTCGGACTCCTTTCGTTTCCTTGCTGTTGGCCACTTCAACTAGATTTCTATCTTGTCTTCGGCGGTGTCTTCGTTTCGATAGTCTCTATTGCAGGCATCGCACTTACCTACATTGCGGGAAGGCGCCAACCGCTGGTAAAATGAGAAAATCGAGGAGTATGCAGTTTCAGTTCGGTCGAGTCAATAAGGCGGCCTAGATAGAGTTAGGAACGGAAGACCAATTTCTTCACATTTTGATAATCAGCAACTTATCGCAGATAGCATTGCCGCTCTCGATAGTAGAGTTCTCACTCTCGCTCGCTGCGGCGGAATTCACCCCCTGCCCCCTCTTCCGCCTTCGCTCGTTCGACCGCTCCGCTGGCGCTCCGGGGTTCGCCCTCCTACCGTCGGGCTCCGTGAGCCCTCTACTATCGAAGCGGTGAGGGCACTTACGTTCCCTCCCCGACCCTACGGGTCGGCTCCCCTCCCTCCTTCAGGGGGCGTGTGAAGGGGGCTGCTCCTGCTTGCTGCTTGCTCCCCCGCTAATGGCTTCCCTGAGCTCTGGCATCGTTGCTACCTTAACTCTCTCAGAGGCGTAGCGCGAGTATCTTCCAGCTTCCTCGTAGTTCGGTGCCAGGATGATCACTTTCTTCGCGCTCTTGGAAAGCCGCCCCTGCAAGTCTGCTCCTGAATGCTTCAACCCAGTCTCTATTTCTATGTCGAACTCTGGTGTCTCTGTATCTGGAACTGACCCGTCACCCGTCGCATTCGATCTTGATACCTGCACACCGCTCGCCGTGAGTATGCTCACCGCTTCCTTCTGCATATAGTCGTGGATGGGCGAGAGGTTCGGGTCCTTGATGTAGTAGAGAACTTTCTCCTTTCCTGCCGAGTTCAGATACCTTATGCGCCCTATCTCGTCCCCGTCGAGCAGCTTCTTCAGCTCCTTCTTGACGATGAGCCTCCTGCTGTCCTCCCTCTCGATGCCTAGGGCGCGGTCTATTCCCGTCTGATGGAGCGGTTCCTTCTTCAGTATAGCCAGTATCTCGCTCTCGTAGTCGGTGGCGTCTTCAGCCTTTTGCTGGACGGGAGCAACATTGGCGGGCTCGTCATACTGCGCCTGTCGCTCTGGAAGCTCGATTCTGTCCGCCTGGAAGATCGGGACTATGCCGCCGTTCCCGACCCGAAAGGTGAGATCTATGAACTGGTGCGGACGTAGTTCTTTCACTATCCAGACGTAGGCCGAGTCTATCTTACGTATCGCCTCCAAATCCCTCTCCGATGTGGTGTTGAACGTCAGTTGGGTAGCGAACTGATTCCTGAGCGCGTCTGGTATGTCGGAATAGTTCTGAGTGGCCGTGTAGAGAGCGCCGAACTGCCTGACCTGCCGCATCAGCGTGTCAACGATTGTCCTCGCCTCCATCTCGTAGAGCTGGGTGAGCCTGTGAACCTCATCTATCACGATGAGGGTTCTTCTCTTCTCTTGGGCGCCAAGCCTTCCCGTCAGTGAACTCCATATCTGCCTCAGAGCAATCTCGGCGTAGAACGTCTTCGCGCTCTCGTCGAGATACGAGAAGTCGAGAACCATGTCCTTAGCGAGGTCCATGCTGAAGGAACCTTCCCCAACGACTAGACCCCCAATCTGCGCTTGTATGAGTGCGAGCGCTTCCTTCTGTATATCCGTGGCTCTCTTCTCCGTGCGCTTGAGGTTATCCTTGAACTCGTTCCAGTTTTTGCTTTCGCGGGCGACGCTCTTGACTATCGCCCTTACCTGCGAGAAGGTGATTCCTCTCACGTTCGCAGGAAAGGCGAGAGTGTATGCTATCGAGAACGCGTCCGCGTCTTGGAACGGGTCGGGTATGTGCTTGGAGACGTCTATCACCTGGCACGGCAGACGAAGGTAAGCGTCGTTAGGCTTGAACGAGAAGACGATCTTCGGTTCCTTCGCAGAGAGCAGGAGGACGTTCATCAGCTCGCTCTTGCCCATGCCGGAGCGGCCGCAGACCATCACGGATGGGTTTCCCTTCCGTGCGATGTATTCGTCAAAGTTCGCGTAGCAGTGGTCTATTCGCCTGACGAGAGGTATCTCGCGCTTCCTGTATCCAACTATCACAGGGCGACTCTCGCCAGAGGAGGATCGCCTGTATTCCTCGACGGGCTCCATGAGGTCGGCGAAGGCCACCTGCCTTATCGGGGTTCGAGCGAACTTCCTCAGTATACTCGTCCTCATTATGAGGAGCGCGGCCAGAGCTATGAGAACTACGGCGATTACGACGAGAGTGGGCTTCTGACTGTAAACGAGGAGGAAGGCTATCAGGATTAGGAATGCGACAATCTCGTGCTTGGTCTTCTTTGTGAAGGTTGAGACGTTCATACCCTCCGAGGAAGCCACAGCTTATAAGACGAGGGAGAGAACGGCGGCCAAAGACCCTCCGATTACCCGACTTGACATGCATGACTAGTTGCCGTTAAATACCCGTTCGTCCTCTGTAGGCATGAGATACACAGAAGTCGTCGAGGCGACTAGGCGTGTCCTCGAAGAGTATTCCTATCGCCTAACGGTCAGGCAAATCTACTACCGCCTCATCTCCCCACCCTATCAGCTCTTCCCGAACACAGCGACCAACTACAAGACGTTCGACAAGATTCTGACAAAGGCGAGAGAAAGGAAAGAGGTGGACTGGAGGAAGATAGAGGACAGGGCGAGGAGCATACTCGGAGGAGAGCAGAACATATTCGATTCTCCTGAAGGATACATGGATTGGCTCTTTGGAGGGCTGAACGAACGATATTACGATAAGTCCCACTGGAAGAGCCAGCTCAGCCACGTTGAGGTATGGGTCGAGAAGGACGCCCTCAGCACGCTCTTCGAGAGAGCCGTCAAGCAATACAGGATTGTGGTCTTTCCTTCGAGGGGATACAGCAGCTACACGAAGGTCATGGAGGCCCTGGAAAGGTTCCCGCAACGGAAGAACGTAGTCATCCTGCACTTCGGCGACCACGACCCGAGCGGGCTGGACATGTCAAGAGACCTGAGTTCTAGGCTTGACGCCTACTCTGACACCAACGACGGGGGACTAGTCGTAAAGCGGATAGCCCTCGGCATCGAGCAGGTGAAGGGGTTGGCGCTCCCGCCCAACCCGACCAAGAAGGCAGATTCGAGAGCCAGAGAGTATACCGCGAGGTATGGGGATGAGTGCTGGGAACTCGACGCGGTTCCGCCTGATACGCTGGCGCAGTGGGTCAGGGACGCTGTGGAAAGAGAGATCGATTCGAGCGCATGGATAGAGACACAGGAGAGGGTGAAGGGAGAACGCGAGAAAATAAGGCGGGCGTTGGCGCAGTCGAGCAGTGAGATGGACAGTGTCAGGGAAAAGGTGACCCAGGCTCTACGGGTTAGCGACTCCTAGTCTGTGTTTTAAGCTGCTATCGCCCAATCTCGCATGAGCCAATCAGAGACCGTCTCAAAAGATGAATTCGTGCTCGTGAGAAGGGAGGACATGGAACAGATTCTTGCCATAATCAAGAAGTTGGAGCGTCAGATAGATACTTCTCGACGACCTTCCTAAGCTTGATCAGCTCGTCCCTGGTCGTTTCGTCCTCGACCTGCATCCTGCTCCTAGCCGCTTCGTCAAGCGGAGAAGCGCACCTCGGACAGTAGACCATGCCTCTGGAAGCCTTCTCGTTGCAGCGCGGGCAGATTATCGGCGCAAACTCTGGCTTGATCGGTTCCACCTCCTTCCCTGCGTAGAGCGCGGTCAGTTTGTCATCTAGGTCTCTTCCCGACAGATGGACGTAGACGGCGGGCATCTTGCTGCTCATAGACCATCCATACATCAGCTTGAGTTCAGAATCCGTAAGGAACTTCGCATTCCTAGTCGCTGAGCCGTGCCTTAGCATGTGATTGAAGACCCTCTTCTTCACTCCTGCCCGCTCCGCTACCTGCTTCAAGCTGCGATTCCACCTGACCCAGCTTAGACGGTGGTTCATGTAGTTGGTGCTCTCCGTTATCCAGAGAGGAGACGATGGTTCGTTCCTGAACGGGTGCACCTCCAAGTATCGAGCGAGCAGGCTCACCGAGGTTATCAGCCTCACGACCCTGCTACCTGTCTTTCCTCTCACGATGTGCAGCCTTGCGCCTCTGTCGTCAAAGACCACGCTTCCGACGTTCAGGGTGAGTAACTCCGTAGCCCTCAGCCCAGCCTCATAGCCAACCGCCAACATGACCTTATCCCTAAGGTTGGTCGCCGCCTTGATCATGGCCTCGATTTCCTCGCTCGTGAAGAACGAAGGCTCCTTCCTCTCGTTCGCCTTCATCGCTGTCTTTATCCACCTCACCTCTTCTGGATAGGGCGTCTCCCTGTCCACGTTCCCGAATCTGGCGAACTTGAAGAACCTCTTTATCGCGAAGAGATAATCCGAAATCGTGTGCGGGGTATAGCCAGAGTCGTGCTGCAACCATGCGACTAGTCGCTCGATATCTGTCCGTTTCGCTGGTTGGACGCTCGTTTCGAGGCGCTCAATCGCGTTCTTTAGGTGATAGGTATACTTGGCGAGCCTGCCCGTGGATACGTCTTGAGCCTTGAGATGCTGGACAAATCTCCTAATCGTCTCCTTGTCTTCATTACAGATGGATTCGGACTCACTCAAGCGTTTCTCTGCATTGGCAAAGCGCCATTCGTAATCGTAGACCTCTTTGATTACGTCGTTCATGCTGTATTGGAGAACGCCTGCATTTAACGGACGGAGATTTGCACTCATGGCGTAAGGTGCGGGGGGTGGGATTCGAACC
>PLUF01000095.1 GCA_003164815.1 Candidatus Gagatemarchaeum stordalenia
GGCCGCCCTGCCGCTGGCCGCGCTCTCCGTCGTGCTCCTGTTCCTTCTCCCGCCGCTGGACATCGCCTTGGGCGCCGCTGTGATGCTGCTCTACGTCAACTACCCCCGCCTGATTAGGGCCCGGGAGAAGTCGCCTCTCGACGTCATCTTCCACGGTCTGAGGTATGCCCTGCTCTTCTGGCTGGGGTACGGGGGACTCGCCGCCCTCGCGAGCGCGACGGCTGTCGCGGTCGTGTTCCTCTTCGGCATCTCCGGGGAGCTCCTGGTGGGTCTGAGGAACCAGGGGACCTGGAGGACGACCGCCTCGGTCCTGGGGACGGCCAGTACCGTCAGGGTCGTAAACGTGCTCACATTCGTGCTGATGGTCCTCGCATCCCTCGTCTTCTCACAGGAGGTCAACTTCCCCCTCGTCGTCGGCGCGTTGGCCGTACCCATTCCTCTCATCGTCGGAGTCCTGCTGGCGCTCTTCATCATGCACCCTGTCTCGCTCGGGAGGAGCCTCATCGCTCCGCTTTCAGTCCGGAGGCGGGAGCTCGTGGCCATCGCGCTCGTCGCCCTCGTTCTCGTCTCCACCCCGGCCCTGACGAGGGTCAACCTCGAGCAGCCGGCGCCCGGACCCAGCTACACGGTGACCGTGGGCATGCAGACGTTCGTCACGGGCCCGAACCCGTGGGATGGGCAGTGGATCATCTTCAACTACCAGAATCCCCAGAACTTCTACTACGTGCTCCTGCACACCGACGGGACCCTCGAGCTCGCCCGGGACACCAACGGCACGCGTGACGCCAACCTCGACGACGTCCAGACAGGCCTCTCCCCCTTCGTCTGGCATAGCTACCAGATAGCGGTCGTCGGAGGGGAGGCGACCATCTCGATCGACGGTAGAGTGTACGAGAGAGCGCAGGTTGGAGCGACCGGCGGAGAGGTTCTTGTATCGCAGTCGTTCCCTCACGCCAACCTGTGGGTCGTGAGGGTCACCGAGCTTCAGGTCAGCGCGGCTGGCTAGCGGGCTGCTCGAGTCCGAGGTCGCCCGCGTGGCGGTTCCTGGACCCCAGGACGTCGCTGAGAGGGCGCATCTCGACCGCGTCGTCCTTGAACGTGGCCATCGACCCCATCGATATGCACTTTGTCGCCAGCTCGTCGAACCCCAGGCGTCGGGCCGACTCGTTGACGTCCTCGATCTTCATCCTGGTCCGGGGGTGCCTCGAGACTATGGAGCAGCAGTCCTTGTAGTCCAGTATGGAGGTCTCGTAGGTCCCGACCTGCCGGGCCAGCTGGATTATCTCGTCCTTGTCGTAGCCGAGCAGCGGTCGGAGTGTCGGCAGTGAGCCTCCGCTGTCGATGCAGGCCATGTTCTGGAGCGTCTGAGAGGCCACCTGGGCGAGGTTGTCTCCGGTCGAGATCGCTGGGAACTCGAGGGCCGAGGCCAGACGCTCGGCAACCATTCGCATGAACCTCCTGAAGACTATCGGCTCGAACTCGGGCGGGAGGTCTGTGGTCGCGAGCTGATAGGGGCTGAAGGGTATCAGGATGAGGCGGGACTCCTCGCCGCCCTGGGAGAGCATTCGGACGAGCTCGCCAATCTTGCTTCCGAGGATCGGTTCGGGTCCTGGCGCCACGTAGAAGTGCACGTAGACCGGCTTGCAGCCGCGCTTCATCATCAGCCAGGCCGCGACGGGGGAGTCGATCCCCCCCGAAAGGAGGTGGAGCACTCGGCCGCTTACGCCGACCGGGAGGCCGCCGGGGCCCTTGAGGTGCTCCCTGTAGACCAGGGCTTCCTCCGATATCAGGTCGACCGAGAGTGTGACGTCGGGCGCGGAGAGGTTCACTCCCAGGCCAAGCCTCTCGATGATGTCCTCGCCGAGCTTCCGCGCCAGCTCCTGGGAGGTCATCTCGAAGGACTTGTTCGGCCTCCTAACGCTGACCCGGAAGCTCATCTCCTTCGGGACTCCGGCGAGCACCCGGATCGCGGTCTCCCGTATCTCGGCGTATGAGAGGGGGACTGCCTCGACCTGAGCAAACCAGACGATTCCGAAGACCTTCGCCAGGCTGAGCTTGGCCGCCGGGACCTTCTCATCCGGGAGGAGGACGAAGAACCGGTTGTCCACCATCTTTACCCTCACCTCCCCGAGGGGGCCGAGGGCCGAGAGGATGTTCCTGCGGAGGCTGGCCTCGAAGACGCGCCTGTTTCCGCCCTTGGTCCCAATCTCGCCGTAATGGACCACGATTCTGGAGAGCAAAACCGGGCGCGCGAGCGGGTGCAGGTATAAAAGCTCAAGAAGCTCAATCCTCCAGCGAAGGCCCTTGTTGAAGGAAGGTCTTGGGAAGGTCGACCGCGATTTCCTCGGGCGCGTCCTCCTGAAGCACACGGGGGCCGACAGCAGGTCGGTAATCGTCGGGCCCGGCATGGGGCTCGACAACGCCATCGTCTCGATTGGTCCCGGCAGGGTCATGGTCGTCACCGCCGACCCTCTCTCGATCATCCCCTCGATAGGGATGGTCGACTCCGCGTGGCTCACGGTCCACGAGCTGGCGTCCGACCTCACCACGAGCGCTGTGGCGCCGCAGTTCGCCGTCCTGGACTACAACCTGCCCCCATCCCTGAGTCCAGACGACTTCGAGAGGTACGCCATCGCGGTCAGCGACGAGTGCAAGAGGCTTGGCATATCAATAATCGGCGGACACACCGGGAGATATCCGGGGTCTGGGTTCTCCATCGTGGGTGGCGGGATGATGATGGCGATCTCCGGTGAGGACGCCTACGTGACGCCCAGGATGATCCGGGAGGGGGACGTACTCATCATGACGAAGGGGGCAGCCATAGAGGCCACTGCCGTCCTGGCGCTGGCCTTCCCCGAGAGGACGGAGGAGAAGGTCGGTGGCAAGATCTCGAGGAGGGCGGCCTCCTACCTGCGAAGATGCTCTACCGTCGAGGACGCCCTTGCCGCGAGCTCCGTAGGGGTGAGGTCGGAAGGCGTCACGGCGATGCACGACGCCACCGAGGGAGGGGTGATGGGAGGCCTCTACGAGCTGGCTCGCACGAGCGGTCGGACGCTCCACGTGGAGAGGGAGAGTGTCTACGTCTCGGAAGAGACCCGGGCTGTCTGCGCCGCCTTCGGACTCGACCCGCTCGTGACGGTGAGCGAGGGGACTCTCCTCATAGCCTGCCGGCCGAACCGCTCAGAGGGCGTGCTCAAGCGCCTTGCCGACAAGAGGATCGACGGGTTCAGGATCGGGACGGTCGGCGCGCGGGGACCTAGGCTCAGCGTGGCTGAGAAGGGGTCGCGCCGGACGTACATACCGCCGAAGTTCGACCCTTACTGGGCGGTCTACGCCAGAGGAGTGAAAAGGGGCTGGAAATGAGGCCGAAAAATTGTTTTTCAGTTAGATAGAACCAGGCTGGGCCATGAAGGTCAGGAAATCATTCCACGTCCCGGGGTCCAGGAGGCACTACCTCCCGGACCGCGAGTACCAGACAGACCACATCAAGGTCGAGATCAGGGTCGACCCCGAGAAGAAGACCATCGAGGGCAGCTGCTACCTGAAGATAACGCCGCTGAGGCAGGACCTTTCGGCCGTCCACCTGGACGCCGCCGAGATGAGCGTCTCCAGGGTCCAGCTCGACGGAACGCGGGTGAGGTTCGACCACAACGGGGAGAGGCTGACGGTGAGGTCGGGAGCGCCGCTGAGCCCGGGGCCCCACCTAGTGGTCGTGGACTACTCGGCGTCACCGACGCACGGAGCGTACTTCGTCCACCCGGATGAGAAGCACCCCGACAAGCCCGTGCAGGTGTGGACGCAGTGCGAGTCAGAGGCTGCGCGGTACTGGTATCCGTGCTACGACCACCCGAACGACAAGTCTGCCTCGGAGACGGTGATCACCGTCCCCGATGGATTCGAGGTAGTATCGAACGGAAGGCTCCTCTCGCAATCGGCGTCCGGGGGATGGACTACCTTCCACTGGCACGAGAGCGCTCCGCACTCGGCCTACCTCAACTCATTCGTCGTGGGGAAGTTCGTCAAGGTCGAGGACAAGGCCGGGAGGGTCCCGCTCCAGTACTACGTGCCCGAGAAGAAGGAGAAGGACACCTGGAGGTACTTCGGGCAGACCCCCGACATGATGCGGACGTTCGTCGAGATCACGGGCGTCGAGTATCCCTACGAGAAGTACGCGCAGGTCGCGGTCCACGACTTCATCTACGGGGGGATGGAGAACATCAGCGCGACCACGCTGGTCGACACCAGGTTCCCGGACGAGAGGTCCGAGGAGGACTACTCTTCGAGGTACTCGCGGCCGGACAAGAACCACATCGAGCTGGTCGCCCACGAGCTCGCGCACATGTGGTTCGGAGACCTCGTGACGATGAGGCACTGGCCCCATTCCTGGCTGAACGAGGGGTTCGCGACGTACATGGAGGCGCTCTACCACGAGAAGCGGTACGGTCTGGACGAGTTCAGGCAGAACATGTACCTCAAGGCCCACTCATACTTCGAGGAGGACGAGGGTCGCTACCGGAGGGCCATCGTCGAGGACGACTACGTCTATGCGGACGACCTTTTCGACGCCTGCACCTACGAGAAGGGCGCATGGATGATCCACCAGCTGCGAGGATTGCTCGGCGACGAGTGCTTCTTCAGGGGGACGACGGAGTACCTGAAGCGGTTCGCCTACAAGAACGCCGAGACCGACGACTACAGGCGGGTCCTGGAGGAGGCGAGCGGGGTCTCCCTCGGGCTGTTCTTCGAACAGTCCTTCCTCAGGGGCGGACACCCTGAGTTCGAGGTCGAGTACGCATGGGACCAGGGAAAGAGGATGGCCCAGGTCTCGGTGAAGCAGATCCATCAGACGGACGGCCTGACACCAATATTCGAGCTCCCGGTGGACCTGGTCTTCTACACGCGGCTGGGAAGGCAGGTGAAGAAGGTCCGCGTGAGAGGCCAGAGCGAGAGCTACCAGTTCGAGCTGGACTCCGAACCGACGATCGTGGAGTTCGACCCGGAAGGCTGGCTCCTCAAGAAGCTCAAGTTCAAAAAGAGCTACACCATGCTGGCAAATCAGCTTCGGTCGAGCGTCGACGTCCTCAGCAGGAAGAGCGCCGCCGAAGACCTGGCCTCGTTCAAGGGCCCGGCGACCATCGAGCTGCTCAAAGAGGCCGCGTCGAGGGAACAGTACTGGTCGGCCAGGGCCCAGGCGATAACGTCCATCGGCAAGATAGGAGGAGCAGATGCTCTCGAGGCACTCCTGGTCTTCTCCAGGGCCAAGCCGAGGAGGGTCAGGCGCGCAGCCATAGCCGCTCTAGCGGATTACAAGGGCGAGCAGAGAGCCGTCGAGGCGTTGAAGGGGGCGCTCCTTGGAGACGAGAGCCCTTTCAACCAGTGCGAGGCTGCTCTCTCGATCGGGAAGATCGGGGCGAAGGACGCCGTCCAGGTGCTCACGGAGGCGATGAAGCTCGAGTCGCCGGAGAATGGCCTCTCCGAGGCTTCGCTGGAGGCCCTGGGCTACACCAAGGGGAAGGAAGCCAGGGAGATAATCAGGGCGCACGTGCCCGACGGCAACCCCCTCCGCGTGAGGATAGGGGCGCTGAAGGGCTACGACAGGCTCGGCTCGCTCGAGCCCGAAGACTTCGAGATTCTGAAGGAGATGGCAGTCAAGGACGCAGACTTCGCGGTCAGGGACCAGCTCCTCGAGCTCGTGGCCAGTCTGGGCGACAAGAGGTTCGCCGACACGCTGCGGAAGGTCGCCGAGCAGGACAGCGACAACCGCAACAGGAGAAGGGCCATAGAGATCCTCGAAGACTTCGCCGTCCAGGACCCCTCGGCTGCCGTATCGGGTCTCAAGGACGAGGTAGAGGGCCTCAAGAGGGAGGGAAAGGAGCTGAGGGACGCGCTCTCCAGAATCGAGAGGGGCTGAGGGTCCTAGACCAGGTCGAGGAGCGCCGAGAGCGACTCTACGATGTAGTCGCTCCCTTCGCTTCGCAGCCTCTCGTGGGTGTACCTTCCGGTCGTCACCGACGCTATCTTCATCCCGGCGCCCTTGGCCGCCTTCACGTCGATGACGCTGTCGCCGACGTAGATCACCTCCCCCTTGGGCAGCCCCATCATCCTCAAGGCCTTGAGGAGGCCGTCGGGGCTGGGCTTCAGTTTGGCCACGTCGTCCCGGGTTAGCGTGAAGTCGAAGCGTCTGTGGAGGTCGTGCCTCTTCAGGAGCCAGTCCGAGGGCGCCCTCCCGCTGTTCGTCAGGGTTGCCAACTTCACGTTGGCGGACCTGAGACGGTCGAGCACATCGGTCGTCCCCTCTATTGGCTCTGCCAGGGCATTCCAGCCCATCTCGAGCTCGTCCAGTGCGGCGAACAGGGCGGTCCGGAAGGGCTCGAACTCTATCCTGACGCTTCCGCTCTCGACCTGCTGCCTCGCACGGTCTATGATCTCCTGCGTGTGGAGGTTCGTGCCTTCCATGAAGGAGACGTCGAACCCCGCCCTGGCGAGCTCCCTTGAAGTGGTCGTCCTGAGCTTCTCCCCATCGACCTTGAGGCTTACCAGAGTGCCATCGACGTCGAATATCAGGCCCTTCATCCACCGGCACCCTCTAGATCTTGTCTTTGGCGAAGAGGAGCAGTATAGCTATGCCTGCGATGCCGAGCGCCACCGCCAGAATGGCAAGTGCCTGCAGGGTTCCCGAATCGAGGTCCAGCGGGATTGGAAGCATCGCTAACATGGAGCGCGCCCTTGGCCGACTTAAGTATTTCTGATTGGCCACGGTTGCATAACACTCTTTTATCCGGGGAGTTCCCGGTCGAGGCAATGGAGAACGCCGACCTCCCGTTAGGGACAGTTCAGGTCGAGAAGGACACCCTCCGCATCTATGGTTTCTCCTTCCAGTATCCCGAGACATCCAAGCTCGAGTTCAACCCAAAGTTCAAGAGGGAGGACGGCGACGTCGCGGTCAAGTCGCCGGACAAGGCGAACATCTTCGTGTCCTGGGGGAACCTAGACAAGGTGATCAAGAAGGCCCCGACGATCCAGGACCATGCCAAGTTCAGCCTCGACCGGGTGAAGAAGAGCGTCCAGGGGAAGATGACGACGCTGGAGTCGAAGGACATCAAGGTGGCGGGGCACGACGCGGTCTTCAACCATGTGAAGATAGAGGTCCCGCGCAGGGGCCTCTTCGGGAAGGGGACCCTGCAGGAGGTCAGGTCGGTCCACCTGCACTGCGACCAGACCCACAGGTTCTACGTGATCTACTCCACCGCGACGCAGGAGAACAAGGAGGCACAGGGCCGGACGATGCAGGAGATAGTCGACTCGCTGCAGTGCCATGGGTTCTGATCCTGGGGCCAGCCCATCGGGCCGCGTTAGACCCGCCTTCACGCAGGGTCAATCCCACCACAAAACTTCGCACCCCCGGAGCTGAGAACCGGTCCAAGACAAACATAGAAATAACATCTACTCTCGAAAGAGCGTCCGAATGATCAAGGAGAACGTCAAGGAACTGGCGCAGCTCTCCATGAGCGAGGCGGGGCGGCTCGGCGCAGACTACGCCGAGGCGAGAGTGCAGAGCAGCATAGGTTCCGGTTTCATGCTGAAGAACGGAGAGCCGCAGCCTTCGATGATGGGCGACAGCTTCGGGATCGGGATAAGGGTTCTCTGCGACGGGGCGCTCGCGTTCAGCTCGACGAACATCATGGAGAGGGCGGTCGTGAGGTCGCTGACGTCAAAGACCGTGAAGATGGCGAAGGCATCGCAGCGCCTGGTCAAGAAGAGGGTCGAGCTCGACGATTCGAGGCCGGTGCGCGGGAGCTTCGGAGCGGCCGAGAAGGAGAGGATAGAGGGTGCGGATGCATCCTGGCTCAAGTCGATCCTCCTAGAGATAGACAGGAGGGTCCAGGCCGGCAAGGGAGCGAAGATACCGAACAGGATCCTCGTGGCGGCATCGGGGGTCGACGAGAAGTACTACATCAACAGCGACGGGGCGGAGACGGAGAGCCGGGTCCCGAGGGTGAACTTCTTCGGCATCCTGACCGCTATCTCGGGAGGCGAGGTCGCGCAGAGGCTGATCCAGCACGGGGAGACGGGCGGGCTCGAGGTCGTGAAGAGGCTGGACCTGGTCTCCAAGGTCGAGGAGGAGGCAAGGATACTCCGTTCGGTGATCGAGAAGGCGACCAAGCTCGAGACGGGGAAGATGGACGTCATACTCAGCCCGGAGCTCTCGGGGATCGCCGCCCATGAGTCCGTGGGACACCCGCAGGAGGCCGACAGGATTCTCGGGAGGGAGGGCGCGCAGGCGGGGGAGTCGTACCTGAAGAAGGACAGCCTGGGCTACAAGGTCGGGAGCAGCGAGGCGAACGTCAGCGACGACCCGAACCTCGTGCACTCCAACGGCTACTGCCCGGTCGACGACGAGGGAGTGAGGGCGGTGAAGAGGCGGCTCATAGTGGATGGCGAGATCACCGAGTTCCTCCAGAACAGGAGCACCGCGGCCGAGCTCGGGGTCAAGAACAACGGGTCGGCCAGGTCGGTCGACTTCAACAGGGAGCCGATCATCAGGATGTCGAACACGTTCGTCGAGCCCGGAGACCACACGGTCGAGGAGCTCATCAAAGAGGTGAGGCACGGGATCTACTTCAAGTCATTCACCGAATGGAACATCGACGACAAGAGGCTCAACCAGCGGTACGTCGGCCTCGAGGCGTACAGGATCGAGAACGGGCAGCTGGGGACCCTGGTGAAGGCACCCGTCCTCGAGATCACCACCCCGGCGCTCTGGGGAAGCGTCAGGGCCAGGGGGAAGACCGTGGCGTTCGAATCGGCGACGTGCGGGAAGGGGGACCCGATGCAGGGCATCCCGGTCTGGACGGGCGGACCCGACACGCTTCTCGGCGGCGTGAGGATAGGGTCGAGGTGAGAGGATGATACCCACAGAACTCAACGAAAGAGGGCTGAAGGCGGCCATCCGGCTGGGGGTCGACGAGGCCATCTTCGTCTCCGCGACCGGCAACGACCAGATGATCAGGTTCGCGAACGACTCGCTCACCGTCGCGAAGAAGACCGAGGAGAGCGTCGTCTCTGTCTACCTCGCCAAGAACGGCAAGAGGATAGTCGGCGGGTCGACGAACACCGACGAGGAGGGCCTCAGTGCCTTCGTCGAACGGCTCTACAAGACCATGGTCAACCTCTCCAAGGAGCCCGTCTACGCCAAGCTTCCGGGCAGGCCGAGCAAGCTCAAGAGGGCCGGGACCTTCGACAAGAGGCTCGGCGACGCCGAGAAGGAGGTCTCGGAGTTCGCGAGCGAGGCCATCGACGCAGCGCACGCGGCAGGGGCCCGGAGGAGCGCCGGCGCGCTCGAAGCGTCGCTCGTGTCGAGCTACCTTCTCTCGTCGAACGGGACGGAGGGTCACGACACTACGTCGAGCATCCTCCTGAACATCCGGTCGTTCACCGAGAGGAACGCGAGCGGGCACGGCCTGTCATGCTCGTCTAGCATGAAGGGGTTCGGCCCCGCCGAGGCAGGAAGGAGAGCGGGGGAGGACTCGAAGAGGATGCTCAACTCCAAGAAGCCCGAAGAGGGAGTCTACCAGATCCTGATGAGCCCAACCGTCGCGGCCAACCTCATCGCCCTGGTCGGGAGCTTCGCGTCCGCCTTCTCTGTCGACTCGGGGACGTCCTACCTGGTCGACAAGATGGGCAAGAAGGTCGCGTCCGACTCGTTCAGCCTCACTGACCACGGGAGGACCGCTGGAGGGCTCGGAGGCAGGGTCTTCGACGACGAAGGGACCCCGACCCAGTCCACCAAGATAATAGAGGGCGGCGTGCTCACGAGCTATCTCCACAACCTGACCACGGCTAAGCGGTTCAAGACCGAGAGCACCGGCAACGCGGGCTGGATCGAGCCGGACGCCTGGAACCTCGAGGTGGGACACGGGGACTCGGGGTACTCCGAGATGGTGAAGGAGATGAAGCGTGGCATCATTCTCACCAGCAACTGGTACACGCGCTTCACGAACTACAGGACGGGGGAGTTCTCGACCGTCCCGAGGGACGGGACATTCTTGGTCGAGAGAGGGCGCGTGACGAAGCCCCTCAGCGGCCTGAGGATGAGCGACTCCCTCGAGAGGATCTTCTCTTCCGTGAAACTGCTCTCGAAGAAGAGGGAGTGGATCCAGTGGTGGGAGGTCGACACGCCGACCCTGTGCCCGTGGGTCCTCGTCGATGGGGTGAAGATAACGAGGGCGTACGGCTCCGCACCCTGAGGCCGGGCAGCCCGAGGGATGGAAGATCGTGTGGTCGAAGGTAAGGGAGCAGTTCGAGGGCCAGAAGGTCAGGCTGGACGTCGCCCGGAAGATGCTGGAGTACGGGATCAGGGTCTCGGACGACTGCGGCCTCTTCATCGGGGGCCTCGAGGTCGACTACTCGGCACTCGCGAGAGACGTCGGGGCCGACAGGCGCGTGGTAAAGCAGACCGCGGTCCAGATCAGGGGGGACGGATTCCTCTACTCGGTCTTCTCCAAGATAACCCCGGTCGGCGCCAGCCTCGTCCCCGTGGTGGCGCGGCTGGGTTACTCGGCGATCGTGATCGAGGCCGACCCCAAGGCAGCCGGCATCCTCTCGGACGCCGCCGGGGTGCTCTCGAGGCACGGAATCGTCGTGCGGCAGGCGCTCGCCGACGACCCGGACATGATCCCCAGCGCGAAACTCACATTGGTCGTGGAGGGCCAGGTCCCCGGCACGGTGCTGGCCGAGCTCAACTCGCTCGCCGCCGTCAGGTCCGTCACTGTGATGAAGTAGGAGCCTTCTCGAGCATCCTGGAGAAGGTCCAGCCCACGGTGTTCAGTATCTCGGAGAGGCGCTCCGCCTCGCGGTAGTTCTCGATCGTCAGCCCGCTGATCTTCCCTCCCTTTTCGGCGAAGCTGAACTTGAGCTCCTTGCCCTTCTCCAGCTTCCCGCCGGAGACGAGCGCCTCGTCCTTCGTCTTCATGCCCGCGAGGATCTTGCCCATCAGGAAGGACTTGAACGGTGGGGTGTCCGACCGGAGCGCGACCTCGGCCACCGGCTCCACCACTACCTTCCCCCTTGTGATCTGCGCTATCGCTATCGTCTCGCCGCCCTTGTCGCGGCGGAGCTCCCGCATCTCGGGAATCTGTCCCGAGTCCTCCTTGGGGCGGGGAAGCACCTCGGACGCCGGCCTGAAGCTCGAGGCCCGCAGGACCGTATCGACCATGGTCTGCATCTCCTCCAGCTTCTCGACCTCCTCCTGGAGTTCTGCGATCCTGGAATCGATCCAGAGCTTAAGGTCAGCAGCCCGCTTCAGCTGTTCGTCGCTGGTCGCCATCGTCCCCCGGAGACCCGGGAGGCGCTAAAAAAGATAACCCTATGCGGGTCGTCCAACCGATAGCTTTACACCGCCGGAGGGGAGAGTGGAACTCCTTGAGGAGGACCGCCAAACTCGGCCCGTTGCAGGTCGGACCCGGCTTCCCGGTCCGGATAATGGCCGCTGTGAACGTGAGCCCCGAATCGTTCTATAAGGGCTCGGTCGCCATCGGACCCAGGGACATACTGGCGAGCGTGACAGGCGCCCTCGAACGGGGGGCCGAGGTGATCGACATCGGCGCCATGTCCACCGCGCCCTATCTCGAGAGCGAGGTCACGGAGGAGCTGGAGAGGGAGAGGATTGCCGAGGCACTGCGGGTCGTCGAAGGCCTGGAGGCCGTCATCTCGGTCGACACGCTGAGGGCGTCGGTTGCGGAGCTCGCCCTCAAGAGGGGAGCGAGCATCATCAACGACGTCTCCGGGCTCAAGAACGACGAGAAGATGGCGAGGGTGGTGAAGGAGCACGGCGCCTCGCTGCTTGCAATGGCCCACTCGTCGGTGGGCTCACGGGCGCGGCCCATGGTCCAGGTCCGCGAGTCACTGCGCCGAACGCTCGCGATAGCGCGCAGGGCCGGTATCCAAGAAGAGAGCATCGTCCTGGACCCGGGCATAGGGTTCTTCAGGGAGGAGGGGGCCGGAAGGGCATACTCTCCTCAGGGGCTGATGCCCTGGCACGAGTGGGACTCTGTCGTGCTAGCCGACCTCGGCGAGCTCAGGGTGCTCGGAAGGCCCCTCTGTGTCGGGCTTTCCCGGAAGTCCTTCCTCGGAAAGATACTGAAGTTGGACGACCCCGGGGAGAGGCTGCCCGGTTCGATTGCTGCCACCGCCATGGCCGTCATGAACGGGGCTGACATGATCAGGACCCACGATGTGAAGGAGACCGTTCAGGCCGTCAGAGTGGTCGAGGCAATCATGAGACGAGGTCCGAGAGCCGAACGGGCACTCTGACCACCGCCTTGTCGGTCCTCAGCGAGGACGCCATCTCGGATACGGTCTTCCTCAGCACCGGGTGCACAAAATCCGGCCTTATCTCGCTCAGTGGGGCGAGGACGAAGAGCCGCTCGGCGATCCTAGGATGGGGTATCTCGAGCCCCTCCTCCGAGACCACTCTGTCTCCGTAGAACAGGATGTCGAGGTCCACCGCCCGCGGGCCGTACCTCACGCCCCTCTCTCTCCCCATCTCCGCCTCTATGGCGTGCAGAGCATCGAGGAGGGCCCTCGGCGCCAGGTCGGACTCTAGGCAGATGACGCAGTTTAGGAACCAGCCCTGGCTCTCGAGGTACATCGGCTCCGTCTCGAAGACCGAAGAGGCGCAGCTGACCCTGCCGAGACCCCCGATGGCCTTGACGGCGCGCCTCAGGTTCCCCTCACGGTCACCGAGGTTTGTACCGAGGGCTATCAGCGACTCGACCATGACTCTCTGTCCCGGGCGATCTCGACCCCTATCGACGGCTCCTGGGAGTACTTCGCCTTGCGTACCCTGACGGACACCCGCTCCACCGGGAACGCGTCCAGCATGGCGCCGGCGATGCCCTCTGCGACGCTCTCGAGGAGGGCGAACTCCCTCCCCGACGCGAAGGAAGAGATGCGCGCCTTTGCGTCGTTGTAGTTGACACTGTCCTTAACCTCGTCGCTGCGGGCGGCGGGCGTGAGGCCGAGGAAGAGGCTCACGTCGACCATGACGTCCTGGGGCTCTCGCCTCTCCGCCGGCGTGAGGCCGACCCTGCAGGGGACCCGGAGGTTGTCGACGAAGATCCTGTCTGTCATTGAGACTCGGAGCGCCTCAGGGCTGCGATGGGTCTTAAGGTTGGCCCTCTGGCGACGGTCCGCCCCGACATCGGCTCAGCAGTGGTTGACCATGACCGAGTCGAGGAGGGCGTTCTGCGCGTTCAGGGAACCGGAGACGGCCTCCATGATCCTGGCCTCGGACTTGGACCGCGCGAGGTACGACCTCCAGAGCGCGGCGTGCCTCACGTCGGCTTCCTCGTGAAGTTCGAAGTATCTCGTCGCGTCCCCGCCCTCCATCCCGTAGAAGTTTTTCAGGCCCTCTATCTTGGAGCGGCTGATCTCAGGGAGCTGCTTCTCGTAGGCGTACATCGCGGCCGCACCAGCCTCGAACGACGAAGCCGTCAGTCCCTCCAGAGCCTGGACCGACTCGAGGGTGGCCGGCGCGCTCGGATATCGCTCAAGCTTGCGCTTGGAGACGCCGACCGAGCCTGCGAACCTGACCCAGGGCTCGATGTGCGTCAGCTCCTCGTCCATGTTCTCCCTGATATGGCCGGCCCGCGAAGGTCCAGCGAGAGCGGCGACGTTGGACACGAGCGTCGGGACGACCTTGACGAGCTGGAAGTACTCCATCGAGTAGCCGGCGAGGTTCTCCTTGGTCAGCTTACCCTCGGACCACTTGCGGTAGAACGGGTGCTTGAGGAGGCTCCGTTTCTCGATCTCTGCGTCTATCCTGATAAGAAGGGACACGGGGCCGCTTGTCCCCCATTATTACATAAGTGTTACGAAGTCAGAGCTGCGATGCGATCGCGTTCGCCATCTCCCTGGTCCCCGCCGTCCCTCCCAGGTCGTAGGTCACGTGCTTCCCCTCCGAGACGACGCGGGTCGTCGCAGCGAATATCGCCTCCCCGGCGCTCTTCTGCCCGATGTACTCGAGCATCCAGGCCGCCGAGAGAATCGTCGCTGCGGGGTTGACCTTGTCCATCCCCTTGTACTTCGGGCTGCTGCCGTGCGCCGGCTCGAACATCGCGTGACTGTCCCCGATGTTCGCCGAGTAGATCATGGCGATGCTCCCGACGAGACCCGAGGCCTCCTCGGAGACGATGTCCATGAAGAGGTTTGTCCCCACCACGACCGTCTGGTCGAACCGCTGGGGGTTCTTCATTAGCTGCTGGGCGAAGTTGTCCACGTAGAGGTCCTCGACCGCTATCTCGGGGTAGGAGGTACCGACGGCGTGCACAGACTCGAGGAAGAGGCCGTCGGAGACCTTCAGGATGTTCGCCTTGTTGATCGCGACCAGCTTCTTCCAGCCCCTCCTCCTCGCCTCCTCGAACGAGAAGCGGGCGACCTTAGTCGACTTGTCCCGCGTTATGAGCCTGACGGCCGATGCCACGTCGTCGCTCAGCTTGTACTCGATGCCCGAGTAGAGTCCCTCGGTACCCTCCCGGACGCAGACGAAGTCGACGGGGCCGAGAGGTCCGATGTGGTTCGGGAAGCTCTTTATCGGCCTGACATTGGCGTATAGATTGAACCGCTGCCTGATGCTGATCGCAACCGACCTAGGCGTGCCGGGGGCCGAGAGCGTCGTCGTGGGACCCTTGAAACAGCAGTCCGCTTCCTCGAGGACCTTCCAGGTCGCGTCGGGGATGAAGCTGGGCCCTTTGTTCTTCTCCCACCATTCAGCGCCGCCCTCACACCTGATGAACTCGGCGTCGGCGCCGCTCGCCTTCAGGACCGGCATCATAGCCTCGATGAGCTCAGGCCCTGTACCGTCTCCCTCGAGGAGGGCGACCTTCTTCATGCGTCGAGGGCGTATCACGGTAGCAGATTTATCCTTTCCAGACGTCAGGACGTTATCTGGAACCCGTCAAGGCGCGGACAGGATTCCAGGAGCTCCTCCTCGACCTCCGAGACCTCGGCGTTGGGGGGCCCGATCCGGGACCATTTCAGGACCTGCTTCACGTCCTCCTCGTCCCCCTGGAGGAGCGCCTCGACGGAGCCGTCGCCGCGGTTGCGGACCCAACCGTCCACGCCGTGCTGGGCGGCCTTCACCTGCATCGAGGACCTGTAGGAGACGCCCTGGACCGTGCCCTTGACCACCAACCTCACGCTTATCCGGTTCAACTTGACCCTCAGCTCTCCGCGTTCGGGCGCTCGGGGGGGTGGCGGGTATTTATCCGATAGAGTTCGCTGCTCGGACTCGGACGAAGAATGGTCGGATTGAAGAAGGCGATTGACTCGTTGGTCTACGCGTCGGTGGCCCTAGGGCTGCTCTTCATCTACGCCGCGAGCACGCTCGTCCCATCCTGGCTCCTCTTGAGCATCATAGTCGGGGAGGTGGCGTACGCCGCGGCCGCAATCGCGGTCGCCCGCGGGTTCAGAGCGGCTTACTATGCCGTGGTGGTGCTGGCTCTGATCGTCCTTGCCATCTCTCTGCCCCAACCTGGTCATTACGCCTTTGCGAGCGACGGGCAGGTAGGAGCGTTCCTGATATTCGGGACCGGATCGGCCCTGCAGATCTGCCTCCTCATCCTGATACCCTTCCACCTGAGGCGCAGGGCCGCAGCATAGTCCCTATCGCTCTGGCGGAGCAGGACCAACATCCCTCATGAAGATGGTCTACCTAGGCAAAGGGGTGACCGAGCTCGACCGGTCGTTCGTTCTATGCGAAGGCGCTCGGACTGGAGGAGGTGAGGAGAGGGGAGATGACCAAGGATGGACGGGGGTTGTGGGTCCCCCTGAGAGACAGGGAGACCAATCAGCGCCTCGAACTCAACTGGTACGCCAAGGCATCCGAGTTCGACCTGCCGTGCTCGGCGGCCGAGGGGCTTGACCACATCGGGTTCGAGGTCCTCGACGCCCCCGACGCCCACAGGAGGCTCGTCTCTCTCGGGGCGAAGCCTACGGTGGTCACACCCGAGACCACGGACGGCTGGCAGGCACACGTCGAGGATCCAGACGGGAACTAGGTGGAGTTGTGCGAGGTGAGCACCTTTAAGCACCTCACCCGAGCGCCCTGCTCGATAATCATGGCAATGTGCGCAAAATGCGGAAAGGAAATCCCGGCCGGACAGGAAGTCAAGAAGGGCTTCCTGATGAAGAAGACCTATCACAAGGGATGCGCGGCGTAGGTCAGGCCGCTCGCTCAGGCACGTCTCCCTCCTGATTCCACGCTTGGGAGAGGTGGGCGTCAATGGGGATGTGCCCGTCTGCGTTGGTCACTGTCGCGGACCCGTCTCGACGGTGGGCTACCGAGTCCTTTGTGGACATCCTATCGACGCCCACCTCTTCTCCAATATCGGGCGGCCCTATCAGGACTGTCACCCTAGGACAAAAACGCTTATCATTCGAATTCCAGGCCACGCTTTCATGGACCGCCTGAAGGGGAGGGTAGCCCTAATCACGGGTTCGGGTTCGGGGATGGGCAGGGCGACTGCGAGGCTCTTCTCGAAGGAAGGGGCAACGGTCGCAGTCAGCGACATCGACGAGAGAGGAGGGAACGAAACTGTTGCCGCCGTCAGGGCGGAGGGAGGAGTGGCATCTTTCTTCAGGTGTGACGTGACGAAGGGCGTCGAAGTCAAAGCTACGGTAGACGCGATAATCGCGAAGTATGGGAGAATCGACATAGTCCACAGCCACGTCGGCGGCGACATCGGTCCCGCCGACACCGTCGTCGAAGACAGCGAAGAGGATTGGGAGAGACTGATGAACCTCAACATCAAGAGCCATTTCCTGGTTACCAAGAGTGTGATACCCCACATGATCAGACAGGGCGGCGGAGCGATAATCATCACCATCACCACGAACGCTTTCATGAACTACCGCCACGTGCAGGCCTACGGGACGACGAAGTCGGCCCTGATCCAGCTGACGAAGTCCCTGGCGATGGACTACGCCGAGAACAACATCAGGGTGAACGCGCTGGCGCCGGGAGAGATCCTCACGCCGCTCTGGGAGAAGCACTTCAACGCCCATCCCAATCCTGCGGAAGCCAAGGAGGCGGTTCGCAGGAAGATCCCCATAGGGCGGATAGGGACCGCCGAGGAGGTCGCCTCGTGCGCCCTGTTCTTCGCGTCGGACGACGCGAGGTACGTCACCGGGAACATCTTGTTCGTCGACGGCGGCCTCATGGCAGGCTTCTACGATCCGTCATAGCGAGAGCCTTCGTCGTGTTCTGTTCCTAGGAGGTCCCGCCGAAGGGATTCAGTGAACCCCTCGGTCCAACGTCCAGAGGTGATTGAGAGCGGGCCCGGCCGGATTTGAACCGGCGGCATCTAGCTTCGCAGGCTAGCATTCTATCCATACTGAACTACGGGCCCGACAAAACGGGCTCCCCATTGTTGGGCCTAATAACTTTCTTCGGCGAGACGTGTGTCTCTGGCCGTTTCGGCCTAATAGGCTACCGAACTTTTGGTCTAGCTCTTTCTTGAGTTATCGAGCGCGGCGGTAATCTTGTTCGCGGTCGCTCCCTGGCCTGCGTCCATTATGTACGGGCCTAGCCTCGGTCCCCTCTCCGTCCCGAGGAGGATATGGTAGATAGCAGAGAAGAACTTGCTTGGCTCCGTCCCGCTGCTCCTGATCGACTCGAACGCGGCGCCCTGGATCTCGTCCGAAGTCTTGGACTGGGCGAGGGCCTCCGCGAACGACCGGAGGGCGCTGACCGTCTTTGCGTCCCAGTCCGGAGGCGTCTGCGGGGCCTTCGGGAGGTCGGACTCCGCCGTCTTCTCCACCCTCAGGTTCGCGTCGCGGGCCCATTTTGCGGCCCAGCCTATGCGGGTCGAGAGCTCCGGCGAGGGTCCCGCGACCGCCCCGTTCGATATCAGGCGCTTCGTGACGAACTCCTCGACCGCGCCTTCGGGGGCCACCACGGCCAGCTCGGCGACCTGGCGGTAGGGAACGTGAACGCCGGGATGCGGGGGGACCGAGGTCAGCACCGTGTACTCATACAGGCCCCTCTGCTTCGCGTCCTTCATGGTGTTGGGGTCCCTCTGCTTCGAGAAGTAGTAGGCCTCGAGCTCGTCGAACTCGTCCATGTAGGTCGGGACGTCGTCGACCGATATGTTCCTCGCGCCGACGATCCGCTTGAACATGAGGAGCCTGAGGCTGTCGGGCGAGGCGTAGGCCAGCCACTCCTGGGGAGTCAGGACGTTGCCGACCGATTTCGCTATCTTGCGACCGGCCTTGTCCTGGAAGAGCTCGTAGGCGGCGTGGTGCGGAGGAGCGCGCTTGAGCACGTTCTCGCATATCCAGTCGTTGACCTTGACCGAGTCCGCGATGTCCTTGCCGTAGGCCTCGAACCTGATGTCGAGCGCGGCCCAGCGGGCCGCAAACTCGCTCTTCCACGCGAGCTTCCCCTCTCCCTCGGTTATGCTGCGATCGCCCTCGTAGCCGCACCCCTGGACAAGCTTGTCGCGGATCTGGGCGCTGTCGCACTTGTAGTGCACGACGCCCCGCGCCGCATCGTAGCCGGTGACCTTCGTGGTGTAGAGCCTGCCGCAGTTCTTGCAGATGGGGGTGTACGGGAAGACAGATTGGTACTTGTCCTGGCCGGTGAGTTCCTTGATCTTGTCCCCTATCACCTCCGCGTTCTCCAGGATTATCTTGATCTGGTCGTTGAGCAGGCCCCTCTTGTAGGCCTCGGCACCGCTCATGAAGGTGTAGTCTATCCCGAGCATGTCGAGCGAGGCCTTCAGCAGCGACCCGACGTGCTCGCCGAAGGACTTGTGGCACTCGAAGGGGTCGGGGATGCGCGTCACCGGGTGCGCGATGTAGTCGTTGAGCCACTCCGGGAACCCGGCGGGGACCTTCCTGAAGCCGTCGAGGTCGTCCGAGTATGCGATGAGCTCTGATTTGTATCCAAGGCCCTCGAGGGCCATCTTGACCCCGTAGGATCTGATGGCGTCACCCACGCTACCGATGTGCGGGAGTCCTGAGGCCCCCAGGCCGCTCTCGACCCTGATCAGCGAGAGGTCACGGCCGAGCGACCGGTCCCTCTCTATGACCTCGCTGGCCACTCGGTCCAGCCACGTCCCCCTGCCGATTATCTTGACCTGCTGCGACAAACAAGGTGAGGGGGGTGCCGCGGCCGATTAAAGAGATTACGGGCCCCTTTTTAGCGGTAGTAGGGGACCGTGACCTTCTCCATCGGCTTGGACTCCCTCGAGGTGCGGACCTTCTTCGCCGCCTTCTTGAAGTGGTCCATCGTGACGATTGCCTCCTTGATGTGAGCCTTTGCGTCGTCGATCTTCGGGTACTTCGCGACGTACTCCTGGAGGACCATCGAGACGGCGGTGTTGGTCAGCGCGGCCAGGTCGGCCCCACTGAACCCTTCGGTCATCTCGACGAGCGCGTCGACGTCGACGTCGGGGTCCTTCTGCTTCCCTTCGAGGGAGAGGCTGAGTATCTGGAGCCTCGCTTCCTTGTTCGGGAGCGGTATGGAGATTATCTTGTCGAACCTGCCTGGCCGCACGAGCGCCGGGTCCACCATGTCGATCCTGTTCGTCGCCGCGAGAACCACGACTCCGGTGAGAGCCTGGATCCCGTCGAGCTCGGTCAGGAGCTGGCTGACGACCCTCTCGGTGACCATGCTGTCCCCTCCCATGCCCCTCGTCGGGGCGAGGGCGTCGATCTCGTCGAAGAAGATCACGCAGGGCGATGCCTGGCGCGCCCTCCTGAAGACCTCGCGGACGCCTCTCTCAGACTCGCCGACCCACTTGCTGAGGAGCTCGGGGCCGCGGATGCTGATGAAGTTCGCCTCGCTCTCGGTCGCTACCGCCTTCGCGAGGAGGGTCTTCCCGGTCCCGGACGGCCCGTGCAGGAGGACTCCCTTGGGCATGTTGTACCCTATGACCTTGTAGAGGTCCTGGAACTTTAGCGGCCACTCGACGGCCTCCTGGAGCTCTTTCTTCACGTCCTCGAGTCCGCCTATCTCGGACCACTTCACGTCCGGTGTCTCGAGGTAGACCTCGCGCATCGCGGAGGGCATGACGTCCTTCAGCGCCTCCTCGAAGTCGTTCATGGTGACGATGAGCTTGTCGAGGACCTCGGGGCTCAGCCTCTCCTCTCCGAGCTTGAGCACCGGGAGCATCCTACGCAGCGTCTTCATCGCCGCCTCCTTGCAGAGGTACTCGGCGTCAGCGCCCACGAACCCGTGGGTCACCGCCGCGAGCCTTTCGAGGTCGACGTCCTGGGTCAGCGGCATGTGGCGTGTGTGTATCTGCAGTATCTCGTATCGGCCCTTCTTGTCTGGGACCTTGATCTCGATTTCCCTGTCGAAACGTCCGGGGCGTCTGAGGGCCGGGTCGATAGCGTTCGGGCGGTTCGTCGCCGCTATCACGATGACCTTGCCTCTTGCCTCCAGCCCGTCCATGAGGGATAGTAGCTGCGAGACGACCCTGCGCTCTACCTCGCCGGTGACCTCCTCTCTCTTCGGCGCTATCGAGTCGATCTCGTCGATGAATATGATGGTCGGGGCCTTCTCCTTCGCCTCCTTGAAGATCTCCCTGAGCCTCGCCTCTGACTCGCCGTAGAACTTGCTCATGATCTCAGGGCCCGAGATCGGTATGAAGTGCGCGTTGCTCTCGGTGGCTACCGCCTTCGCCAGCAGGGTCTTCCCTGTCCCCGGCGGCCCATAGAGGAGCACTCCCTTGGGCGCCTCGACACCGAGCTTCTCGAAGATCTCTGGGTGGCGGAGCGGGAGCTCAATCATCTCCCTCACCTTCTGGATCTCGTCCTTGAGACCTCCGATGTCCTCGTAGGTGACCTGGGGCACTCCTCTGAGCGCCTCTCCCTTCTCGGAGATCACGAACACGGTCCTCTGCGTTATCAGGGCCGCCTCTGCGGCAGGGCTTAGGCCGACCACCTGGAAGGTCAACCTGCCTCCGAAGTACGGGATCATGACGTTGTCTCCCTTGGTTACAGGGACGCTCTCCAGCGCGTCTGCGAGGTATCTCTCGTCGATCGGAGGCACCGCCTCAAGCGGCGCTACGACGACCTTCTCGGCAGGAGGAGCCTTGACCTTCTTCACGGTAACCATGTCACCGATGGCGACGCCTGCGTTGTTCCTAATCAGCCCGTCTATCCGTACTATCCCACGGCCTTCGTCTGAGGGATAGAGCGGCAGACACTTTGCGACAGTCCTTCTCTTCCCGCGAATCTCTATGACGTCCCCCGTCGAGGCGTCGAGTGCATCCATAGCATCATAGTCTATTCTGGCAACCCCGCGTCCCACATCCCTGGTGTAGGCTTCCAGTACCTTCAGTTGGACTTGTTGCTGGCTCACGCCTTTATCACTTTCAGACAACTCTGACTCGCCTGTATCCCTTATTAGTGTTGTCCCTCAGTTTGAAGACCACCTCGAGCAGACCGTTGTTGAACGATGCCGAGCCCGAGTCCGGGTCGATGTCGCGCTGGAGGTCTATCTCCGTCCTGTACTTCCTCTCATCCTTCGCAGCCTCCAGGGTCACCTTGTCCTCGAGGGCGGATATTTGCACGTCCTCCTTGCTCACGCCGGGCATCTCGACCAGCAGCTTCAGGTTTCCCTCCTTCTCGTCTATTATCTGCTCGTAGATGGGAGCCCTGAACCCGTCAGGACCTATCAGGTTGTCTCCGAAGAACTGGATCCGGGGCTTGCCTTCGGGCCCGAACCCCATGGCCATCCCGGCCACGACCGGCTTTGAAAATGCCTTCTGTCCCGTGTTTACGCTGGATTTCACTGCGTCTTCCACGCTACGTTCGAACTCCTCGAAGTAGCGGTCGAGCTCTTCGAGCATATCTCGTAGGTTCTTTCTTCTTTCCTCGGACAAATTAACCACTGGTTAATTAGCTCATGGTTAAATGTTTTTAAGTCTTTCGTCCAGGGCACATCTCGGCATGGCTTCAATCGAGGACATCGCAGATTCCAGGGTGAGGCTTACGATCGCGAGCGCCATATCATCGCGGCCAAGGACGCTCGGCGAGCTCGCCGAGGTGACCGGAATCTCTGTGCAAGGGGTCCTTAAACACCTGAACAAGCTTTCCGAGTCGGGGATATTGAGGACGAGAAACCTTCCTTCAGGGGAGTACCTCAGGCCGAGGAAGCTCTACTTCATCGATTCGAGGAGGGTCGCAAACTACTCGGAGGGGGAGATGATCGTGGCCACCTTGGGCGAACAGACCGGAGCTGGCGAACTCAGGGTCGACGACCCCTACGCCGAGCTGGACGGCCTGGCCCAGGACATCATAGTCATGAGGAGGAGGGCCAGGGAGCTCTCTGCGCGTATGAAGCGGATGATAGAGGAGGTGACCGAGAACGAGTCCAGAATCGCCAGGCTGATCGAGGGACTCAAGCTCTCCTCCGAGGAGAAGCAGATAGCACGTCTTATCTTCGGCGACGATGGACCGGAGCAGGCGAGGAGGATCTTGAGGAAATACTACGGATGCGCGAACCCTGAATCGGCCATCCAGGGTGTCGTCGAGAAGCTGGCGGGGGCAGTGATATGAAGAAGTCCGCCCTGATAATGGTTACCAACGACGATGGGGTCTTCAGCCCGGGCATCGTGGCGCTGACCGACGCCGTCGAGCGCTATGCACACGTCGCGGTGATCGCACCAGAGGGCCAGCAGAGCGCGGCCGGGATGAGCCTGACGTTCCACAGACCGCTGCGCGTCGAGAAGGTTCTGGTCCACGGCAGGTCCTGTCACGCGGTATCCGGGAGCCCCGCCGATTCTGTGATGGTAGGCGTGAACAAGCTGCTCCCTCGACATCCCGACATGGTGGTCTCTGGGATCAACGTAGGGGAGAACCTCACAATACAGGACATCCTGGCCTCAGGGACGGTCGCGGCCGCGATGGAGGCGGCCCTGCTCGGGATCCCATCGCTCGCCTTCTCGATGGAGGTGCCGGGGAACAAGCAGTTCAGCCACGGGCAGAAGAACAACCGCTTCGACCTGCCGGCCATGGTCGCCGCTGAGATAACCCACGAGGTGCTCCTGAACGGGCTCCCTCCGGGAGTGAGTCTCCTCAACGTGAACTTCCCATGGAAGACCCAGGTGGGGACGAAGGTCAAGATGACCTCAATCGAGGTCCGGAAGTACAGGGACTACGTGCTCCAGAGGAAAGACCCGAGGGGCAGGCCGTACTACTGGGTCTGGGGCGCGAGGCTACCCACCTACAAGAAGGACTCGGACGTCTACGCCGTCCACAGGGACGAGACCATCTCGATATCCCCGCTCTCGCTGGATCTGACCCCTTCCGTAGCCGGACAGACCAGGTCGCTCGGGAAACACCTCGAGTCGAGGATAGGGGCGATGTACGATACACTATCAAAGATAAATACGAACAAGGATGATTGAGACTACAGGTGGAGAATCGATGGGGGTTGGTGCCTAGGTTTGGCGAATAGGTCGAGGGCGTGGGGCTCTCCGACCGCTCCGGTCGCGCCCCTTCCGGTAAGGTTCGTCATCCTCTCCACGGTCGTGAAACTTGCCTTTCCGCCCCTATACCTCTCGTCCCTGCCGAAGAGGGCCATCGGCTTCGCATTTCCCAGCGGCAACGAGGGAAAGCTCCTCGGTCTAGCCCTGCTGGGGGTGACGACCTCGATCGGACTGCTCCTGGCAAAGTCAATCGGACCTGTCGGACTCCTCCTAATGGTCTGGCTCACCGGTGGGACGGGAGCGCTGATGCTCTACAACTCGACGCAGTGCAGGGTGGCGTTCCTCAAGGAGTACTGCTCGGCCTGCAGGCTGAGGCCGATCATCGAGGAGCACGAGTCGATGCACCTCAACGGGGAGAGGAGCGAGGACGTCCTCTGGAGAGAGACGAGGAAGAAGTACACATACGAGGGCCTATCGCTCGCGGGCGACCCGAAAATCTGCAGCTTCTGCCCGATCGCCAAAAAGCTAAGAAACGCCTGAGAAGGGGTGGGCAGTCTTGGTTCACCGCGTCGCTGTACTCGACTCCGACCTGTGCCACTCGGACAAGTGCGGCATAGAGTGCATCAGGGACTGCCCGGTGAACATCAACGGCGAGCAGTGCATAGTCCTGGGAGATGAGAAGCTCGCCGTCATCTCGGAGTCGCTCTGCATCGGGTGCGGGATCTGCGTCAAGGTCTGCCCCTTCGAGGCGATCACCATCCTCAACCTGGGCGAGGAGCTCAAGCAGGACAAGATCCACCAGTACGGGATAAACTCGTTCAGGCTCTACCGGCTTCCGACGCCGAGGAAGGGCCGGGTCGTCGGGCTCGTGGGCAGGAACGGCGTCGGCAAGTCGACCGCGCTGCAGATCCTCTCCGGGCAGCTCATCCCGAACCTGGGGGACTACCAGAAGGAGCCCTCGTGGGACAGGTTCCTGTCGTACCTCAGCGGGAGGGAGATGAAGGAGCACTTCAAGAGGATCGAGCAGGGGGAGATCAGGGTCTCGCTCAAGCCCCAGGCGGTCTACAAGCTGCCCGAGGTGTGGAAGAAGGACGTGAGGTCCCTGCTGGAGAAGGTCGACGAGACGCACGCGATGGACGAGACGGTCAGGGAGCTCGGGCTCGGAGAGGCGCTCGAGAAGAAAGTCCCGGACCTGAGCGGGGGGGAGCTGCAGCGGGTCGCGGTGGCGGTAGCGGCGATGAAGGACGCAGACATCTACCTCTTCGACGAACCTTCGTCCTACAACGACATCTACCAGAGGCTTGCGGTCTCGAGGCTGATCCGCTCGATCGCGGCGAAGGACAAGTACGTCGTCCTCGTGGAGCACGACATCACATTCCTGGACTACGCCAGCGACTACGTGCAGATAATCTACGGCGAGCCGGGTGCGTACGGTGTAGTCTCCTCCCTCTACCCCTCGCGGACCGGGATAAACTCCCTGCTGGAGGGGATGCTGCCGCAGGAGAACATCAGGTTCAGGGACAGGGCGGTCACGTTCGAGACCGTCACGTCGATGGAGAGCCAGCAGTCGGAGGAGGTGATTGCGAGCTACACCGACATAGCGAAGACGTTCCCGGGGTTCAAGCTCAAGGCGAAGGGCGGAGAGCTGACGAGGGGGATCGTGCTCGGGATAATAGGGGCGAACGCCCTCGGGAAGACGACGTTCCTCCGGATTCTCGCGGGAGAGGAGAAGCCCGAGAGCGGGTCGATCAACCTCGGGGCGAAGATAGCGTACAAGCCGCAGTACCTGAAGTCTGACTTCTCCGGGACGGTTCAGGAGTTCTTCCTCGAGAAGGTCGGCAAGGGCTTCGACGAACCGAACCTCCAGGCGAACCTCGCCGTCCCGCTCAGGATCGAGAAGCTGCTCGCCAGGCAGATGTCCGAGCTCAGCGGCGGAGAGCTGCAGAAGGTGGCGATCGTGACGACGTTCGCCCAGGAGGCGGACCTCTACGCGCTCGACGAGCCTTCGGCCTTCGTGGACGTGGAGGACCGGTTCGTCATAGCCAAGGCGATCAGCAGGCTCGTCAAGGCCGTGGGCAAGAGCGCGATGGTCATCGACCACGACATCCAGCTCCTCGACCTCGTCTCCGACAAGATGCTGGTCTTCACCGGCAAACCAGGCGTAGAGGGCGAGGCGACCGCCCCGATGGGCAAGGAGGAGGGGATGAACATCTTCCTCAGGGAGGTCGGGCTCACCTACCGCCGGGACATCAACAGCGGAAGGCCGCGGGTGAACAAGCCCGACAGCAAGGTCGACAGGGAGCAGAAGGAGAAAGGACAGTACTACTACGTCTCCAAGCTCGCGGCCGCCGAGCCGTCGGAAGAGTAGCGAAGTGCGCCCGTCTTGGTCAAGCTCCTGAGAGACTCGCTGGGAGGCCTCCTCCCCCCTGGCCAGGCGCGCGCCCTCGAGACAGGGATAGACATCATCGGGGACATCGCCATCGTGAAGCTCAGCGAGGAGGCCAAGGCGTCCGGCCCTGTAGTAGGCGAGGCGATAATGGCCTCGATGAAGAACGTCAAGGCGGTCTTCGACCAGGAAGGAGGGCTGGAGGGCGACTTCAGGCTGAGGCGACTCCGTCGCATCGCTGGGGAGGACAGAACCCTGACGCTCCACAGGGAGAACATGCTCAGGTTCAAGGTCGACGTCGAGAAGTGCTACTTCTCTCCCAGGCTCTCCACAGAGAGGGCCAGGATCGCGGACCTCGTCGAGGACGGGGAGGTCGTCCTGAACATGTTCGCCGGCGTGGGCCCGTACTCGATAACGATCGCGAAGAGGAAGAAGGCGGAGGTCTACAGCAACGAGCTGAACGAGACGGCGTACCGCCTGCACCTGGAGAACAACAAGCTCAACAAAGTCGAGGCGAGGGTGAAGACGCTGAACCTTGACGCGATGGTCCTCCCCGACCACCTGAAGGTCAGGTTCGACAGGATCCTGATGCCCCACCCGTCCCAGTCCGACCGGTTCCTTGGGACCGCGAGGGCCCTCCTGAAGGAGGGAGGCTGGATACACTACTACAGGCACGTCTCGGGTGCCGACATCGAGGAGGCCCGGGCGAACTTGAACGCCGAGCTGGGGAGGACCCTCGGCGACGGCGCCTCGTTCACCAGCAGGAAGGTGAGGGAGATCGGCCCGCACTACATCGAGCTGGTGGCAGACATTCAGGCGAATGCCTGACCCGACGCACGAACGCCGTGGGCGAGGAGCTTCGCCAGTCTCACCGGCTCGGGGACTCCACCCTGGAGGGTGAACGACTCGATCACCCGGAGAGCATCCAGCTCCGAGATGGAGGCCAGGCGGGCGTAGACCGTCTGTCCGGTCCTCAGTGCCACCCGGGTCCGCTCCTCCAGCGCCCTGTATCGGGCTAGCTTCCCCGCAGGGTCTTCGAACCGCAGCCTGATTGCCTCCTCGATCCCGGCCGACTCCCGATAGGTCAGGCAGATGACGGGCCTGCCCGTCTTCTCCGCGACCGCGTCGACGTCGACTATGTTGTAGTGGCTGATAATGCAGCCGGAGAGCATTATCGCGTTCACGTCCTTTCTGTCGAGGCGCCGGTTCATGCTTACTATCGAAGAGGTCGCGTCGTCGCCTCCCACGGTCGCCCGTCCGAGGCAGACTCCGTCAACGACGAGGTCCGACCTCATCACCACGCCCGCAAGGACCGAGCGGGAGTCGCCCTTGCGGAAGCTCTCCGCAATCCCTAGTACCCTGATGGCGCGCTTGTTCGGGTGGACCCTCATCGAGAAAGTCGCTGGAGCCTCGCCTTAATACTGTTAGCGACGCTCAGCAGGCCCGGAGGCGGACTAGCCCGGAAGATTATCGAAAGGAGGCTCAGACAAATGCCTTCTCTTCATACAGAAATATTCGTAACTCTGATTCATCACTGCCCCCAAGTACCCGCGGGCCGTTTGGAGTATAAAGGATTATTCGGGCTCGCGCTCCCTCGTAGAACGGGGACTCGGCCCCGCCGCGGCGCCCCAGCTGAGACCTGATACCTCAGATTATCACGAGCCCCTCGTCGAAACGGCTGACGGAGACCGCGAAGTCCCTCAGCGCGAAGATCGGCACGACCGGGACCCCGAGCGCCTCTTTCACGGGAGAGGCCAGGAGGGTGAGAATGACCGGAAGGACCGGAGTCTTGACCTTCTTCTTCCTCTTGTAGAGCTCCGTCCTCTCGATCTGGCTCGCCGCCGCCTGCTCGAGGACCGAGCCCGAGAAGGACTTGCCCCAGTGCTTGCAGTCGACGGAAAGGGCGAGCGTCTGGGACTCGGCGAAGATGTCCAGCTGCCTGCGGGGCTTGGTGAGCACGATGTTCGTCTTGACGAGGTAGCCGCAGGCCTTCAGGACCCCAGCGCAGAAACCCTCGAACTCCTGCCACGTCAGCGAGGAGCTCACAGACTCTGGGCTCATCCCGCTCCGGATGAGCGCTATTGCAGCGACGACCTGGTCGGGAACGAGCCCCGTCAGCCCGTGCTGCAGGTCGATCCCCATCTCGACAGAAAGGTCCTGGAGCACGTCGAGTGCTGGTCCCTCCCCGCCCGCCTTTCTGACGAGGATCTCGAACGGCCTCTCGGCCGCGGGGGGCAAGTCGTGTATGTCCATGTGCAGAGAACCGGTGGGGAGATGCTTGTCCTATTTTAGGAGCGCGCGGAGAGAATGCTCTGAGACGGTTCGGAAAATCGGAGGAGGGTTCGGGGATGCCTGGTCGCCCGACCCCGTCTGACGCGTGCCGTCAGTTCCCGAGAGACTTTACCGATGGACTCGAAGAGTAGCCGCGCCTGCGGTTCGATCCGAGAACTATTGCCGACGCAACCACGACCGCAACTATCATCACTCCACCGAGCACTGCCGGAGAGAGCGACGTCGAGCTGCTCGTCGACGAAGTCGTCGGGGGAGTGGTCGAAGTGGTAGCGCTGCTCGTTGTGGAAGCCGCGGTCGTCGTAGTCGCCGCACTTAGCTGGATCGTCTCAGTCAGCGGGTTGTAGAGCGTCGACCCCGAAGTTGCGGTGTAGATGGACAGCACGTAGGTCCCTGGAGCCAGTGTCGACGGGATGGTCACTGAGACAGTCCCGGCGGAACTGGCTGTGTAGTTGCTCTGGAAGGCGACTGCGCCGTTGGCTATCAGCTGGAGGGTCACTGTCGCGCCCGGCGCTGGTGAGGTCGTAGTCGAGCCCTCTACCGTCTGCAGCGCGGTCACGGTGATCGTCTGGCCCGGCGTCACGACCGAGGGAATCTGTGCTTCTTGGCTCAGAAGCACCGGCGTCGCTCCCAATTCGGGTGACATGAGGTCTCCCCATGTGAATGCGGTGTTCTTCGTCAGCACGGCATAGGCAGGAGAGGTGGATGGGGAGTACGAAGTAAGTATGAAGGGCCCGTTACCGATGATGCCCGTCCCATACTTACCGATGAAGGTCACCGCCGCGTTGTAGCCCGCCGCTGCCGAGGCCGACGAAACGAGGCTGACTCCTGTCAGCGTCTGCAGCGACGCGAACTCCGGCGGGACGTACGAGCTGGTCGCATATGTCGAGAGTGCCGCCTTTAGGTTGGACACGTCGGTCGGGTTGACCAGGGAGAGCCACGGAAGGCTCTTATGATCCGCTCCGGATGTCGACCAGGCGTCCTTGCCGTTGGCGACCAGGTTGGCCATGCCAGCGTAGTCCTGCCATGGAAGGATGCCCTGGGCTCCGGTCGTTGGGGTGAAGGCGAAGAGCGCGCCCGCGGCGTTTATTCCGGCGTAGTACTGGTCAGGGTAGTAGAAGGTGGAGTAGACATCTACCGAGGTCGAGTTGATTATCTGCAGTCCCACGACGGTCTGCCAACTCGGACCGAATACGGCGGCCGAGTATCCGTCGTAGATCGGGCTGTTGGGGTTCTGAGTGACCTCACCGGCCAGTATGTACTGGTACAATATGTCCGCTAGCGTCAGCGGCTGACCGTCTTGCCAGGACTCGGCGAGCATCGGGGCGAAGTTCGCTATCACCGCCGTCTTGGCAGTGGTGCCTGAGGGCACGTTGACGAACTTGTCCTGGGTTGCGTTCATGACGACCGCACTGGTCGGGACGGCCACCGTCGATGTCGGGTTGTCGGCCTTCACGTCGAAGCCCCAGCCTACAGTGTACGGGTAGCCCGTGGACGGTTGATAGAATACCGGTGGGAACTGTATTGCCTCGGACCAGGTGACGCTGTAAGTGTCTGTGTATCCTCCGACCGGGTTGAGGGAAGAGGATGCCAGGTGGCGCACTCCGATGTTGGCCGTGCCCGAAGCGGTGTTCATGGTGAGGAACGAGAGCGCGTTGAGCAACGGGTCGTTCACGAAGTTCGTCGTGACCCCCTGGAGGGTTGGTGACGCCTCGTACGGCTCGAGAGACTGCGCAAGTCCTATCACGACCGCCGCCTTCACGCCGACACCCACTAGAGTGTTAAGGTCTGCGTCCCTCTGCTGGATGTTCGTGAAGTTGGTGGTGAAGAAGTTGAGTGCCTCGTTGTCTGCCGTGTTCAAGAGCGCGACGGTGGACGCCTGCTCCTTTGCGACGTCGTTGAACGCTCCAAAGGCAGGTCCCTGTGTGCTGCTGGCCGGGATCGCACCAGCTATTGGGGCGTAGAGCTCGGCGAAGCCCTCATCATAGTAGCTGTAGGTGAACCCGTAGCTCGCGGGATAGATATCCCACGTCGCGTTGGCCGGGTCGGTTCCGTAGACGGCCGTCTCTACTGTCGTGAGGGTGCCGGGGATCAGGGTGACTGAGAACCCGACCTTCTGGAGCTGGGCGGCGAGGTAACCATCGTACGCGTGCCTCACCGGGTCATCAGTCCTGTCGAAGATGCTGATGACTATCGGCTGCCCCTTGTAGGACCACTGCGGGGTCGCTGTGGACTTGAAGGTCGCACCCTGCGCAATCAGCGCGGTGTATATCGTGGAGTTGGCGATGGTTACCGAGTCGGTGATGTTCGCGTATGGTGCTGTCGCCGTCGACGTCACTAGCTCGTCAGGCTCCCCGCCGTAGACTGAGACTGTCGGGATACCGTTGCCTCCGAGAAGGTTGTCGACGAAGTAATCTCTGTCGACGAGGTAGTTGAGCGCGAACCTCACCTGCTGGAACTGGAATGGGTTGAAGCCGTCTGCGGTGTTGGTCGGATTAATCTCGAGCCCATACCATGAAGCTGGCGTCTTGTACTGGTCGAAGGTCGAGGGGACGGTAGATGCCTCCGTCGGGGTCACGGCAAAGTCGTAGGCCTGAATCTTCCCTGCCGCCAAGTCAGAGATTCCGGATGAGTCAGCTCCGCCGTAATCGGTCAGCGTAATCGTGTTAAGCGACGCGCTCGAGGGAATCGTGATTGTTTGTCCGCGCGCAAGCGGGACCGCCGCGAGCGAAGAGAGTGTCAGTATCGGCAGGATCAGGAGGACTGAGAGAAGCTTTTTGTTTCTCAATACACTTGACATTCGCAAGGCGTCTTAACAGCCTCTGACATATTTAACGCTTGGCCCGAGACCTTCAAAATCTTGCTAACTGTTAAAAGGAGGCGCGCGCACGTTCGCTCGAAATGGGGTACGCTCGTTTCATCGTGGGCAAGACGATTTCGTACGTCCTTGCGCTCTTTGGAGCGGTCTCCATCCTGTACGTAGCGCTCTTCCCCACGATGCAGAAGGTGATTGAGGCGTCCGCGGACGAAGCGGCGAGCGATTTCCAGCGGACACTCATAAAGGGTCACTCGGGGCTTAGTCTTGCTCAAATCCAGGCGTCCGTGGCCACATACAAGGCCTCATACCTGAGCGCCTTCGGATTCAACCAGCCGTTTCCGGTCAAGTACGCGCTACAGATGTCCAACCTTTTCCAGTTCCACCTCGGGTCTGCGTTCTTCCTTCAGGCGCCCAATGGTTCCAAGCAGGTAATTGACATAATCGTCGCGTACCTCCCGAACACGATCCTTCTCTTCACGACGGGGACGCTCCTCGTCGTCGCTGTCGGCGCGATCCTAGGACTGCTCGCCGCAAGGTCGGCCGGTGGAAAGTTAGACAGGTCCATCCCGATAATCGCAATTATTCACTCCAGCCTTCCAACGTGGTGGATAGGGTTCATCATGATAGCGTACTTCGCGTACTCCTTGAACATCCTCCCCTCGGGCGGCATCTCCTCGGTCCCGGCACCAACGGGACTCATCGCCCACTTCGCCGACCTCCTCTCCCACATGACGCTACCCCTAGCCTCCTTCTTCATCGTAAACGTGGGTGGGTTCGCCTATGTCATCCGAAGCCTCGCCGTCTCGACGATGGGAGAGGACTTTGTTACGACCGCCAGGGCGAGGGGGATGACAGAGAACAGGGTTCTGTTCAGGCACGTGCTGCGGACCGCCTCGCCGAGCATCGCCACACAATCAATCCTCGCGGTCGCAGGTTCATTCGGGGGGGCCATAACAACGGAAGTAGTCTTCAGGTGGCCCGGTATCGGGTACCTGACCTTCGCCGCGATAACCGCGAACGACCTCCCGGTCATTGTAGGTTCCACATTCATCCTGACGGTAATCCTCTTCTTGGGGCTCTACATAGGCGAGATGACCTACGGGCTTCTCGACCCCAGGATAAAGACAGGCGATTAGAAGATGAGCGACAAGCGCTCGGACAGGAGCTATGTGCGTGAATTGATGAAATCCAAGTCCGGACTGTTCGGGCTCGTCCTCCTAAGTCTCCTGCTGGTAACCTCGCTTTACGTCCTAATCACGATCCCCCAGTCCGAGGCGTACAAATGGGACAACCCCGGGGCCTGGCAGGGCAATCCGGTCTCCGCTCCTCCCGCCTGGGTCAATTACTTCGGCGAGGACGCCCCTACGACCGTCAGCGTTCCTCTGACGGGCTGGACCCAGTCCGTCTCCGGCAGCATCTACACCTACACCGTGACCACTTCGTTGGTCTGGAACCACGCCGTCACCCCGAGCGACTTCTCGGTCACCCCGATCTTCAACGGCACCGCCTACGAGGTCTCGATCACGTGGACCAAGCCGGACGGTACATCGATACCCATAGTCCTCACGTCTCCTAGCTCGGACAGTTTCTACGACCTCACGGCCTCCTCGATCCAGCAGAGCATCATTCCCTACATCCAAAGTCAGACCGACTCCTACTTGAGCTCGGTCTCGCCCCGCCAAGAGTTGGCGGCGCTCTTCAACAAGGGAGGCCCGAGCATACTGAACGACTCCGTTGAGCAGGGCACCTACGGGGTGACGGTCCAGGTAATCGCAGGCGCGCCACAATCGGTCTCCTCGCTCTCGAAGCTGTCGCTCGTTGGTGACTCCTACGGGTCGATGGGCACCGACAGCGTGGGAAGGCCCATCAGCCTCGGCGTGCTCGCCGGGCTGCCGTGGGCGCTGGAGATAGGTATCATAAGTTCAATCGGCTCGGTGCTCGGAGGAGTCCTGTGGGGAGGCCTGTCGGGATTCTTCGGCGGCTGGAGGGACCAGCTCATGCAATGGGGCGCTCTCGTGATTCTGGCGCTCCCGGCCCTCGCGTTCCTTGTAGCCCTCTCCTACTCCACTCCCCTCACCGTACTGAACGAGGCGTTAATCATCGCCGCCCTATCATGGCCGTTCTTCGCCATCCTAGCTAGGTCAGTGACGCTATCAATCAGGTCCCAGACCTATGTGGAGGCGGACAGGGCAATGGGGATCTCGTCCACGAGGTCGTTCTTCACCCATGTGCTGCCCCGGCTGACGCCCGTCACGATAGCGTACACAGCCCTCAGCGTCCCCGCCGGCATCATCACCGCTGAGACGCTCGCGTTTCTGGGCATCGAACAAGGAAACATAATAACGTGGGGTGGAATCCTGAACGCAGCTATCACATTCGATGCCTCGGTGCACGGATGGTGGTGGTGGGTGCTCTTCCCGGGCATAATGATATTCGTGGCATCGGTCCCATTCGTCCTGGTGGGCTTTGCGCTCGATCGGATCGTCGCGCCGAGGGTCAGCGCGAAATGACGTCCCTTCTGGAGACCAAGGGTCTCAGAATCTACTTCTCCTCGCCTCGGGGCGACGTCAGAGTGGTGGAAGAGGTCGACCTTCACGTCGACCAAGGCGAGATCGTCGGGCTAGCAGGAGAGAGCGGCTCCGGCAAGAGCACGCTCGCCCTCGGGGTAATGCGCCTGATCGGCACGCCGGGAAGGATAGCTGGTGGCGAGATCAGGTTCAACGGTACGGACATCCTCGCGCTCAAACCCGACGAGTTCAGGGTGCAGTACAGATGGTCCAAGCTGTCCATGGTCTTCCAAGGCTCCATGAACGGTTTCACCCCCGTCTTCACGATTGGTTCACAGATCCAGGAAGTCCTCAAGATACACGGCCACGAGACGAGCGAGCTCGCCGTCAGGAAGCTGCTGCAGATGGTCGAACTCGATGAGAGCATCGCGGTGAGGTATCCCCACGAGCTCTCCGGAGGTCAGAAGCAGCGGGCCTTCATAGCGATGGCGCTCGCCCTCGACCCGCAGCTCCTCATCGCGGACGAGCCGACCACGGCGCTCGACGTCATCACGCAGGCGAAGATCATGAACCTCTTGAAGAGGCTGAGGACCGAGATGGGCATCTCGATTCTGCTGATAACGCACGACCTCGCGCTTCTCTCGGAGGCGGTGGACAGGCTTTACATCATGTATGCAGGGAGGGTCGTCGAGGATGGGCCGTCCAACTCCCTCTTCGCAAAGCCGAAGCACCCCTACACTCAGGGACTGATCTCGTCGACACCAACACTCAAGACCGAGCAGATTAGAGGGATACCTGGTTTCATGCCGGACTTGGCCAACCCGGGAGAGATGTGCAGCTTCAGCCTCAGATGTCCTTTTGTCATGGAGGTCTGCAAGACCGAGAGGCCGAGATTGGGGAAGGTGGATGGTGGAGAAGAGGTTGCCTGCTGGCTCTACTGAGAGCGGCGGGGGTCCCAAGGGAGGGGGCGCCGGCACCGAGAAGGTCATCAGCATCCAATCCCTCGAGGTCCACTTCGTCAAGAAGAGGCTTCTGGAGAAGACTACCACCGTCAAAGCCGTGGACGGTGTCTCTCTCGAACTCACGAAGGGAGAAATCCTGGGGCTCGTGGGAGAGAGCGGCTCCGGCAAGACGACCCTAGGTCGTGCCGTGATCGGGCTGGTCAGGCCGTCCAGCGGGAGCGTCTCTATAATGGTCGACGGCGAGGAGAAGGACATCGGGAGGGCCAAGGGAAAGGAGTGGAAGGCCCTCCGGAGAAGTCTCCAGGTCATCTTCCAGGATCCGTTCTCGTCGATAGACCCCAACATGAGGGCCTACGACGCTCTCCGTCTGCCGCTGCAGTCGCAGGGAGTAAAGGGCAAGGAGGACATCGCAAGGAAGATCTCCGACGTAATGAGAAGGGTCGGCCTACCCGAGCAGGTGCTCAACAACTACCTCTTCCAGCTCTCCGGGGGCCAGAGGCAGAGGATCGGCATAGCGAGGGTCCTGCTCTTCGACCCGTTGGTGGTCGTTGCTGACGAGCCCGTCTCGATGCTCGATGCGTCGCTGAAGGGGGATATCCTGAACATCATAGAGAGGGAGTCCAAGGAACATGGCGTGACCTTCCTCTTCATCACGCACGACATGGCCGTGGCGAAGGTCGTGGCGCGCAGGATAGCTGTGATGTACCTAGGGAAGATAGTCGAGCTCGGGCTCGCAGAGGAGGTCATCTCCGAACCCCTCCACCCGTACACGAAGGCGATGCTCCAGGCATCTCCCACGATAGATCCCTCGATGAGGGATAAGATCGTAGAGATCAACATAGTCGGAGAACTGGCTCAATCCACGGCGCACCCGTCCGGGTGCAAGTTCAATCCACGCTGCCCCTTCAGAATGGCGGTCTGCGAGGAGAAGGAGCCGCCGTTCAAAGAGGTGAAACCCGGTCACCTGGCGGCGTGCTGGCTGAACTAGACGTGGTCCCCGAGGAATTCCACTACACCCCTTACCGCCACGAGCGCTCCGGCTACTCCAAGGGCGAAGGAGACGACAAGGACCACAATGGACTGGAGGTAGGCGCCGAGCAGGTCCAGCGCGATCGAGCCGAGCAGCAGCACCACCCCAATCAGAAGTATCCTGACAGAGTGGTGCAACGCGAGTTCGCGGGCCGTAATCGTATTTAGATTTTCGTCTCTTGCGGAGGCTCAACCGGGCTGGCCGCGTTCCTGCCCCTGAGCAACCCCACGACGAACGCCGCGTCGATGAGGATCAGCGCGACTGCGAGCACCTGGGCCCAGTCGAGCGTCAGCAGCCCCTGGATGCGGGTGGTCCCGTCGACGGCCGAGGTGATGTAGAAGAACGGGTAGTAGGCCGTGGAGGAGGTGAAGCCCAGGGTCCGGAAGTAAGCCAGCCGACCGGCCTGATCCTGGAGGACCTCCCAGAGCATCGCAAGGATTACCACGTTGGGGATGATGATCTTCGCGACAGAGAAGGCTTTCAACGGAAGGACGCACTCCCCCATGAGTTACTTAAGACTTAACAGGGGAGGCGGGGGAGCGTTGCTGGTTTGAGTTCTCCCTCGAAGGTGAGCCACGCGGCAGCGTACGCCGTGATCATCCTGCTCCTCGTCGGGGGGACGGCGTTCCTGCTCAACAGCAGGATCGGGGGGGTCCAGGTCTACGACGTCTATCCCACCCCGAGCATGAGGCCTACGCTTGAGGTCGGCGACCTGGTTGTCGTGCAATCGGTCGCCTACAACAGCATCCACGTCGGCGACGTTATAGTGTATTCGCCTCCCATCTCCGGGGGAGGGTGCGAGGCCGAGGTGATCGTGCACCGGGTCGTCAACATCACGAGCGAGGGCCTGATAACCCAGGGCGACAACAGGTTCACGAACCCGCGCCCCGACGAGCCGCTCAGCTGGCCTCCGGTCACACCGGAGTGCGTCAAGGGGCTGGTCGTCGTCTCCCTCCCCTTCCTCGGGAAGATCTCCGAGGCCTTTCCGCCCCCGCTCAACTACGTCCTGGTCGCGGCGATAGTGATCCTGATATTCATGATCGAGCTCTTCACCACGTCGAAGGAAGAGGAGAAGACAGAGCAGGGGACCGAGAAAACCGAGACCCCCTTAAATACTCTTTATATAGACGGCCGAATCCCGCGGCCGAACGATGCCTCAAACAAAGGCCATCGTTAGCATAGAGAACGTCGTCGCGTCCGCGTCGATCAACCAGAAGGTCGACCTGAACCAGATCACCAAGAATTTTGTTGACGTAGAGTACCACCCAGACCAGTTCCCCGGCCTCGTCTTCAGGCTGAAGACCCCGAAGACGGCCACCCTGATATTCAGCTCCGGGAAGATGGTCTGCACCGGCGCCAAGTCGGAGGAGCAGGCGAGGAAGGCCGTCCAGGAGGTCGTCCGCCGCCTGAAGAAGGGGAGCATCCCGATAAAGAACGAGGCCGAGATAGAGATCCAGAACATAGTCGCATCCGCGAACCTAGGCGGAAAGGTCCACCTGGAGGAGGCCGCGAGGCAGCTGCCGAAGTCGATGTACGAGCCAGAGCAGTTCCCGGGCCTGATCCACAGGATGGCAGACCCCAAGACCGTGATACTGCTCTTCGCGTCTGGGAAGCTCGTCTGCACCGGGGCGAAGCGCGAGAGCGAGGTCTACAGGGCGATCAACAACCTGCACGTCCTTCTAGAAGAGAAGGAACTGATGGTGTATTGAACTGCCCGCAGTAGAGCCAGTCGGCCTCGTACCACGAGCTTCTTGCTTCAAAGGAACGAACTTGCTTATTCGCCTGCGATTGAAAAGCAGAGGTTGTTCCTCCACACGGGCCTGTTCCAGACCCACTCTGAGGATGTTTCTTGCTGCGTTGACATCCCGATCCACGACGAGTCCGCACCCACGACAGTCGTGAATCCGTTCAGAGAGTTCCTTTGCGACCATCTCTCCGCATCTAGAGCATTTCTGTGAAGTTCCCTTTGGGTTGACGAGGATCACACGTCCGCCGCGCCTTTCTGCTTTGTAAGCAGCTAATCGGCGCAGATTTCCCCAAGAGGCATCCATTATTGCTGATGCTAGACGATGGTTTCTGACCATGTTCGAAATGTTAAGGTCCTCGAATACTATGGTCGAGTATTCTTTGGAAAGAAATGCTGAAATCTTGTGAGCCAAGTCCGATCTCTGGTTCCTGACTCGTCGCCACGCCTTCGCGAGTGCTATTCGAGATTTTTGTCTGTTTTTCGACCCTACTTTCCTCCTCGAAAGTTGTCTCTGGAGAATCGTGATTCGTCCTCGTGCGCGAACGAAAACTCGTGGGTTCTCAAACTTCTTCCCATCGCTGAGTGTTACAAGTCGATTAATCCCTAGATCAACACCGACAGCGGGTCCGCAAGGCATCTGTCCGATACCTTGAGAGTTTTCAGTCTCAACCGTAACACAAGCAAACCAGACGTCGACATCCATGATGATGGTGCAGGTCTTCGGGGTTCCTGCAATCAAACGAGCTGGTCTAATCTTGATCAAACCGATTTTCGAAAGCCGAATCTCTCCTCCTAGGACTCTGAATCCTCCAAGTTGAGGGTAGGTGAAGGACTTGTATCTGCCAGCCCGTTTGAATCTGGGCCTACGCGAGAGCCCTTTGAAGAAACGAGAGCACGCCATGTCGAGTCGAAGGGCAACATCTTGCAGCACCTGGGCATTGACCGCTCCTAGGAACTTGTCTTCCCTCCGTACCGCAGTAACTGCTTTTGTCTGTGCAAAATAGTTGGTGTTCTCCTTTAGTCGCTCCTCTAGTAGGTCGTTGTACAATCTTCGGCAAGTCTCGATCGTTTGGGACATGATTCTGGATTGCGCCATGGTCGGGTAGAGTCGAAATTTGTAGGTAATCGAGAACCTCTTGCCTCTCCTTGTCACTCCATGTACTCATTTAAGCCCCAAGCTCACGAGTGTCAAAACTTCATCGTGGTCCACTAACTGAGTTGGGGATCAATTAGCGGCCGGCGACCTGGCTCTTTATCGCCTTCATGGCGTCGTCGGATATCTCGTCCTTGGCGTGGAGCGTCCGCGCCAGTTCCGTGATATCGGTAAGCGGGCGCAGTTTCACGCCTGCCTTCCTGAGGTTGGCCTTGCCTCCCTCCAGCCGGTCTATCAGGACCGCGACGCTCTTCACCTCACCACCCTCCTCCCTGATCGCGTCTATGCCGGTTAGCACGGAGTGGCCCGTCGTTATCAGGTCGTCCATGACCAGGACCCTCCAGCCCGGAGTGATCGTCCCCTCTATCCGCTTCATGTGCCCGTAGTCCTTCTCCTCCTTGCGGACGTAGATCATCGGCTTGCGGAGCTCGAGGGCGACCGGGGATGAGAAAGTCAGCCCCGCGGTCGGGATGCCTGCGATCGCGTCGAACTTGTCCAGACCCACCTCGTTCCTGATCAGCGAGAGGTAGCAGTCGATGACGTACCGGTAGGCTCCGGGGAAGCTGGGGACCATCCTGAGGTCGACGTAGTAGGAGCTGAGCTTCCCGCTCGAGAGTGTGAAGGTGCCCACCTGCAACGCCCTGACCTTTACCAGGACCATGGCCAACTCCTCCACAATCTTCTTCCGACCGCTCCAGCTCATGAGCCCGCGACGACACCTTCAGGTAGAAATGTGTATCGAGCGGCGCGCGTCAGTCCGGCCGCCGACGAGAAAAGGTTGATAGAAGCTGATAAGGAGGGAGGGGGCAGGCACCGCTCTTGGAAATCTGGCTCCCGTACGGAGACGTCGAGTCTCTCTTGACCCTGCAGGCGGAGAACCTCGGTGAACTCTCTGACCCACCGCCCGAGAGCCATGTCGAAGAGCTGACCCAGAACCTGGGCGAGAGAATAAAGGGCCGCGAGAAGCTGGTCGTCTGCGACAACAAACGGGCGACGGTCAAGCTCCTGAAGTCGCTTGCCCCTCTCCTACCTCAGGATGGGACCTTGAAGATCTACACCCGCTCGCCGAAGGCGCTGGAGGACGGAGTCCCCGAACTGAAGGGGCGCGTCCTGAAGCTCTCTCCGCCGCAGGCGCCCGCAGCCGGCGAACTCACCTATTCGCCTGAGATCCTGGGAGGCACCGCGTTCGTCCTCAGCACGGGCGAACCCGACCCTCTCTTCGGCTACATCGACTCCAGGGTCGCGCTGGGACTGGCTGCGGTGGGAGGCGCGAGGAGGAGCGCGTACATGGCGAGAGGAGGGGACGCCCCGGCTTTCCTCCAGGAGACCCCGGCCTACGCTGCGATTGCCTCCGCCGTCGAGAAGACGGAGGGCGCCGCATTCGGGACGATCGTCACGAAGGGAGGAGAGCCGCTCTCGATTATCGACGGGGGGCCGAAGGAGGCGAGGGCCCACTTCATACCCCAGCAGGTCAACCCGGCGAAGGGAGTGGTCATCGGGGCCGGCGGGAGGGGTTTCGACGATACCTTCTCCCACACCCTGAGGGTCTCGCTCGGAGCGCTCAAGAGCGTGAAGAGGGGCGGCGACATCCTCCTCGTGGGCGAGTGCAGGGACGGTCTCGGGTCCGAGGCGCTCCAGATGCACACGATGGGAAGGATAAGCGACGCGGCGCTCAGGAAGGGATTCTACGCGGACGGGATGGAGGAGATTGGATACCTAGACTCGCTCAAGGAGAACTACTCGGTGACGCTCCTCTCCTCGCTCCCCGAGCTCTACGCGAGCGGGAGATTCAGGTTCAAGACCGCGAACAACTCGGCGGAGGCGCTCAGGAAGATCTTCAACTCCACCGGGCGGGGGGCGAAGCTCCACGTCTTCACCCGCGCCTGCGAGACGCTCCTCTCCTAGAGAGGGTACGTGAGGAAGTTCTGGGGTATCGGGGCGCACAGGAGCATCAGCACCATCCCCGCAAGGAAGAGGAGCTTCCTCGAGCGGGAGAGGTCCGAGAGTGAGTCCAATGTCTCGTTCGTGGGCTGGATCGCCGCAAGGAGGAAGATCATGAGGAAGACCACCCAGTAGTTGGGGACGTCCACGGCCACGAGTATGAACCCAGTCACCATGGTGGTTATCCGGCTCCCCCGGACGCCCAGGGCGAGGGCCGCCATCCTCCCGCCGTCGAAGAGCGCGGCCGGCAGCATGCTGAAGAATGAGATCAGGAGCCCGATCCACGCCGCCACCTCCAGCGGTGAGTAGATGCTGACTCCGCCAGCGGGGACCTGCGGCGAGAGGTTCAGGTATCCGGCTAGGGAGATCGCCGCAGACTGGAGGGTCGATGGGTTCGTGCTGAGGGTCCCGAGGTTGCCGCTGCCGAAGATCGCGACGTACTGGTCATGTGTCAGCGAGATCGCCGTCGTAGCGCCGATGAGCGCGACGGCGAAGGCTATCGCCACTCCGACGACCGGGGCGAAGAAGTAGCAGTCGAAGAGCGAGTCCCTGTCGACAGTCGGAGAGCGGACGAAGGTGATCGCCCCGAACGTGGGGAGGAAGTAGAGGACTGGCAGGGCAATGAAGAACGGGATGTTCGGAAGATAGTAGGGAATCGTCGAGGCCCCGCCCCGCCTCCTGACGAAGTAGCGCTGGACGAGGTCCTTCGCGATAAGGACGGCGGCGATGCCCACGACGAAGCTCGCCCCAATAAGCAGGGCGCTCCCGCCCTCCACCTGAGTGTAGATGTCGCCCAGCAGCCATCCGGCCGCAAGGATAGCGAGGATGGAGAGGAGGGAGAGGAAGACCGGAGTCCTCGGCGCCGGAGAAGCGGGGACGTCAGCCTTGACCAGTGTGAGGGACGCGTCTTCTCTTGTCCCGAAGAGCCGCGGGGTGAGTCCGAGGGGCTTCACCTTGGGGTATAGCGCATTGAAGGCGTCCTTTGACCTGCTGTCGTAGACTATGCTGTACTCCTTCGCGCCCTCGCCCCTGTCGAAGACGTCCCTAACGGTGAAGAGGGAACGGACGATCGCCTCGACCTCAGAGTCCTCCGACAAGTCGTTCTGGGCAGCCCAGTGGAGGAACTATAAGTCTTGGGTGGAGATGATGGCTCCTTACAGTTAGCGCCACACCGTGATGGCTCGCACCGCCGGCCGCAACCAGAAATTTATTAGTCCCCTCCTTGCGGCCGAAACTTCAAGGAATGCAAGAGTCCACCACGAGCAAAGCAAGGGACTACTCGGTCAGACATTGCGGCCCAGACGACGTTCCGAGCGTCATCACCGTCAACACGGTCACCCTCCCCGAGCACTACTCGGACTACTTCTACTACGACATCCTGAAGGACTTCCCGAGCACCTTCCTCCTCGCTGAGCAGGGCGGGAAGGTGGTCGGATACATAATGTGCAGGATCGAGTACGGCCTCTCGATGACCAAGAGGTTCGGGCTCGCCAAGAAGGGGCACATCATCTCGATAGCCGTCCTGGAGCAGTACAGGAGCACGGGCATCGGCACCGCACTCATCAAGGAGGCTCTCGAGGAGATCCGCAAGGCCTCGGGCAAGGAGTGCTACCTCGAGGTCCGAACCACGAACAAGGGCGCCATCGTCCTCTACGAGAAGCTCGGCTTCAAGGTGAGCAGCACTCTCCATGGGTACTACAAGGACGGAGAGTCTGCGTACACTATGGCAACGTCGCTCTGATCGCGTCATGGGCACGTTCGCGGACTTCGCCTCTACCCTAGAACGGGTCCATTCTACGGCCGGCAAGAACGAGAAGGTCAGGATTCTCTCCGAGTACATGCGGGGCCTCGACGCGGACGACGCGGAGCGCGTGGCCAGGTTCGCGACCGGCAGGGCCTCACTCAAGGGGAGCGCGGACGAGACCCAGATAGGCTACTCCATGATAAGCGACGTGATCGAGGAGGTCACCGGACTTCCGCCGAGGGAGCTGAGCCGCGTCTACGTGAAGTACGGAGACCTCGGCAAGGCCGCCGAGGAGCTACTGTCGAAGAAGAAGGAGACGACCCTCTTCCAGGAGAGCCTGTCCTTGAGCGATGTCGCCGGTTCCTTCGAGGCGATGACCCAGGCCAAGGGGAAGGGCTCGAACGCGACGAAGAAGGGTCTCCTCAAGTCGCTCCTACTCAGGGCGAACGAGTCTGAGGCGAAGTACATCGTCAAGATCCTTACGAAGGAGATGAGGATCGGGCTGGTCGACGGGCTCGTGGAGGAGGCTGTGGCCCGCGCCTACGACCTCGACCGCGGTTCGGTGAGGGAGGCGCACCTGCTGGTGGGCGACATCGGGATGCTCGCGCGCTCGGCCCGTTCTGGGGAACTGGGACGGATCAGGCTCGAGCTGATGCGCCCGACGAACTTCATGCTCGCGGAGCCGATGGAGACCCCCCAGGAAATCGCTGACTACTTCGGGAAGGAGGTCTACGCGGATTACAAGTATGATGGGGTCCGGGCGCAGCTCCACAAGCGGGGAGGCGAGGTGAGGGTATTCTCCCGCAGGCTCGAGGAGATCACGGCGAGCTTCCCGGAGCTCGTCGAGGGCGCGAGGCTGATCGACCACGATTTCATGATCGACGGCGAGATCGTGCCGTTCAGGGATGGGCGGCCGCTCGCATTCCAGCTCCTCCAGCGCAGGCTCAGGAGGAAAGAGGGCTTCGAGGGCGCGCAGAGCCGGGCTCCCGTCGTCTTCTTCTGCTTCGACATCTTGCTGCTCGACGGTGGCGAGCTCTACAGGAAGCCTCTCGAGGACCGGAGGCGGACGCTAGAGCGGGTCATTGGGGGCTCGCCCTTCGGGATGGCGGAGATGAAGGCGGTCAGGAACTCGGGCCAGATTCAGGAGCTCTTCAGAAGCTCCCGGACGCTCGGGTACGAAGGGCTCGTCCTCAAGGACCCTGCCAGCCCCTACACGCCAGGCAGGCGTGGGAAGTACTGGGTCAAGCTGAAGGAGGAGCTAGACACGCTGGACGTCGTGATCGTGGGCGCGGAGCTGGGCCACGGGAAGCGGGCGGGCGTGATATCCGACTACACGTTCGCCGTCCGAGACGGCGCCGACCTCAGGGTGATCGGGAAAGCATACTCGGGCCTGACCGACAAGGAGATCGACGAGATGATGGTGAAGATCAAGGGCCTCACCACAGAGGACAACGGGTACTTCAGGAAGGTCCGACCGGAGCTTGTAATCGAGGTCGCTTTCGACAGCATCCAACGGAGCGAGAGGCACGACAGCGGGTTCGCGCTCAGGTTCCCCAGGATCAAGCGGATACGCGAGGACAAGAATGCCGAGCAGATCGACACCCTCGAGAAGGTCAGGGAGATCTACTCGTCTCAGAAGGTAACCTCGGAGCAGTAGAAGCGGCGGAACTCCTCCGAGAGCGTCTGATAGTCGGCGACTCCCTTGCCGACGAGCGACTCGAGGAACCGCGTCCTCCTTTCGAGGTCCGCGGAGACCCTCTTCGCTGAAAAGCCGTATCCCGCGGCCCGCCGCTCGAGCTTCGCCGACTGCTCCGGAGAACCTTCCCAGCTCCCGTCCTTGTAGGCGAAGAGGCCGTTCCACGACCGTCCCGGCTCGACGACCTGGTCGGGGGACCCTGGAACGCAGGTCACGTCGCGCTCCAGTATCGCCTGCTCCTTGCTCAGCTCCGGGAAGACGCCGTCGCCGAGGGCCGCGAGCTTCCTAAGCCCGTCGTCTATCGTGGGAGAGGAGGCGCGCGAGAAGATCGAGAGCGCGATGAGGAAGAACGGGAGCTCGGCTTCGACCGCCCTTCGGCGGCCGTAGGCCAACGTCGCAGGCAGGACTATCGGCACGGTCTGGATGACGGCGAGGGACGCGATGACCAAGATGCCCTGTGCCTGTGGGAGGAAGAGGGCAAGTACCTCTCCGACAGCGGGGTAGAAGATGAGCGAGAGAGAAAACCGAGAGTGGAGCCGAGGAGAGAGGTAAAGCCTCGCGGAGATCAGGAGAGGCGAGAACTTCCCTTGAAGAGAATCGGCCACACCTGCGAGGGGACAGATGGAAGCCAGCCTCCTCATCACCGCCTCGAAGCTGGGACTAGACACTCCCCAGAATCTGGGTTCTGCTTATAAGGAGCTCCAGAATCAACGAGCGAGTTTGTTCCTGCAGATACTGATGGCCGTATCCTTCCTAATTGGGGGTTATCAGGACCTAAAGGAAAGGCTCGTCTCCGACCTTGTGTGGATACCGGCCATCGTAGGAATCGTCCTAGTCTTCTACTTCGATTCCCCTCAAGCCATTCTGCTACTCGTTCTTCTTGGAGTAGTTGGAGCGATTGCGTTTGCATCCACATGGTTAGGTTTCCTCGGAGATGCGGACGGAATTGCCCTCATCATGATCCTGGCATGGTTTGTGAACGCGGATTTGTTGGCTCTTGCTCTCTCTTTCGCAGCTATGGCAGCCTTGGTCTTCCCCTATCTCTATCTGACTGGAATGTTTCGCAAAGAAATCATCATCCCGATTCAGCAGTTCAAGTCCGAAGCAAAATGGATACCGAAGGCAGTGATAATTGGGGGGAACAGGAGTGAAATGCCGAAGGATGTGAATGTTTCACGCGATGAAGTTGAGAAGATAACCGATCAGAGCGCCATGGTAGAGGTCCAGTATGGCGTAGCCAACATTACGGTGTTAGCTGTTGCCTTCGCGATTTACTTGGCGTACATAATCGTCTTCCAGACCGGACTTTTCCTCAAATTGCCGTAGAGGCAAAGCTGATTCGTCACCGTTTCGAGGGGGTGGGGACGATACTTGGTGGAATGGGAATCCGTGCTCCATGACGCTGCAGAGAGGGTCCAGGAAGTAAGGGACAAGCTGGTCTCGGCTCGGGAGGGGACCGAGCGAATCGGGGAGGGGGCCGGTGGCGACATCACGATGCGGGTCGACCAGGAGGCGGAGCAGGAGATCATCGCTGTCCTCAAGCAGAAGGGTGACGTGAGGATAGTGGCCGAGGAGCAGGGTGAGACCGGTCCGAAGGATGCGAGGTGGACCGTGATCGTCGACCCCATAGACGGCTCCTCCAACTTCGAGAGGGGGATCCCGTTCTACTGCACCTCCATAGCGGTGCTAGAGGGCAGGACCCTGGACGACACCAAACACGGGCTCGTCAGGAACCTGGTCAACGGCGACACGTACTATGCCCAGGCAGGCAGCTACGCGACCAAGAACGGGGCCGAGATCAAGACCAGCACGCTTCAGAATCTCCGGGAGGCGACGGTCGGGATCGATATCTCGAGGACGACCCTTCCGGTCGTGAAGAGCCTGAACGTTCTCATCGCCTCGATCAAGAGGCAGATGCACTTCGGCGCGAACGCCCTGGAGACCTGCTTCCTCGCCGAGGGAAGGCTGGACGGGTTTCTGGACATAAGGGGGAGGATAAGGATTATGGACATGGCTGCGGGGCAGCTGATCGCGAAGCAGGCGGGGGCAGTCTTCAGCGACGAGCGCGGCGGCCCGCTGCGCCCGGCGATAAGCGTGAAGGAGAGGTTCAGCGTGGTAGGAGGTGGGAACTCGACTCTGCACGCGCACATTCTCGCGAAGCTGAAGGGCTAGAGGAAAGAGGCCGCGAACTCGGTCACAGAGTGATAGACGGGGACGTCGCCTTCGGGGTCCTCTCCGTGCGTCCGGATCATCGTGAAGGGGACCCCGACCTTCTTGGCGGCTTCGAGGTCGTTCAGCCTGTCGCCCACGAACATGCTCGATGCCTTCTGGACCTTCATGGCGGAGAGAGCGAATCGTATCTGCTCCGCCCTGTCGATAGAATCCTCCCGCGTGAAGTACTTCAGCACGTACTGCTTCAACCCGAACCGCTCCAGCATCAGAGAGCAGGTGTGAGCACCTTGAAAGGTGACGATGGAGACCTTGGTTGACGTGGACAAACGGGAGAGCAGCCCCACTGTCCCCTCGTACAGGCGGGCGGACGGGGCTGCCGCCTCCTCGAACTCGTCCAGCACCTTGAAGGTCGGCCTGGCGAGCTTCGGGTCTTTCGCGATGATCTCCCCCAGCCTGGCAAAGATCTGTTTGAACTCGTCCTCCCCAGTGACGTTCCTCAGCCCTTCCTTCACGCCCTCCCAGTCCACCGGTATCGTTCCCAGAGTCCCGTCGAAATCGAAGATGTACGCCTGAGTCTCGCCCACGGTCAGAGCACCCTCTCCTTCCAGCCGTCCTCCTTCCAGAGGAAGGCTCCGACGTCCATGTCCCTCAGCAGGTAGTAGCCCTCAGGGATGAGGTCCGTGCGCGGTATCGAGGCCGGCACGCTCTCGCCCAACCCGAGGCGCACATAGAGGTCGGCGAGGTTCGCCCACCATGGCAGCTTGAGGTGCTTCACAGCGATGTAGCCCCAGAGCGGCATCGTCGAGTGGAACTTCCCCGAGTCCACCTCGGTGACGCACATCTCTCCGGTCGAAGACTCCTTGGCGTCGACCGAGTAGGCCCCGTTCGGCCTCGGGTCGATCGCCTTCACCGCGGCCTGGGCCACATCGTTCAGGCGGTCGTCGCGGACTATCCTCGCCACCGAAGGCGTCCCGGTTATCCCGGAGGGGGAGATGTGCTTGAACGGATACTCGAGCCTCTCCCTCGCGTAGGAAGTGACGAGCCTCCCTTCGTGCCAGAGGCTGTCCCAGGCGATGTTCCTTCCCGGCAGGTACTCCTGTATGATGAACTCGTCGACCCGGGAGCCGCGCAGGGCCCAGAGCGAGATCCAGTGCTGGGCCTCCCGGTAGGTGTTGCAGAGGAGGCTCAGCCTGCCCCCGGCTCCATGCCTTGCCCTCACCCAGAGCGGGGAGCCCGGCGCCGAGCTCAGGTCGAGACCCAGCTCAGCGAAGGCTTCCTTGACGTCCTTCATCGAGGAGACCGCCCTTGTCTTCGCGACCGGGACCTTCTTCTTCGATAGGACCTGCTGGGACCTGAGCTTGTCCTGCCCCAGCTCCATTACCCTCTCCCCGGGAAGGAAGATCCGGCACCGGATCTTCTTCCTGTTCGCGGTGATCACTAGAGCCTCGCTCGACGGCTGCGGGTGGAGGAAGTCGATCCTCTCCTCCCTCACGAGCTGCGCAATCCTGGGGATGAACGACGCGTCCGTGTGCCTGGGGGTGCGGTAGCGAGCGTCGACGTCAGGGTAGACGAGGTGGTACATGTTGAAGTCCGCCCCGACGACGTAGTAGTTCCTCTTCGAGGCCTTCAGCGCCCTCACGAAGTTCACGCCGGCGAGGCCTCCGGACCCCGTCACCAGGATCCTCTCCCCGGAGGCCGTCTAGTCCACCTCCAGAGTGAAGTCCGGTCCCTGCGGCCTTACGAGGAAGTCCCCGCCGTCCCTCTCGAGCGAGCCGGAGGAGACGCGGGGAGTGCGGCCTTCGGCCAGAGAAAGTCTCAGGACCAAGCCGCGCGGCGCCTGGCCCTCCACCCTAATCAGCTTACCCTTTTTCACCAGCGGGAGCGAGCGTGCCCGCCACCACAAGGATATCTCGGCCCCGCTGCCCACGAAGCACCCTCTCCGCCCAATCTCGTCCAAGAGGCGCCAGTAGACCCTGCCTCCCCGCATCCTCACGGCCTCCTGGTGCCAGAGCAGGGTGAACAGCCCCTCCACCTCCTCGACCGCTTTCATCATCTTGAGGGCGTCGCCGAAGCCCTCCTCCTCGGAGCGCTTGAGGTACCCCCAGAGCGTCGTGTCCATGAGGACGAGGGGCAGCTCGAGGAGGTTCATCGGGGACCAGGACGCATCTGGCGGATGGAACGGGGTGGCCAGGCCCAGCCTGAACCCGAGGCGGTCGTTGGTGCCCACCGTGGTGTCGTAGTCGAAGCCCGACCTCTCGAAGATCTCCCACGAACGGCCGAAGTCGAACTTCAGGTAGTGCTCCCTCAAGCCGGTGGGTCTGAACGCGAGCGCACTGGAGAAACGGGCGACCGCCTCGCCCATCTTCTCCTGGGAGTCGTGAGTGCCGAAGTCACCGTGGAGTCCGACCTCGCTCCCCGAGGCGCGGACCCTGTCGCTGGCTGGCTTGACCCTGGCCAGCGGGTAGTTCGACGTGAGATAGTAGAAGCTCGAGTGGAAACCGCGGGACTCTTCTCTTGAGGCGATGAGGCCGACGTTGTCGTAGAGCGAGACCAGGCCGAGCAGTCCCCCGATGAGGTCGCCGAGACCGAACCGGGACCGCGTCTTCCAGATGTGACCCCGGGACCGCGAGATGTTGTCCACGTCGTGGGTCAGGCAGACGGCGAACGGTGCGGCTGCGGGCCACCTCGCCTTTCGAACGAAGAAACCGTCCTCGGACAGCGAGGACTCTCGGACGGTGGCGAGTAGCGAGAGCATCTGCTTCTCGAGGATAGGGGCTCCGTCGTCCTGGACCGCTTGGCCCCTGACCGCTGCCGTGACAGCCGCCACGAGCCCCTCTGGGAGGGCCTCCGGCCCCAGCGAGCCTTCCACCAGGCCCAGGCTGTTCTCGGCCAACGCCGTCGCGTACGCGCGGGGGTCGTTCATCCGGTCTTCGCCCCCTTGACCATCGGGAACAGGTGCACGAGCTGGCCCTCGATCCTCGACTGAACCTCGTCGAAGGGACCTGTGGCGTCGATTACCGGGTAACCGTTCTTCCTAGCTATCTGCAGATACCTCTCCCTCTCGTGCTCCAGGACAGAGCGCGGATAGTGTATGTGCGAGACCCTCTCGTCTATCACCCTGAGGGACTTGTCGACCGAGACGTCAAGGACGACCGCGAAGAGAGGTCTGGGAAGGAGATACAATGGCGCGAGGGGCTTCACGGGATAGCCAAGCGCCTCATACTTGATGAAGGTGCTCCAGATGAATCGGTCGTAGATCACGACCGTGCCCTCGACGCGGCACCCGATAGAGGACGAGAGCTGCAGCAGGAGGTTGTCGATGAGCGAGACCACAGGCCGGAGAGGGTTTCCGCGTCTGCGGAGGGATGTGCCTCTGGCGACCCCCGAGGAGATCGAGGAGAGCTTCTCGACGAAGAGGTACCTGTGGAAGGGCATGAGCTCCGCCCGGTAGCCCCTCCCCTGGAGCCATCCGCTCGTGACCGCAGAGTGGGAGGACTTGCCCGATCCGTCGATTCCGAGGAGCGCTATCGAACCGCCTTTGCGGCCGACCCGGAGAGAGTAGAGCGCACGTCTCTGGTACTCGTCGTTGAGGTAGACGCCCCCGAGGAAGAGGAGTATGCCTGCGCTAGGGAAGACGAAGACCCGGTCCAGCGTCATGAGATAGCCTCCGGCCGACCCCAGGAATACCCGGAGGGCGTTGGGCAGATCGTTGAGGGGGTTGAGGTGCCGCGACGAGCTCCTCCCGATGCCGTAGATTCCGAAGACGACGGCGAAGACGAACGGGAAGGCGAGCCCGAACCTCGGCAGCAGGGCCGAGAGGACGAGCGAGACGAGGAAGAAAATCGCGACGACGGCTTTCATCTTCACTTGCTCATCACGGCCTCGGCACAATAATCCATACTTGATAAAAGAATCTTCGGCCGAGGCTCGAGTCCCGAAGCTTAAGAGGAGAGGATGCGGAGCCCGGTACTGATATGGTCACCAAGGCAGCGATCCTCTGTGGAGGGGAAGGGACCAGGCTGCGGCCCCTCAGCAACTACTTCCAGAAGACCATGATCCCGATAGGCTCGAAGCGGAGGCCCCTACTCGAGTACATCGTCCGGCTCATCGGCTACAACGGCATCTCGGACATCACCCTGCTCACAGGCTACCGGTCAGAGGACATCGAGCACTACTTCGGCGACGGGAGCAGCTTCGGTGTCAATATCAGCTACTCTCGTGACCCCGAGGGAAGGCGGGGAACGGCCCTGTCTCTCGTCGGGGCGCTTGACGGAGGGAAGCTGCAGGGTTTCGACAGCCTGGTCGTCTACTACGGCGACGTCCTCTCGGCGATGAACATCATGGGGCTCATCTCCCAGCACGAGAGGCGGCGCTCCGCAATGACCCTTGTGCTCTCGAAGGACTACAAGGTGCCGGTGGGGGTCGCCCAGGTCGTGGACGAGAAGGTCGTCTCCTTCGCCGAGAAGCCGACGCTCCCTCTGAACGCGACCATCGGAGCCCTGATGTTCTCGAAGGAGTGCGTCCCCATCCTTCGCGAAGCGGCGTCCGGGAAGGAGGCCCCCGACATAATGACCCACTTCGTCCCGAGGGTCATCGAGAAGGGGATGCTGGTCTCCCCCTTCTACATTGAGGGGTTCTGGTACGACGTGGGGACCACGGAATCGTACGAGAAGCTGGACAGCGACCTGGTCGAGAAGAACCTGAAGTTCCTGGACTAGTCGGACATGGCGAAGCAGATCTCTGTCAGGCGGACAGGGTTCGTGGTCTTCGCCTTCAGAATCGTGAGCATCTTCACCGGCCTGATCTTCCTGCTCATGATGACCCGGACCCTGAGCACGTCCCAGTTCGGGCTCTGGGAGGTGGTCGTGGACCTCGTGACCTTCGCGTCATACCCGGCGGGACTCCTGGTCTACTGGGCGACCCGCGACATCGCGAGGGGGAAGCTGCTGGGGAAGACGGCCCTCGGGATGAACCTCGCCCTCAGCGCCGGGGGGATGGTGCTCTACGTAGCGCTCTCGTTCCTCACTGGCAGCCGCGTGGGTCAGTCGGACCTCATGACCATCCTCCTGGCCATCCTCCTCGTCCCCATAGCCTACTGGAACACGGCCGCGAACGCGATCGTCTCGGGATACGACCCCGTAGTCCAGGGCTACTCCACCATCACCTCGGAGATCTGCAAGCTGGCGTTCGCCTACCCGCTGCTCATCGTCTTCCACGTCGGCATCGACGGGGTCATCGTCTCCCTGATGGCGGCGAACTTCGCCCAGGCCGCGGCCTCGACCATCCTGGCGAGGGGCGCGTTCCAGCTGCCCTTCGACCCCGTGGCTGGGAGGAGGTGGCTGAGGAGGTCCTGGCTGCCGTCGCTCTCGACGCTCCCCTACGCCCTCGGAGTCGCCGACACGTTCGTCGCGAGCCTGGTCGCCGGTGGGACGATGACCGTCGGTTTCTACCAGGCGGCCTTTGCCGTAGCGTCCCTTGCCGGGTACTCGTACTACCTGGGGGTCGCGCTCTACCCTCTGCTCCTGAGGGGCGGGGCGGGGTCGGAGGAGCTTCCTACGATCACGCTCGACCTCTCGCTGCTCTTCGGCATCCCGCTGGCCGTCGGGGCAGCCTTCCTCGCGAAGCCCATCCTCTTCGTCCTCAACCCCACCTACGTGCAGAGCACCACGGCCCTCGAGATATTGGCGTTCGCTTCGCTCGCGAACGCGACGAACATAATCCTGGACCAGATACTCGCCGGGAAGGAGACGATAGACGCAGACGAGACTGCGGGCGTGAGGCATTTCGTCCACAGCAACCTGTTCTTCGTCTTCCTGGTCGACTTCGGGAGCACCCTCATCTACGTCCTGTCGGTCCTGCTGATAGTGGTCGCAGGGACGGCAAGCGGCGCGTCTCCGGTCACGACCATAGACCTCTGGGCGGCCGCACAGCTCGTAGTCTTCTCGATATTTTTGGGGGTCCGAGTGGTACGGATAAGGAAGGGGGGCAAGCTCTCGCTACGCCCATCATTCCTCAGGTACGTCGCTGGCTCCGGCGTGATGGCCGTCTTCTTCGTGATCGCAGGCCGACTCCTGAACTACGGGCTCCATGCGACGGTCTTCGTGGAGGAGCTGGGCGCGGTAGCCCTGGCCGGAGTCGGAATCTACTTCGTGTTCCTCTTCGCGACGGAGAGCAGTTTCCGACAGGTCGTCAAGATGGTCTTGAAGCCGCTCACGGGTTCAAGAGCGACTTGAGAGCCTGAATCTCGCCCTGACGGGAGGCCGACAGCCCTTCGTACCATCGCGTTATCCTCACCCTATACTCGTCTCGGACGGCCGCCTCCTGCATCAGCCGGACCTTCTTCGCTATCTCCTCGGGGTCGGACGAGTCGGTGTAGAGGAGCGCGTCGCCGAAGAAGTCTTCGAGCACTTCCTGCCTGGAGGAGATAGTCGGCAGCGAGCTCGCGGCGTACTCCAGCAGGACGTGGGATAGCGTGTATGGCTCGTCGGTCACGTTGACCGCCATATCAGCAGACGCCTTCAGTGACTCGTAGGTCTGTCTGGGCAGGAACCCCAGATACCTGACGTTCTCCGGTAGCTCCCGCTCCGAGAGCCTGCGCTCCAGCTTCTCCTTCGGACCGGTGATGAGCAGTTCGACCGTCGCGACCTGGCCCACCCCGGAGGCCTCTGCCTCGATGCGCTCGAGTGGGTGGCCGCCGTGCGAGCAGATTACGATGGTGGCCCTGGACGTGAAGCTGCGCCTCAGCGGCTCGTCGCGGGGGTTGGGGTTCCGCCCGACAAAGTCGTGCACGACAAGCACGTTCGTCGCGCCCATCGCGCTCAGCTTCTCCCCCCAGAACCGGTGAGGGGCGGTGTTCCCGGCCGCTGCGCGTGCGACTACGCCCTCAAGGAAGCCGATCGCCTTGGAGACCGGACCACTCCCGAGGGTCTTGATCCGCCATATGGAGTGGTGGTCGACGACGAGCCTCGTGCCCGTGAGGCTGCAGTAGAACATGCACGTAAGGGGGCAGAAGACCGGCGGGTTCTGTGCGTAGACGACGTCGGGCCTCCGCTGGAAGAGGATTATCAGGGTCTTGAAGAAGAGAGCAACGTAGCGGATGGGCGCGAAGTATCTGGGCCCGTAAAGGAAGGTGATGCTGACCCTCTCGGCACCGACCGCCTCGGCGAGCTCATCGGCGCGAAATCCGAAAGGGACCCCAAACTAATACTAGGGTTTTCACTCACTCACCCCTCGCTTCACGGAGCATCTCTTCGAGTCTCTCTCCAGCTATATCGCGGTTAGACTTGAATTCATGTTCCCAGATGGCCAGCACCTTCCATCCACGTCTTCCGAGCTCTTCATAGATTTGTCGGTCCTTGATTTTCTTTCGAAGCCAGTCTGGCACGTTTGGACAGTGCTTCGGACAGGCGTGCCAGTAGCAACCGTTGCAGAATACCGCGATTTTTTCATCGGGAAGGAAGAGGTCGGGAATGCAAATTCCTTCGACCCTCTTGCAGACTGAGAACTTTACCCCTCTCGTCGCCAAAGACTCTCTCGCAAGAATCTCGATTCTTGTTGGCCTGGTCACTCTCGCTATTGTTTCCGCGTGTTCGGGATGTGTTCTCCACCATTCTTTGAAGAACCAGTGGTTACGCTCAGCTAGTTGTTTCTTCCTATCATCAGTCCACCATGATCTTTTCTTTTCCCCGATCCTTGCCAAGCTTGGCGTCGTCTCCTTTGTTAGACCCTTGTTCCAGGGAACTTGCCCCATGTGTCCCCTTGAAATGGCACTTCTAACCTCCCCCGGCAGTTTCCTTCCAATTAGGAGTTCTGAGAGCTTTCTCTTGGTTGCTTCGGAATGATGACGTCCTACCCAGATCCTATTCCCATCCTTGAATTCGGTGGAGGGATGTCGGCCCTTGTTGGGATGGTGTCCGTGTACGGTCAAGTAATCTTCATAATACCTTCGTTTTCCTTCTAGGAATCTCGCCAGGTGTTCCTCAGTAGTTCGTGGGAGGGGACGATTTCTGACTGGACTTCTCCTGACCGACCGTCCTTTCATGAATTCTAAAGCCGTGTTTGAATAAAAAGGGCGCGAAAACCAAAGGGACCCCAGACTAATGTAAGGATCTTCCCTCGCTCGCCCCCGGTCTCACGCATTTGCGTCGAGTCCATCTTCCCGCCGTGAGCGCCTTTATTGATTACGAAGCTCTGAAGCGCGTTGCCAGCGCTGGTTCAGGTTAGCGGGTCCGTGAAAACCTCCCCCCACGGCCTCAATGGAGCGTGAGTCGACACCTCCCAACCCTTTTTAGGCCGCCGATGGCACTCCTCGGAAGGTTGCAGACTAGGACCGAGGGCCTTTCGATGGATTATGCGAAGGCCGAACGGGAGATCGTGCGCTTCATTCGGAAGGTCGTCGAGGACTCTCGCTCTTCCGGGGCGGTCATAGGGCTGAGCGGGGGGATCGACAGCTCGGTCGTTGGAGCGCTTCTCGTGCGCGCGCTGGGGAAGGAGAAGGTGATCGGCATCCTCATGCCGGCGTCTCACACGCCGAAGCAGGACACAGAAGACGCCCGCGCGCTCGCCAAGAGCTGGGGGATCAAGACCTATGAAGTGGGCATCGACCCGGTCTTCTCGGCCTTTGAGAAGTCCCTCCCGAAGGAGGGCGCGGACAGGGTCGCCTACGCGAACGTCAAGGCCAGGATAAGGATGGTCATCAACTACTACATCGCCAACTCCAACGGGATGCTGGTGGCAGGGACCGGGGACAGGTCAGAGGACATGATTGGGTTCTTCTGCTACGACGAGAAGACTCGGGTTGTAACCTCAGACGGGCCCAAGGACTTGAATGAGCTTAAAACTGGTGATTGTGTATTCTCGATAGATCCCAAGACGCAGTACATCGTTGAGTCGAACATCGAGGAAGTCTTCAGGTTCCCATATGAAGGGGAGATGATTCATTTTGCTGGACGAGGTGCTGATGTCATGGTTACTCCAAACCATCGCATGTTGATCCACACCAGTTCCTCAACTCCGAACTCTAGACTTACTTTCAAAAGAGCTGACGAATGTCTCGACAAGAGGGACGTCCTCACCCCGGTTCCACTAAGATGGGCGGGGAGTATCACGCCTCCCTCAAGCATACAACTGTCTTTCGAACAGAGACGCATCAGGAGAACAGTGAAACTCTCACTGGACGATGCGTTCTACATACTTGGGCTATTCATAGGAGACGGGAACGCCACAGTCGGGAAAGTGGTCGTACCGGTCAAATCTCGTCTGAGTCGAGTTGAGTACACGAGAACATGCCGTGACAAGGGCGGCAACTTCACGCCTATTGAGCCCGGGATGACAGAAGTTCGTATGAAGGAGTACAATACGTTTGAGACTACATTCTCTTTGCCAAACTATACCAAAGATGCTGCGAGACAACGTCTTATCGAGATTCTTGGAAAATATCAGATCGGATACCATCTCACGAAGGACACCGTCCGCATTTCCTCAGAGGGAATATACGATTTCTTCTCTCAGTGCGGAATCGGTGCACGAAACAAACACATTCCAAATTGGATTCTAGCTTATCCATCAGAGTATCTAGTACACCTACTTCGTGGCTTGAAAGACAGCGATGGTAGACATTCTGAATCAATGAGCGTTTACTACACCTCTTCCGCGAGGCTCAGAGACGATTTCACGCAGCTATGCTTCAAGCTAGGAAGGAGAGCCAGTGTCACTTACAACGACCCTAAACGGCCACAGATTAATGGCAAGGTCATAAGGACTGGGTCTTCGTTCACTATCAGCTACGCCCACAAGCAGCGCTCTCAGCATGCGATGAAGAGCAGACTGGCGAAGAAAGTCTCCTACAAGGGCGTAGTCTGGTGTCCGTCAGTGCCGCCTTTTGAGAACGTGTTGGTCGAGCGGAACGGGAAGTATGTCTTTTCAGGCAATACCAAGTACGGGGACGGCGGCGTGGACTTCCTGCCGATTGCCCACCTCTACAAGACACAGGTCAGGCTCCTCGGCGCGCACCTCGGGCTCCCCGAACCGGTGGTGAACAAGCCGGCCTCGCCGCAGCTGTGGCCGGGACACAAGGCGGTGGATGAGATTCCGATCGAATACGAGCGCCTGGACCTGGTGCTGGCAGGGCTCTTCGATGAGAAGCGGACGCCCGCTGAGGTGGCGAAGACGACCGGGGTCGGCATCAAGGTCGTCCGGGACGTGATCAGGCGGCACAGGGCCTCGGCGCACAAGCGTGCCTATCCCCCCATGCTCGGCAGTTGGTAGCATCCACCTAGAAGACGGGGACACCACGCCACGGGAAGCGACCCAACACAATAGCCGTGGTCTCACTTGCGTGCCAGGAGCGACCCATAAAGGTCGTAGAGCTTCTTGACCACAACCTCGGGCCTGTTCTTCTCCGGCAGCACGTCTATCACTCCCTCCGGCCTTACGACCTTGCATCCTACGGAGAGAGCCTCCAGGCCGGCCTTGCTAAGGCAGTCCAGCCTGAGGTTCCTGTTGTACCAGTCCCTCTTCACGTCGATGTAGTACTCGAAGCGAGAGAGGTACTCGGGAAACTTCGAGTGATCGATGGGATTCGCTTGGCTGTCGTGGACCGTGAGATTCAGCCCGTGGTCCTTGGCTAGCTTCTCGGCCAGCTCGTCTTCGCCGAACTTGATGTAGAGAGCCGTCCCGGGTACGGGGGCCTCGGCCATCGGATGGAAGATGTCGGTGTCCACCGGAGTCTCGCTCACCTGGACGTTCGGGGGCGCGTTCTTCATCTGGTCAGAGCCGAAGATCAGGATCGCATCTGCCCTGCGCCATCTCTTCTCCGACTTGGCCCAGAGCTCGGTCTGCCCGACGCCGTGATAATGGAGGACGACGGGCTTCGACCCGTAGAGATTCTTCAGCGGAGGAACAATCTTGTCGAGGCTGTGGACGTGTATGATGTCGTACTTCCTTGCCTCGAAGAGAGCCTTGAGGACAAAAGTCCGGGCCCCGACGTCCCACGACTCCCCGAAGGTCGCCGTGAAGTTGAACTTGTCAAAGGCCTTCCTCATCACCACCTGGCTCTGCGTTCCGCAGCCTCTGTCCATGAACTTGGCGATGACGCTTGAGACACCGGAGACGTTCCAGATGTGCAGAACCCTTACGACCAGTCACCATTCCTGAGCCTGGTCAATCACTAGGCCGAGGTGCCGGTCGTTGTGACCGTCTGGAGACTCGAATCCAACTCTTCTCGAAGCGCTCGGGGGGTCGTACGTTATTTAAGGAGAACGAGGATTCAGGCGACGCGCTTGGAGACGTCGGCCCAGTTGAGGTGCGCGCGGGTCACCACGATGGCCGCGATGGCGTACACCGCTATCAGGCCGACAGAGAAGGCAATCGAGGTCTCGGTCGGGCCGGAGCCGATGAGCTGCAGCAGATCCTTCGCGTCGGCTGGGAGCCCGGGGAGCGCAACCTGAAGAGGCAGGGAGCTTCCGGGGGTCGTCGGCAGGTACACGTTGATCTGTTGATAGAAGCCGTTCCCCGTCACAGTGTAGATGACCCGCAGGATTGTGCCTGTTATCACGCTCGCAAAGAAGACAGCCGAGGCGATGATGTAGGAGAGCGACGAACGTCTGACCAGCTCCCCGGACATGAACGCCACTGAGTAGAAGATCAGAGCGGAGTAGACCTGCGAAAGAACCACGGCCGGAAGGACTGAGAGCGCATCCTGGGTCCCGAAAGTGAAGGTAGCAGAGGTGACGCTCAGCGTAGCGTTCAGGAGCACCACTGCCGCGACCAGGATGAATCCCCCCGCGAACTTGCCCGCGTAGTACTCGTCTCTTGTGACGGGCTTCGAAAGCAGAACTTCGGCGGTTCCTTGCTCGTACTCCTCCGACATCGACCCCGCGGCCACGAGGAGAGCGGTGAATGGAAGGAAGAACCCCTGCACCAGGAAGACGCCGAACACCCAGATGAAGGGGTAGTCCGAAGGAGGGAGGAACGAGCCCCCGACTGACTTGATGAGGATGGCGGGAATCGTGCCGATAAGCAGCGTGACGACGACCAGGACCAGGACCTTCTTCCTCGCGTTCGCCCTTCGGATCTCGTACTTTGCGAACGCCCAGACCTTGGCGAGGTTCAAGCGCCCGACCTCCGGATGGAGGCGAGGTAGGCCTCGTCTAGCTCGCTCCTCGAATAGCCTATCGAGAGGAGGCTCGCCCCGGAGACGACGACGGCCTTGGAGACCTCGCTGCGCACGTCCCGACCCTTCACTACCTGGACCGTGAACCCGACGGAGGTCCTGTTCACCGCGCTAACCCCGGGAAGCCTCAGGATCTCTGCGATGAGATCGTCGGACGGGTTGAGCGCCTCGACCACAACCAGTCGGGTGTCGAGCGAGCTCGAGATGAACTCCTCGATGCCTCCACGGAAGATCAGTCGACCGGAGTGGATCACGGCCAGGCTGTCGCAGAGCGACTCGACCTCCGACATGATATGGGAGGACATTACTATCGTCCCTCTGTTTCTGGCGAACTCCCTGAACAGCGACCTGAAGTGGAGGGCGCCGGCAGGGTCAATCCCAATCATCGGCTCGTCGAGTATGAGCAGGGACGGCGTACCGAGCATCGCCTGGGCGACGCTCAGCCGCTGGACCATCCCCTTGCTGAGCTTCCCTATCTTCTGGTCTCCATAGTCCGAGAGCCCTACAGACCCGAGTACTGCGGGTATCTGCTCCCTCAGCGCGCCGGATCCCAGGCCGAGCTCCCTGCCGACCAGCTCGAGCAGTTCGTTGGGCGACATGAACGTCTGAAGGTTGGGGAGCTCCGGCGAGTAGCCGACGTTGGCGAGGGCCCTTACGTGGTCGCGGATCGGATTGAGGCCCATGGTCCGGACCGTTCCCGAGGACGTGCGGGAGAGCCCGAGCGCGAGGCGGATCGATGTGGACTTGCCCGAGCCGTTCGGGCCGAGCAGCCCGACGACCTCTCCCTGTTTTACGCTGAACGAGATTGGACCTATCTTCTTCGAGCCGTAGTCCTTTACCGCCTCCTCGAAACTCAAGACGACTTCCATCGAAAGCACCAACTTGAGCGTTCGAGAAGCGGGTTTTCCTAGTCTACTGAGTATTCCGGCTTCGGCTGCACGGTCGACTCGTGCCTGTGTCTGTACCTGACACCCAGACCGAGCGCAAGGACGGATACGACCGCTCCAGCCCCTATTCCTATCGACGCGGCCTGCTCAGTCGTCGACGAGCTCGGGCCGGAGAGCGGCAGTGACGTCGAGAGCAGAGTGAGACTGAGAGTCACGGGGCCAGCGACCCCCGCGCCCAGCGATTCGATGCCCCCAGTCGAGTTGAGGCCCGGGATCGTGCCGCTAAGCGCGCCGAGACCGGCCAGCCCCTGCAGGTTAGGGAGGTTGTCGGTGAGTTTCACCGAATAGACCAGACCGGACGGGAACGCCGAGATTGCTCCGTCGATTGTCTCTGTCGTCCCGTTGTAGCTTGTGCGGGTAGCCAGAGCGTAGGAGGTCAAGTCATAGCTTCCGTCGTTGAACTTGAACGGGGCCGAGCCGTTCTTGAGGATGGATAGGGAGACGTTCGTCGAACCTGAGGCGTAGGAGAAGCTCTGGTTCGTAACCGACGGCAGGAATGGCGATACTTCCAGAGAAGAGTTTATCGACCTCGAATAGCTGAACGTGGAATTGCCCGAAACGACGCTGAGGATCAACTTGTCGTAGCCCGCGTTCGAGGTGGCCGAGACCGACTCGTTCACCGTGATGGCGTGTGACGTTCCCATTGATGAAAGCTGGACACTGTAGACCGCATAACCGGGTGTCGCTGCGCTGGCCGTGCCCGCGGCTCCGAGCAGCAACACTGCCAGAGCGAGTGCAGGGAGGACCGCCTCTGCCGTTTTCATAGAAAAGCCGAGCAAAGGCTGCGATAAAAGGCTTCTCGGGTTGGACCGTACCTAGTTAGGATCCATTACTGAGGAGGGCGTTATCCCGTGTATGGATGGTCTCGGAAACTCCTCGTTTTCGGGGGAGGCCCGCATGGGGTAACAGAATCAGGAATCGCATAAACAGGTCGAAACCCAATAGGCCCATTCCTGATGACGGAGGAGAATCAAGAGAACTGCAACACGCTCGTCTCCATGGATTGACCCGCTCTCATCAAGCATTAAATAGAAAGGTCATCATCTTCTATGCTCGGAGTCTATGAGATTCTCCGATTCTGGTCCTCACATGTGCGGTCCCCCGGAGAGACAGATACTCGCTCCTGACCGATTCCCACCCGAAACAAACTCGTGGCCGAAGGTAGTGGCGACAAGACCGAGGATCAGTGCCCGGTCGACCAACCGCTCAGCTACCGTTCTCGCCACGAATGCAGTCAGTGCGAAGTCTATGTTCGAGTAATCGCCAGAGACCTGTTTGTCTCCATGTCAAACGAACCCTTTCTGGGCGGATACCTGGTCTATCTCTGTGAGATCTTTGTCCCCGGCATTGGGTTAGGAGAGCTTCTCGGTGTATGGGGAGGAGAAAAGAATAGGCTTACGACCCGGCTAGCCTACGCCTTCGGGCTCGGTATAGCGGTGGACACGGTCGTCCTCGTGGTCCGGACTTCTGGCTTTTCGGTGGCAGGATACACACTCAAGGGTATCGACCCAGCCACCATATACTTCATCATAATTGTGGGAGTTGTAGCTTTCGGAATCTCTGTTTTGCGAAGGAGGAAGGTCCTTTTGCCAATCCGGCCGACCCTCCAAGACTTTGCGCTGTTCGCTGTCATGGCGGCCCTCGCCGTCATGGTCACACTCTTCGTTCAGAAGTACCCGATCTTCCCGGAGTACAACAGCCCTGATTTTGGAAACCATGTCCAGACTGCGCAGCTGCTCGTCTCGGGAGCGCTGACATCCATACCTGGAGGAATCCTCTACTACGGTGTCCACTTCCAGCTTGCGTCGGCACTCCTCCTTGTGGGCGGTGATCCCCTCGTCACCGTCCAGCGTACGATGAGCATCCTCGTCGTGCTGTCGCCGCTCCTCGTCTATCTCGCCGCCTCCCGGGTATTCTCCAGCGCTGGCGCGGGCCTCGTCGCCGCGGCGGTCTACGCCTTCTCTGGAACGGTGTGGTTCGTAAGCGTCTTCAACGTGGGGCTCTACGCGAACTTCTTCGGAATTCTCGCCTCTCTTTTCCTATTGGTGGCTGTAGTAGACATCTCCGGGAACATCAGGTCGCTTCCGGGCTGGCTGGTCTTCGTCCTAGCCGTCGCAGCGGCGTACTTCTCGCATTACACGACAATCACCCTGCTCCCCGCGCTGCTTGGTGTTCCCCTCATACAGCTCATCAGGAATAGGGCCGATTTGAAGCGGTTCTTGATCCCGCCCATCGTCGCTATAGCTCCGGCGGCTTTGGTTGTCGTAGCATCGCCAGCCCTTGTATCGCACGTACTGAGCCTAGCGGTCGCCGGCGGAGGCTCGCTCACCGGGAGTACGACACTCTCCTCAGCCCTTGCATCGATCCCGGTGCTCGGGAATCTGGCCCTTGAAGTGTACAGCGACGTCGCTTTCATCTTCCTGCTCGTCTTCTCGGCCGTATACGTGTACAGGGGGCTGGTCGGGAAGAACGCGTTCATGTTCATACCTCTCTTCTGGTTCATTGCGCTCTTGGTCGCCTCCCCGCAGAACCTTTCCTCTTGGCGGTTCTCCTTCGAGGCCACGGCGCCCCTGGTTCTGATGGCATCATTCGGCATCTTCTCGCTGCTGCCCAGGCTCAAGATACAGAAGAAGAGGAGGGGAGAGTCGACGGCGACGCAACGGTATGCGAAGGTCCTTGTGGTCCTGCTGGTTCTGCTTTCCCCGATAGTAATCGGTTCGTGGGGCACGACGATGTTGTCAGACTCCTTCACTGATACGCAAGCCGTCTCCAACTCACAGTCGGCCGTTTACTCGGCCCTGCAGTGGATTGGGAGCAACACAACTTCGAACTCCATCTACCTCTCCGTCACCGACTGGCGCTTCACGTACACAGGCCTGTTCTTCGGGAGGGTGACAGACTACTCGTATTTCGCTTCACAGACCCAGGCGATAGCCTATGCCCAGCAAATCGGGGCGGATTACATCATCGTGACCAATCTCGTCACCCTTTCGCTTCCGCCGGTCCCGCAGTATTTCCCTTGGAACACCTACCAACCTTCGGCGAACATGACGCTGGTCTACAGCAACAGCGACGTTAGAATCTTCCAGCTGTCATGAGCTGTTCGAGGAGAAAGTGACTGCGACAACGCCTTTCTGGTCGTCACCGCTGATTACCGTGACCTGAGCCGATGTGGGGATGACCTCTCCGCTCGTGAAGGTGCGGCTGAACGACCCGAGGGTGTTCGACTGCACCGTCCCGTCGCTCCAGACCGCCACGAAATTGTAGGGGGCCTCCCCCCCTACTACGCTCACTCCGAAGATAACCGTGGTGTTTCCGCCGGGCTCGACAAGTTCGTCATTGAAGCTACCTGTGACAGTCACCGGAGGGTACTTCCCTGTGCCAGTGGATGTCGAGAGTGTCGTAGAACTGCTGCTTGTGGAGCTTGACGAGGTCGATGAGCCGGTGGAGCTTGATGAGCCGGTGGAGCTTGACGAAGGCGAAGGTATCGTCGCCGATTTGGTGACCTTCTGACCATCGCTGCTCGCGACAGTAATGGTTACAGAGCCAAGTATGGTCTGGTTCACGAATGTCCTGCTGAACGCTCCCGTCGTGCTGACCTGGACCACGCCATCGGGCCAAGCCGCCGAGTAATTGTACGGGGGCGTCCCTCCTGTCACGGTCACTGCGAACGCTACTACGACCACCCCTGCAGGTTCTTTCAACGCGTTCACGTAGTTGACTGTGAAACTGAGCGAGTTGAACCCGTGGGTCGACGTATACGCGTACGCTGTTGCTCCTACTGCGGCGGCGATGACTACTACCGATAGGATTGCGAGGATTTTTCGCGTGCGCGGGCTGAAGATCGGCGGTCTGGGCGCCCCGACCGCTGCCTCCGGAGTCTCCTCTTCTCTGCTCCCGTACTTCACGTAGGATGCGATCTGCAACCCAACCCCAACGACGAGAGAGTAGAACGCGTAGAGCGCAGTGTGATTAGCTGGTCCCGTCGCGGCAAGACTCAATTCGACCGCTGAGGCGGAAAGCAGGAGGATGAACGCTACGATGAAAGGGGCGCCCCAGTTCCTGAGAAGATACCGTAGAGACCTATTCAATACTCCCGCAGGGGGACCCTGTAACCCACACATAATCGTTAGTCGGGGGGAGTAGCACATGCTTCGTCCATCGCACCCTATCGATGTCCGTGGGATGGGGCAATGAAGAGGAGAGGCGACAGTTGAGGGAGAGGACGAGCGCAGCGCCCTTTGTTCTTCCCAACGCAACGCAGAGCACTCTTCGCCATGCTTGCAAGGAGTCATCTGCGAGCAGAGGCGCAGGTTACCCGGATGGAAGCCAACCGGAGAGTCGTGGTCTGTATTCCCGCGTACGATGAGGAGAAGACCATCGCAAAGGTCGTTGTGGGCGCAAAGAAGCTCGCCGATCCCGTGATTGTATGCGATAATGGCTCGAGCGACAGGACAGTGGAAAGCGCTCGAAGTCTTGGAGTCCAGGTGGTGCGACACGACGGAAACCTGGGTAAGGGGCGTGTCAGGGGGTAGCGATTGCCGTTGCCAAGAAACTTAATTCACAGGTCATTGTCACAATCGACGGCGACGACCAGCGCGACCCCAGCGACTTACCGAAAGTGGTCAAGTCCGTGACGAGAAGTAAAACTAGTTGAAGGCATAAGTAATACCATTCGATTGCTTCTAAAGAAGCTCGTTGAGCAATCAACAGGCGACGGATTCATCAGCGGTACCCACATTTGCCTTCGGGAAGAACTGGAGGAAATACCTCAGCAGATTGACCCCTGAAAAAATCGAGCTGGCGAAATCAGCTTTGGCAGAGTTTGTGGGCCGCGATGCGATACGTGGGAAGACTTTCTTGGACATCGGCTGCGGCAGCGGAATTCACTCCTACGCGGCCCTTGAGTTAGGTGCCTCCCGCGTTGTCAGCTTCGACTTTGACGCCGACGCGGTCGAGTGTTGCAAAACTTTGTGGTCCAGGGCAGGAAACCCGAACAACTGGATCATCCTGCAAGGGTCGATACTGGACGATTCTTTCGTCAGAGGGCTCGGAGCGTTCGACCTAGTCTATTCTTGGGGTGTCCTTCATCATACTGGAGAAATGTGGAGGGCAATTAAGTCGTCAGCCAATTTGGTTGGGAAGGGAGGCTTACTCTATATCGCGATTTACAACCGTGTCGACTCGCCTCTAGGCTCTGGATTTTGGCTTCAGGTCAAGAAAACCTACAACTCCTCATCACGTGCCGGCAGGGTAGCCATGGAAACTATGTTCCTTTCTTATTATTCCATTATGAATTTGGGAGCGCGTGCGATTTCCTATAGTCGCAGGGAGAAAGGGAGGGTCTATCCTAGGGGTATGGAGCTGCGAACGGATGTACTCGATTGGATAGGCGGGTACCCTTACGAGTTCGCAACTTCAATGGAAATAAGAAGCTACGTGCAGCGCGAATTTCCCTCGTTCGATTTGGTTCGAATCTCCGAAACCTACTCATTAGGTAACAACCTATTCTTGTGGAAACGTACGGGATGATCTTCGGAATTAATCGACCTGATTTGCGCGGCCATCCCACACCGCTCGGCGATGACACGACTGCGGGGCAGAAGAGTCCTGGAATGGCTACCGGACTGAGGGCTCTGTTCATAGGATTTGGGTTGGCTTACCTTGTTGCTGCTCTGACAAACCAGTCTGGAATGCTCATGCTGCTTGTCGCCTTCCCGAGCGTGTACGTTATCCCTGGCACTTTTCTTGTTCTGTTCCTCAGGAGGGGCGGAGCTTCTGCACGCCAAGTCCTCGTAGAGGGGTTCTTCCTATCCCTTTTGGTCTCGGTGCTGCTTACGAGTCTATTCTTGGCACTCGGCCTACCCCTGTCCCCGCTTGAATACTCAGTGGCCATGTTGTTTTTTCCTCTTTGTTTTTTCTTTGTCAGGAGTCCCCGCATATCAGGCGGGCTCGACCGTGGCCTGATGATCTACTTCGTCGGAGTACTTCTGGTTTACGTGTTCGCCGCGCTGTGGCTTGCAAGCGTGCCCCGATTCTTTACAAATGACGAATTAAGCTATATCCTTTCAGCGAGAATGGGAGCCGCAGGCTACCTAATACCTGCTTTCAGGGCTACTCCGGGTACCGGTTCGCTCGGGGTCTTGCTTCAAGGGTCATACCTCTGGCTGACTCTCCTTTCTTCCTTCATCGGCTCGACGGGGACCCCCCCTGCCGGCGCAGGTTTGGCGTCTCTGGGCTTCCTAACACTGACCGCTTTGGCTTCTTCGATGTTGGTAGAGGAGAAGTGGCAGCAGGCAGTAACCATCGTTCTGGTCGGCAGTAACGCCCTGCTCTTGTCCTTCTCCGGGCTTGCACTGAGCGATCTCGCAGTAGCATTCTTGACCGTGTTCAGCGTCGTCTACTTCCTGCGCGCTGTAACTCAAAAGGGCTCGCTCGGGGAAGTGGATTTTGGGGCGCTCTTCTTCTCGTTCGCTGGCTTAGTTCTAATCCTGCTGATAAAACCGAACATCCTTGTTGTCGTGCCGATGTGGCTCGTGCTGCTTTACCTGACAGTAAAATACAGGAGGTCCGACCGCTCCCTCCGCTATAGGCTCCTTCTGGTTGCCGTTCTGCTCCCTGTCTGTTACGAGCTCCTAGCGGACGTACCTTTTTTTCTCTCGGTATGGATTTTCCACAACGCAGGATTGGAAAGTTTCTTCCGTCCACTACTCGTCTTCGGCGTCAGTCCAGCGCTCACGCTGGCTGAAGCGTTCAAATCCCCTTCTTTTCTGCCCACAAACCCCACCCTCTTCACTCGGGGCCTCACCACTAATTTGGAGTATTTCTACACCCTTGTGTCCCCGGAGACCTACACAATAGTCATACCGGGGCTTGTCCTCGCCTCTCCATTTCTGATGATGTCACGGAGCGCGCGTGGGACTCCGAAACGGACTATCCTTGGCGTTTTGGTTCTCATCTCAACTTTCCTTCTCTTACTCATAGGACCGGCGTTCAGCTCTGTCGCCGAATTCCCACGCTATTCACTTTGGCTGATACCACTATGGATACCCTTCGCCCTCCTGATTCTCCACGACCTAAAGGAACACCCATCAATCTGGAAGTTCGTTCCAGTTGTTGCTGCTATGTATCTGGTCATGAGTGCGAACTCGTATCTCTCGAACACTGTAGGTCTCTATCTTGGGTATAGCTCGGTAGCACCTTCTTCCACCATTTCGATTCTCGCAATTGAATTCATAAGCTCCATCTTTTTCTTATCCTTGCTTCTCTTCGCAGGGTACAGAAGAAACTCAACGAGAAGTACCCTTAGGCGGTCACAACTCATGAAAATCGGGACGGCAATCATCCTGCTCCTGATTCTCGCGAACTCTGCATTCTTCACGTCGAATTTCATCGCGAATTCGCCTTGGTACCAGCAACACGGATTCAGCTCGATTTCCGAAAACGTAATCAGTGCGTCGAGCCCTTCGACGTTGCTGATATCAAACGAATTCCTGTATCTTTCGCCTTACATCCCCGTGAACACCATAACGAGTGGACACTCATTTCCCTCTCCTGATTCAAATAGTTCATTTGCGAACCTGGTAGCTGCTTCGCCCTCTGGGTCATTGATCGCGATAGGCAACGACCCAGATGCCACGATTTACTATGGCAACGCCGAAGTCGATGGGAACAGTTACATCGAATCATACTTCAACGATTCAACGATCCAGCCACAGACCGGAAACCAAAATGCGACCACTTTCGCCCATTTACTGGCGAATCTTGCGCCCACTCCTTACGGCGTTGTGAATCTTTTCAAGGTTCAAGATACTAGTCGCTCCCAACTTTCCCCAGTAATTGTGAAGTCCAGTAGCGCTGCATTGGACCAGAACCTAGACGTCATCATAATGCTAAACCTGGAAGAGTATAGCAGCTCGCAAGCTACAGTGGTGCTCGCTACACCTTTCTTTTCCGAGGTTTATCCTGTCTTTCTAACCGCAGGACTAAACAATGTCACTTTGTCTATTGAGAGGGGATCTGCGGCGAACCCCCAGTACGACTGGACGCATTCAGCCCAGCTCTGGGTCATGATTCTGCAGGATGGAGTTGTCGCGTATTCTACCACTCTATCGCTGACAAATACGGGACTGACCAACATTCTTTTCCTCTTGCTGGTCGGGAGTCTCTTGGTCACAGTCGCTGCGTCTATGTACTATGAGAAAGACCGATTGCTACAGTGGGCAACTCCATGAGCCTGATACAGAGGCGAAATTAGAAGTTTGATGGGCCAAGCATTCCGTGGTTCGACGCGCCTAATTCATGAGACGTCGAAGAAGATACCACAATTAGAACTGAGGTGACTTAGGGATGCAATGTTGATTGGAGAGTCAGGTTCGGGCAGGTGATATTGAGACGAGATACTAAGCGGAATGTCACCTGCTGGTCCCGTCATCTGGGCTGCAAAACCGGTTGTAGACCTGCTTTGATAATCACACAAACCCCACGAAGACAAATTGCCTAGGAGTAGAGCCATGCTCCAAGAGTGCGATGTCAAATCTTTTTGAGACTTGCCCTAATGATGTCACCAAATACAGAGGAGCAAAGAGGTGGTACCGGTTGACAACACGACGGGACTACTTTCCTCTATGTACTGGCTAAGGCATAAGTATTCTTATCGCAGTAGTACTACAGAAGGTCGTTGAGCACTCAACAAGCTGTTTTTTCTTCAACCGTACTGGAGAGGACTCGCTGGTCACGCAACGGTTGGGCCTCAGGAGAGTTTTCGGCGTGACTATGTCGGAGGGGGTCCATACCAGAACAGGGAAGGAATACGGTCCTTGGGCTGCTTCGGTTGGTCTTGCGTCGGCAGTCTTAGACCAAATCCCGAGGTCGATAGACTCCTTTCTGGATGTAGGGTGTTGTTATGGGTATCTTTCGTACGTCGTGAGGACTCAGTTCCCGTCTGTCACGAAAATCGTCGGTGTAGACTTCTACGAGCCCTACTTGCGGATGTTAGAGAAGTTCAGGTTTTTCGATAAACTTGTAAAATGGGACCTCTGCCAAGTGCCTTTACCATTCAAGGATCGCGAATTTGATGCGGCGGTAGCCATCGACGTGGTAGAGCACCTACCAAAAGAGGCAGGTTCGAGGCTTCTGGTGGACATAGAAAGGGTGGCTAAGAAGGTCGTGGTTACTACTCCGAACTACTGGAATAAAAACGAACGCTCTACTCTTGATGGCAACGACCTACAGAGGCATCAGAGTTTGTGGCGAATCAAAGATTTCAGGAATAGGGGATACAAAGTACATGGCATCGGATATCGTCCACCTTTTCAGTCTATGGCCTTTATCTTGCCAATGGACTCCAAGGTGCCGTGGCTGTGCGCTACCATTCTCGCTGTGAAATGAGGTTTAACAAGTTACAATCTGGAAGTTCGGACACCAATTCTAAGGAGCTTCATGAAGCGTTGAGTGATGAAAAATTTCCCTCGACTGTATTCCTTCCTCGAGTGCAATCGAGAACGCAAACGAGTCGAAACCTCCCGAAATGGAGTAGCGCGCTAATGTTCGAGATAAATTTCCTCCACGATCACATGGTTTGCGTCAAGAGAGAACAATCCTGATTAACAATTAATCAAGTAGAAGCGAAAGGTCGCTCCAGAACACCAGAGTTTTTCTAATACGCCGCATTTGAGCTATCCCGTTTCTGCGGCGAATAACACAACGTCACAAGACAACAGGTGCCCAAAATAGAGTCAATTCAGGGTTGAACGACTCTGCTCATTCTCCATCGAGAGAATGGAACGACTCGATACGAAACATTCCTAGTCGTTACCCTAAGGTTGAGACATCTTTGAACAATTGCTCGTACATCCCTCCTATCTTCTCCGGGTCGTGAAGGTTCTTGACGTACTCAATACCATTCTGGCCCATACGGCGACGCGCCTCCGGGTCCGAAAGAAGACGTACCACTGCAGAGCGCATTTCGGTAAGACTGTGCACGTGAAGCCCCAAGGAGTAGCGACAAATGACCTCGTCCGGATCGTAGAAGGACACATATGGAGTTCCTGTAGAAGCGCATTCCAAGAGGGTGTTCGGGAAACCTTCGACTCCGCTCGTGTTGATGTAGACCGCCGCTTTTCCCATGAGTTCTTCCGCCTCTTCTGGAGTTACGCGACCAATGTAACTGAAGTTGTAAATGTTACGACACCCGTCCTCTATCAGTTTGGACATTGGGCCATAGCCAGCCAAAACAAAGTTTACCTCTGGGAGAATCTTCGCCACGGAAAGCACCAGTTCCGGACGTCGGTACCAAATCAAACGGGAGATAGAAAGAACGAAAGGTGGGCTCGACTTCGGACTTTTTGTGGCAATCGGATGAGAAATGGGAGGGATATGAGAAATTCTTACTCGCGGGAAATTGATCGCGAATATACGTGCAATCTCTTCAGTCTGTGCAACGATGGCAGAGGCCCTCGATATGCCGAACTTGTACGCTGCGCTGGACAGACCTATCCTGTCTAGCGGGCTGTTCTCGTAGATTCTCCCTTTCAAATTAATTGTCGCGTTCCAGATACTGCTGCTCCCGAATACGAAAGGTATGCCCTTGATACGGCAAATGAGAGAGGTCAGTCCAGTTACTATTGAGGCACTGCGTTGATAATATACATCGGCATCGACTTCGTCCATCGCGTGATAGAGATTGGTCGTGAAGCGCGCATAATCCACGAAGTTCGCACCCCGGCCGTCTCTGGCTACCCCCGCCTCATGGACCACGATACCGTCTTCTGATCGCACACCACGACTATCAGTGCCCGACATCGTGATAAAATGCATGTCTACACCTCGCTTGGCCAAAATCTGCGCGATGCCTAGGGCTTGGCGTTCCGCTCCGCCGAGCGCTTGCTTTGGAAGATTGATGATGAAACAGACCCTCATCGATGAACAACCACCTGGCGACTCACCCATGTCTTATTTGCGAACATGATTCCAATGGAACGAATCCATATGGTGCAGCGTGTTGGAGTAGTGAAAATCAAGCGCTATCAAGTGTACTTTTCGATTTCCAGTGGCGGGACCCTTTCATCACGTATAATATACATCTGGTACCACACCGCAAGCACCATAAGCGCAAATATTTTGGCCGCATTTGCAAATGGTTTCTTCAAAATTTCCGACACTTGAGTTCGTGCCAAAATCGATTCAAAATTGCCCTCGGAGTACGTCCTCTCGAACACCTGTGCCGCGAGGTCGTCGAATCCGCGATGGAACCAGTAGTCTATAGGTACCCCGAAACCCTGCTTCTTCCTAGAAATGATTTCCTTCGGAAGAAGTCTCTTCTTTAGGACCATTTTCTTGAGTATGTATTTCCTTACCGAGTTGTGCACCTTCATGCTTGGCGGCAATGCGGCCGAGAATTCAGCTAGCCTGTGGTCGAGGAAAGGGGACCGAACTTCGAGAGAAACAGCCATGCTCATACGATCGACTTTAACTAGAATATCTTCGGGAAGGTAGGTCTTTATCGTCACGTAATCAAAAGCATTCATTAGGTTGGTCGATTTCTCCTTCTCAAAGTACTGCTGAAGATACTTGCTAGTCGGAGCTTCTGTTCCTTCTACCTGGGGATTCGCATGGACAAGCTTCTGCACCTCCTGCTGACCCATTTGCGAAACACGCAAGAAGTAGCGTTCCTCGGGTCCCTGATTCGCGTACTGCTTGTCTAGTGCGTGCTTCGCGAGCGTCACCACCCCGTTGTGCGTTGGGACGCTTGCGATGACCTTGAGGATAGGGTTTCGAACCGCAGGAGGAACGGCTCTGTAATACTTGTAGACGGACGGATCCTCCATCCAAGGATATCCCATAAAGACTTCATCGCCGCCGTCCCCCGAAAGTGCGACTTTCACCTCTTGACTTGTGGCCTTCGAAACATAGTATGTTGGTATCATTGACGAGTCGGCGAAGGGCTCGTCAAAATGCCAAATCATCCGCGGAAGGAGGGCCAGAGCGTCCGGTTTCACCGTGAGCACGTGGTGGTTCGTACCCAAGAAATCAGCCACCGACTGAGCCCATCTAGCCTCGCTGTATGGTCCCTCTTCAAAATCGACTGTGAATGTGCGCACATCCTGCTCTGAGAGTCTCTTCATCAGGGCGACCACCGTACTGGAGTCGACCCCGCCACTCAGGAAAGCGCCAAGAGGAACGTCGCTCCTGAGCCGGATTCTTACAGAATCCTCGAGCAGCCGATACAGCTGCTCAATGATGGCATCTTCAGGCCAATCATCTTTCGTGCTAAAGCCGAGGTCCCAATAGAGCTCCGTCCTCAGTTCTCCATTCTGAAAAGTGAGATATTCGCCGGGTTTGATCTTCCGTACATTCTTGAAAATCGTCAAGGGGGAGGGAACGTAGAAGAACGTAAGATAGTCTTCAAGGGCCTGTCGATCAATCGTCCTTGGCACTCCCTCGTGCTGTAATATCCCCTTAAGTTCCGACGAAAAAATTAGCTTGTTGTCCTCAGCCCAATAGTACAGTGGTTTCTTGCCAAAACGATCCCGGGCCAAAACGAGTCGTTTATCTCGACCGTCCCAGATCGCAATGCCGAACATTCCCACGAAGGACTGGAAGCAGCCCGTGCCCCACTCTTCGTACGCATGCACTATTACTTCCGTGTCCGAGTCGGTCTTGAAAACATGGCCAGATGCTTCTAGTTGGAGCTTGAGCTCTACATAATTGTAAATTTCTCCGTTGAATACCGTCCAGACGCTCCCGTCCTCGTTCGAGATGGGCTGTTTTCCACCCGACAAATCTATGATGCTGAGACGTCTAGATCCAAGCCCTATGCCAAAGTCCACGAACTTGCCCTCTTCGTCTGGCCCTCTGTGCTTCAGAACGGCACACATGTCACTAAGCAATTCGGGGTCATCCAACCCGGCGTATCCGCAAATTCCACAACCCAAGTCCAGCCCTCCCCTTTAGACTCGTTCTTCCTTCAAGTTGTTAGTGCACCGTCAGAGTGGAATAGGCATCAAGGTATCTCCTGACAATCCTCGTCGCAGAGTATACGTCGACTGCTTTTTGACGAGCGTTGAGTCCAAACCGTCTGAGAAGTTTCTGGTCCTGCAACAACTGACCGAGAGCATCGGCCAATGCTGCGGAGTCACGCATCTTCACCAATGTTCCGTCCTTCCCACTCTCCACTACGCCTGAGAGCTGCGGCATATCGGAGGCTATCAACGCGTTACCACATGACATCGCTTCGAGCAGAGCCTTGGGCAAGCCTTCACTGAGCGAAGGCAGGACGAACGCGGATGAACTGCCGAGAATCTTTGAGACGTCTCCAACACCCATCTGGCCCAAGAACACGCAGGCGTGCCCGAGCTCAAGCTTATCCGCCATCTCCCTCAGTTGCGGCATCAAGGGACCGTCGCCTATCATGACGAGTCTCGACTCGGGCACCTCTGTCTGGAGCAAGACCATGGCGCGAAGCAAGAATTCCAGTCCTTTCTCCGGGACCATTCTGCCGACCCAAGTTATGAGGTATGGATCCTTCGACTGTCCAGGCTTGAAGACTTCGGTATCAACCCCATTTGGGATAACTTCAATTTCGCAATTGAAACCGAGCGACGCCAAGATATTTCTTTCATAATCCGTTAGGCACACCACGAGGTCAGCTTTTGGGAGAAATGCCTTGCATACTGTAATAATGTAGGCCCACTGCGCCGCGTCGACGATAGGGCCTCGCTCCGCTATCAGCCCTCGAATCGTCACTACAATTGGTATTCTCTCCGCTCTGGCAATTCTTATTGCTTGTAGGGAGGGCAGAAAAAGATGCGAGTGAGCTTGAATCAAGTCCGGTCTCAACTCCCGGATGGCCTCCGTCATCCCGAAGAGAAAAGGATACTCCCTGATTGCAGGCGGAATCTTGATGTTAGCACCTCTAAGCCTGATAATCTCAACTCCGTCGATGGTCTCTCTCACCGAGCAAGGCCGCAGGAAGGACCAGGTAACCGCGCATGATTCGTTGCCGGTGCCTATAATCCTCTTCGCAAAATCGTGAGCTCCAAAGGCATCGGGCACCAAGTCCGGGTGATAAACGTGGGCTATTTGACAAATTTTCATTTTCTGGGGTCCTTCCCTTTGGTTGCCGTTCCACCCCGTACCACTGATATCACGACCCATAGGATTACCGCCGTTGTCATTAGCATTGCACCGACTAGTGTACAGCAGATCGCCAACAAGCTGACACTTATCATTAGGGTTTTGGTCGCAATGTAAGCTTCCGCAGCCCAATACCAGAAACCGAGTGCTATCCCGAGCAACGAAATCCCAGGTATGCCATAGAACATGAGTGGATGTCTTATCGAGACATGTTTCACGGTTGCCAGAACGACATCGAGACCATGATAGAGCGGATTATGCGTTGACGAATCCTCGTTGTAGAGAACATTTACGGGCACCTCGGCTATTCGCAAGCCGGCCTTCTGACTCTTCACGAGCAACTCCGTGCTTGCACCCATTCCCATTTCGCCGAGTGTCAAGGAGTCGAGAGCCCTCCTGTTGTACGCCCTCAAACCGGACTGGGAGTCGGTTATGCTTTCGTTAGACACGAGGTTTGTGAACCTAGTGATGACCTTTACTCCGGCTTGTCTATACATCGGCGCTGCAACATGACTATCGGTCAGGAATCTTGAGCCAATTACAATGTCTGCCTCTCCATCGATTATGGGCTTAACCAAGACCGGAATCTCCTCTGGCTGATGCTGGCCATCGGCGTCCAAGGTAACAAAGATATCGGCTTTCTCTCGTCTTGCTTCATCAAACAGAGTAGCCAGTGCGGCCCCGTAACCCGAGTTCCGATCGTGCGCAAAGACCTGTGCTCCAAGCTGTCTCGCAATCTCAGCTGTTGCATCACTAGAGCCGTCGTCGCAGACGAATACCTTGTCCGCGAATCTCTTGGCCCTCACAATTACTCCGGCGATACTTTCTTCCTCGTTGTACGCCGGCATACCTACGATCAGCAATCGATCTTCCCCCAACTCCTGCAGTATTTTCTATGCGTTAGCTAATAAACATGCAGAGTTTGCTGATCTTTGGAAAGTGTGCCAATCTCGGCCATAGATGATACCGCGAAGCCCGGACTCCGGCACGCTGGTGTTCACCATGTGACAATTAAGGATGTAACGAATTCCGCTGAGAAGAGCTGTCACCTTCCCTCGTGACTGCCACTCCCCCTTCGCCCGACGCCTAAGTACTTGAAGCCTGCAGCTTCGGCAGCCGCTGGGTCGAAGACGTTTCTAGCGTCGACGAGCGCGGCGTCCCTTGAAGCAAGCGCGGCGAGCCGTCGTGGGTCGAGGCCTAGGAACTCGGCGTGGGCTGTTCCTACGACTATGCAATCTGCCTCTTTTACGCCTTCTTCAGCAGACGGGGCAGTCTTGATTCCGAATACCTGTTCTCCGACAAAATATGGGTCGTAGAGCGCCAGATTAGCACCCAACTCCTTCAGTCTTGAGGCGACCCTCTCCACAGGGCTCAGCTGAACGTCACGAACGTTGGGCTTGTAGGAAGCCCCCAGGAGTGCCACCCTCGATCCCTTCACCGTCCTTCCGATGCCGTTGAGCGCCTCCATCACCAGCTCGACGACGTGATTGGGCATCCTGTCGTTTATTTCCCTGGCCAGCCTAATAATGTAGGGAATGTTCCCGACCTTGACTCCTTCCGCGATCAGGTAGTAGGGGTTGGACGGAAGACAAGGCCCTCCGACTCCTCCGCCGGGATAGTGTGGCATGAAGTTGTATTTCGTAGCACAGGCGTTGATAACCTCGATTGTGTCGATCCCCAACTTCTCGTATAGGAGAGCGAATTCGTTGGAGAGAGCTATGTTCACGTCCCTAAAGAGGTTCTCGGTGAGTTTGACCGCGTTGGCGGTCTTCGGGTCGCTGACCTTCACGACCTCCACCCCAAAGGCCGTATGGTACAGGTGACCGACCGTGTCGCGACAGAGCGGGTCAGCGGAACCCACAATTCTCGGTACAGAGGACATATTCCTCATTATGCTACCGGGGTCGGAGCGTTCCGGGCAGCTGGCCACACCGAAGTCGACACCAGCCCTGAGGCCGGATTCCACCTCGAGCTCGGGTTGGACCAAGTTCTCTACAGTCCCCGGGCCTACTGTACTCTCGACTATGACCACCGCCCCCTTCCGCAGGGAAGCGCCGATCGCGCGGGACGCGCTGCGTACGGCTGAGTAGTCGGGCGTCTTGCTCTCGCTCACCGGGGTGGGGGACACTTATTATCACGAAGTCAGCACGTCCGACGGCCTCCTCGAAGTCTAGCGTCGCCGTTAACCTGCCGTTCATGACTGTGGCAGCAACGGCCTCGTCCAAGCCCGGTTCATCGGCGAAGTGGCACTTCCCTGCCCTGATGCTCTCGACTACGCGTGGGTCAATGTCGAGGCCGATGACCCGTGCTCCCGCGCGAGCGAAGATCGCGGCCGTGGGTAGCCCTATCCGTCCAAGTCCCACCACGGAAAGCCGAAGGGTCCCATCTTTCAGGGAGACACCTACCCGGGCAGGAGTTAGGTGAAGGTCCTGAGATGCCATCTGTCCGAGCGGAGCCTTTCAGCCAGATATATCCTAATCTGGATTGAGCATTGGCTGTCAAAAGTCGCCAGTCGAGGCCCTACTTAGGTTGTGGCGGAGGAACGGGTCTGAATCGGGTTTGACTCGAACCACGCGACCACCTTCTTCAGCCCGTCGTGCAGAGTCGTGCGTGGCACGTAGCCGAGCCAGCGCACGGCCTTGCTAATGTCAGCGTAGCTGTTCTTGACATCTCCTCGCCTCTCGGACAAATGCACCGGCTCTAGGTCCTCCCTTCCCATGATTTGGGCTATAACCCCAGCCAGCTGGTTGATGGTGCAGGTCTTGCCCGCGGCAATATTGAATACCTCTACCGGTTTAACATCCGCCGTCATCGCTAAGAGGTTTGCTTCCACAACATCCGATACATAGGTGAAGTCGCGGGTCTGTTCTCCGTCTCCGTATATCTTGGGTGGCTGGCCATTCCCGATCCTCCCGATGAAGATGGGGATAACGCCGCTGTAGGGACCGAACCTCTGCCTTGGCCCGAAGACGTTGAAGTAACGAAGGCAAATAGTCCGCAGGTCATACACGCGCGCAAAAGCCACGCAATAGTTCTCGGCGGCTAGCTTGGAGACTGCGTAGGGGGAAAGGGGCCTTGCGGGGAGGTCCTCCCGCTTCGGCAAGACGTCCGTTTCACCATAGACCGACGAGGAGGAGGCGTACACAAACCGGCTTACTCGCGCGTCGACGGCCGCCTTCAAGACGTTCAGTGTCCCTGTCACATTGGTCGAGTTGGTCACGAACGGGTCCTCGACCGACCTCGCCACGCTGACCAACGCGGCTTCGTGGATTACAGCGTCGTACCCCTTGACCGCTTCCCTAACGAAGTCCCGGTTAGAGATATCCCCTTGATGCAATACGAGATTGTCTCTATTCTCAGTTAGGTTGCCCAGGTCTCCCGTCGCGAGGTTGTCAAGGACACCCACGACGTAGCCGTTCTCGAGTAGTTGGTCGACGATGTGGCTGCCGATGAAGCCCGCGTCCCCCGTAACTAAAACGCGATGGATATTGGAAGACATGATGGTTCGCGACACCTCGAACTAGGGGACGTAGATACGCCTTCTCCTCATGTGAAGTTAGGTTCTCCTAAAACTTTGCCGCCTACTAGCATATTTCAATATTCAGTTGATGGCCCACAACACCTGTCGCCTGTGCGTGTCCTCATACGCCATGGCCCGAATGATGCATAATGAAACGCTCGTAGGCGAGAATCGGGAGAACCAAGGACTTGAACCTGCCAAGCCCCGCCAGCGCCGAGCCCAGAGTCTCGATGTCCCCCGGCCCGATGGCCCGGAGGAGAGGCGCCGCCGTGAGGTACGCCGCTGAGAAGGCGGCGATCTCTAGAACCAGCACAAAAACCTCGTTGAAGCCCGACATCTCCAGCGGGAGAACGGCGAGGAACGCCAGGATTGAAGAAACGAGAATGGAGAGTGCGGCCTGGAGGTCCATCCGGGCCTGAAAATACCTTGACGCGAGGTAGAGGCCGATCGCCACGGCGACCATGTTGGAGACGAGGATCGAGTAGATGAGACCGGGAACTCCGAGTCCGAGGCCTATGGCAAGGAGAGGTGCGAGCGCGAGCTGGACACCAGCGCCGGCCACGCTGAAGATCATGTAGAACCTCGGACGCCCCACTCCGTTGAAGAAGGACGGCAGCACTCCAAGGCCGAAGAGGAGGGAGATGTTGGCGAAGGAGAGAAGCACCAGGTAGCCGGACGCGACGCTGTACGAGGGTCCCAGAGGCACGCTGATGATCTGGATCGAGGCTCCCATCAGGAGGAAGATGATGGGGGTGAGCACGAAGGCCATGTACTTGGTGGCGTACGCGAACGCGCGGCTCAGGTCCCCTTTGGTGCCCTCGAGGTGGGCGAACGCAGGAAAGAGAGCCTGGGTCATCGCCCCGGACGTGAGCGTTATTGCAGTCACGAAGTTGCTGGCGGACTGGTAGAACCCGACGAAGCTGTTTGACGCAATCATCGCCAGGATGACCACGACATACTGGGCAGAGATGCTCGCGGCGAACTGCCCTACGAACACCGTTCGCCCATAGGATAGCATCATCCTGACGTCCGAGGTGAAGCCCTCCAACGGACTCGCACTGGCGCTCCCGGTGCTGTGGAGGAGCAGGACCAAGCTCAGGACTCCGGCGAGGCTGACCGAGACGACATAGCCCACCAGCGCCCCGAAGACCGCGAACCCGAGGACGACCAGTGGGACCGCGACGGCCAGCCGGAGAATCGATTGGAAGACGTTGGTGACGCTGATCTTGCCCATGTAGCTCCAGCCAAGCAGGGCCGAGACGCCGGCCTGGAAGACGGCCTGGGCGAGGATCAGGAGGGAGGCGAACTGCACGAGTGAGGTGATCTCGGGCCTGTGCAGGACGAAGTCAGAGAGGAACCCCGAGCTCGCGTATGAGACGCATGTCAGAACCGCGCCGAACAGCAGAATAAAGACCACTCCGTTGATTGTCATCCTCTTGGCGAGGTCCGGTTCCTGCTGCGACAGATGGTAGGCGGCGTAGCGGGTTATCCCGGAGTTCACGCCGAATCCAAGCAGGTTGAGGAGGATGCCGGGAATCAGGACCGCGAGTGAATAGACGCCGTAGTCGCTCGGGCCGAGCAGCCTGGCGATGATGATTATCGCGACAAAGGAGACTGCTGTGTTGAGGAGGTTCCCGGCGAAGAGGGCGAAAGACCCACGCGTGGACCTGCGGGCGATCTCAAGGCTAGACAAGTGTCGGTGGTTTCTCCGGGCTCGCAGTCCGGGCCCCCGCATGACTATTTAGGATTCAACTTCTCCCGCCTGAAGGTTAGCAGATTGCGGCTGCCAGCCAGGGCAACAGCCCCGACGGGTGACCCGTAAGGCACGCCATGGCGATCAGCAGTTCCGGGCAGCGCTCACCCCTGTCCGGCCGCTCGTCGGCCCCAGGGAGAGGACGGCGAGAGGAACAGCCTGGCGGCGCGGCCGCCGCTCACTTCCCGGTCCTGCCGCGCGGACGGCGTGGGGTGCGCAGCCGGATGAACCCGCCCTGCTGACCGATGGAATCAACTTGGATTCTCCCCACCCTCATATGAGGCCCAAGACCCTGCGGCCGAAGCTGCCGGGGTAACGGACCAGATATTCCCTGAGGGTAGCCCGGTTCACCTTCTCAGCGATGTTCCCGAGCACGTCATCCGCGGGAGTCTCTCCGAAGTAGACGAGGTCGATAAGTGTCTTCTCGACATCGGAGACGGGGACGTAGAAGTCCCCGTAGCGCAGGTAGTCGAATCCGAAGAACCGGTCAGGGTCTATCCTGTGGACGACCACGCTGCTCTCCATGAACGTCCTGACGCCGGGCTTTGACCTGCCCGCCGTTACTATGACAACGTTCGTCTCCTGCTCCCAGAGGTCTCTCAGGCTCAGAGCCTCCTGGAGGCCGATGTATGCCGGCTTCAGGGCGAAGACGCTCACGACCGGGTCGTCGTGGACGCTGTACCACCCGCGCTCTATCCTCTTCAGCTCTCCCCTCTTCGCCAGGTTGTGCAGCATCAGGAGAGCGTACCCCCTGTCCTTCACAAGAAGCTCCATGTCCCTGGCCTTGAAGGCGGGGGTGGAACGTGCGAAGCGCCTTGCCTCGTCTAGGTGGACCGCTCTACCCATCTCTCTATCGCCCCGAGCATGACCTCGGCTGAGGGGACGGCCCCCGCAATTATCGTCGCCTTGAGGGTCGCTTCGTCCGCCGGCGCCCGGTACTCCCTGATCATGCGGGCGAGGGGCGCCGTCACCCTGTCCCTCTCCTCAACGCGGTTGAGCAGGAAAAAGATGTCGTAGAGGTCCCTGACCTTCCGTCTCCCCGTGTAGGCGGATGATTTCTCTATGATGAGCTCCTCTGGAGAGAGCGTGTTCACGAGCGCGAAGCTGCCGTCGAGCATCTCATACGGCCGGACCACGCTGGGCGGGGGCGCCCTCTTCGCCGCCTCGAAGCTGACGACGGTCTCGGAGTGACTGAACTTCGCGAACACCGTGCTGGCGGTGGCCTTGAACTTCAGCTCCACCATTCCATTGGCTGCCACCCCTCGCCTGAAGCGCCGAATCTCCTGTTCGCCGCCCGTCGGGAGGTAAAAATCAACATCCTCAGAGAACCGTCCTCCTCGGTAACACCTCCAGATCGCAGTGCCTCCGTGCAGCACACAGTCTGGGAAGATGTCGTACGCCTCGGCTACAATCATGTCCTGCGCGAGTGCAACCGACCGGTGGGTTCTCCTCCTCAACCGGAGCCCGAGTGGGAGCGCTGCCATGAGCGAAGTCAACGTAAATTATATATAAACATAATCTACGTCGATTCAGGTTGGCTGGTGGCCGCGTCGCTGCAAGACCGTCGTGGGCCCGATAAGGCCTCTGGGTCACAGGCGGAGACATCCGTCCGATTCTGCTGCCGCTTGCAGATACAGGTACGAGACCACAGACGGCCACGCCCGGCTCATCGCCCCGAGGACAGCATCCCAATGAATGGGCCGGGATGCGAATAAAGTTTAGAGTCCGTAAAGTTTGCAGGTTTCTTCCGGACCGGAGAGAGTCTCCCCAGCAGCGGTCTCAGCGCTCAGGAGAAGTTACCCAGGACAAGAGACGAGTACCCGGTGGCGTTCTCAGCCAGGGCCGCGTAGGTCGTGCTGTTCAGCACCAGGAACGAAGGGGCCTGCAGCGCCGGGACGAAGTCAGGGTAGTTCGAGAATGAGGAGAGCGCCATCGGAGCCAGTGATATCGTCTTGACGAGGTTCATTGAAGCGTCATAGACCCTGACTTCGTTCTGGGAGATCGCGAACAGCAGCCCATAGTCGAAGATCAGCCCCGACGCCGGAATGCCTACGTTGTATGTCGTCAACTCCTGGGTGGAGATAGAAATCACCTGGACCTCATCCGCCTGGGGCAGGCTCAGGTAGATGTTCGAGCCGTCGGTCGCGACCGCCGAGTAGCCGTTCGAGGGGGCCTGTTGGTCGAAGAGGACCTGGCCGGAAGAGGAGACTGCGGTGACGTAGGGGTTGTAACCTGGCAGTGCCTGTAGTGACGAGACGCTGAGATATGGGGCCGCGAAGAGCGCGACGAAGAGGCCGTCGTTGACGCTGGCGCTCATGAGCTGGGGGACGTACCGCGTGCCCGGGCCGAGCTCGTAGAGCACCCCGCTGTTCGACGGATACCCGAAGCCGACCGAGACGTAGACCTGGCCGTCCGCTATCGGCATGACGTCGGTGACGGACCCCTCGCCAGCATCGAAGACCCAGTCCGGTGTTCCCGATCCGGAGAACGCGTAGACCCGCGCTCCGGAGCTTAGGTAGAACCGGCCGGGTGCGAATGGATTCTCGAAGAGCTGGTTGTTCCCCGAGACGGCGGAGGCGGCCGGCGAGGTCCAGATCGAGCCCAGGGAGTCTGAGGCGGTGGAGAGGACGAACACGTTTCCAAGCGAAGTGACGGCCTCCACCGTGTATCCCTCAGGGACCTTCTCCACCAGCGAGCCTCCGACGTCGACCGCGGCGTCGAGGCGGACGGTCCGGGAGCTGTTCGGCTGCACGAACCTCAGGAACTCGATTGTGGATGTGACTTGGCCGTCGTTTGAGATCGTGAGGTTGGATCCGGAAAGAGAGAGCGATAGGTGCTCGATGCCCTGAAGCTGGTCCACCTGGGCGCTCTGGTCAGACGCCCCCTGGATGCTCTCCATGGCTCCCACCGCCGAGGACCACGTCTGGATGGAGGCCATCGAGAGCAGGAAGATCATGATGAAGCCGTAGACTGAGCTGATTGCCTTCATGGAGAAGGAGCCCGTCCGATTATGTGAACTACCCACGGCTGAAGCTCGTGAGCTTCTTGCTTCCTCGGCCGAACTTGCCCATCCCGGATGACAGACAGAGGTTCCGCCTCAGCACGGGCCTGTTCCAGACCCGCCTTCAGGATGTTCCTTGCAGCGTTCACATCCCTGTCGAGGGTGAGTCCGCACCGGGAACACCGGTGCACCCTCTCATACAGCTCCTTCGGAACCACTTCCCCGCATCCGGAGCATTTCTGCGAAGTCCCCCTGGGATCGACGAGAATCACTCGTCCACCGCGCCTCTCCGCCTTGTAGGCGGTCAACCGGCGCAGCTGCCCCCACGAGGCGTCCATTATTGCCGAGGCGAGATTGCGGTTCCTAACCATGTTCTTGGTTCTCAGATTCTCGAAGACGATGGTCTGATGCTCTTTCGTTATCTTGTCTGAGAGCTTGTGGGCGAAGTCGTCTCTCTGTCTTCGGACAGTCCTCCAGGCCTTCGCGAGCCTGATCCTGGTCTTTTCCCTGTTATTCGAACCGCTTTGTTTCCTCGACAGGTTCCTTTGCAGGGACTTGATCTTGCAAACAGACTTGGCGAGAATCCTTGGATTCGGAATCATTGTGCCGTCGCTCAGGGTCACAAGGTTCGTGACCCCAAGATCGACGCCGATAGCAGGCTTCCCGGGCAGAGCCCTCTCCCGGCCTTCCGGCACTTCGGCGGATATGCAGGCATACCACTGGTCGATGTCCCTGACGATCGTGCACGTCTTCGGCGTCCCCTCGATGGGTCGGTGCACTTTCATCTTGATTGCGCCGATCTTCGAAAGCCTGAGCCAGTTGCCAGCCACTCTGAATCCGCCGTACTGTGGATAGGTGAACGAGCTGTACCTTCCCTTCCGCCTGAACTTCGGATGTTTCGCAATTCCAGCGAAGAATGCTTGGAAGGCCCTGTCCAGCCTGAAGTTGACATCCTGAAGCACCTGCGAGTGGATGGCCCTCAGGAACTTGTTATCGGCTTTCAGCTTGGGGAGGGAGCCCTGGAGTTCCCAGAGACTGGCTCCGTTCTCGTTGCGGTCGGAAAGGAGGGCATTGTAGAGATGCCGGCAGGTTTCAAGTGTGTCGCTGAGAAGACCTTCCTGAGCCTTGGTGGGGTAGATGCGGAACCTGTATGTGAGCATGGGAATGTAAAAGGCCTCAGCATAAAAGCCCCACCAAACTCGCTTTCATCCCACCGCTGAAGCATGTGGGATTTCTCGCTCGCATCCGTTAAGCCCCTGAGGTGGTGCGGAGTGTCCCCTAGGATTCGGAGAAAAAAGAGGAAAAGAAAGCTGTTTGTTTAGGACAGTTTTCTAATCAATATTGCGAGTTCGAGAACTAGGGTTATGACTGCGAGCGCAGCGACAACCAGAATGTAGGTCTGGTCGTTTGAGACGGTCGAGTTCATGTTGCTAACGTTGGTCTGGAGAGTCGCAACGTTTGCGGAGATTCCAGTCAGCCCGTTAACAGATGTCTGTAGACTCGTCACTTCGCCTTGCAGGGTAGTCAAACTGCCTGTGATGGAACTGATACTAGTGGAGAGTGTGTTCACGCTGTTCTGTAGACTTGCGACCGCTGTGCTTGCGCTCGTGGCCGCTGTTGCTGCAGTCTGCGCGTAGTTGGAGATGGTTGCAAGAGAGCCGGAGATGCCTGTGATAGCTGTGTTGAGAGTGTTGCCCCATGTCGTCAAGTTCTTGCCGACGCCCGCTACGCTGCTCGAGAGAGCGGTCATACTCGTCTGTAGGCCAGTTACGCCAGTACCGATACTGGTGATGCTGGTCTGTAGGCCAGTTACGCCACTACCGATAGTGGTTACACTGCCCGTCAGAGTAGTCAGACCGGTCTGAAGAGTTGCCAGGTTAGTGGTGAGTGTAGCTAGGTTCGTCGTCAGTGTCGTGAGCATGCTCTGCGTCGCGACTGGGTTGACGGTGAAGGAGCCTATGTTGGAGGCTGCGAAGGTGCCGTTCGTTGCCGTAGCACCGACCAGGTACACACCGGTTGCGGCGGTTGCTGGAAGTGTAACGCTGAACGCGTACACATCAAGGCCCCCGACGTTAGCAGAGGGTACACGAGTCGCAGATCCAAGAGAGGTCGTTGTTGTCGCACCTGGCGCAAGGAACCATCCAGTGACGGTCGCTGGGCTAGAAGTCCAGACGAAGACGTTCGTGGAGGTTGCGCCAGTTAAGACTTGGCTGGGTGCCACGACTGTCAGATACCCCCCTGTTGAGGGAGGTGGTGTGATAGTCGAGGTGTATGAGAAGGTAGTCGTCCCGGTCGCACCGTTAGAGTCGGTGGCCGTGATGACATATGTTCCGGTTACCCACGCAGAGTTGCCGCCTGCGTTCGTGGCGTACGAGAAGGTTCCAGTCCCTGTGACTGAGACCGTCTGTGCGTCAAGAACGTTGGAGGAACCCACCTGGTTCACCGAGATGAAGACGTTGTCTGGAAGTGTTGGGGTTGGGGAGATTGTGCCACTGATCGTGTAGATTGCTTGACCCGATAACGGCGCACCGGACGCAGGGCTCGAGAAAGTGATCGAGCCCGTCGCCGCGGCCGCCGCGAGCGGGGACAGCATCAGTGCCACGAGGAGTGGGATTGCGAGGAATTGGAGTCTCATGCTCTCACCTAG
>PLUF01000007.1 GCA_003164815.1 Candidatus Gagatemarchaeum stordalenia
GTGGTTGGAGCAGTCTACTTGGTCAGGAGGGCGTCAGCCCAGAAGGCTGAAGGCGTTGGCCACAGCGAACAGGGCTGAAGCGGCAGGGGTCGCTCGCCGAGAACTCAGAGAGGCCTCGGAGAGGCTTCTCCTCCCCCACGACGTGACAGACGAAGCGACCCGCATATACAGGAGAAGCTTGGAAACAGGTGTGGCGAAAGGGAAGCCGCTCAACCAAATCGCGGCCTCGTCGCTCTACGCCGCCTGTCGAGAGAAGAACGTCCCAACAACCCTCGATGACGTGGCCGCGGCCAGCGGGGTGGGAAGGCAAGCAGTAGCCAGGTGGTATAGGTATCTGGTCGCGGAGCTCGACTTGAAGATTCCCGTCGCCGATCCGGCGGAGTGCCTTGCGGAGGTGGCGTCCAGGGCGAAGGCGGACCCGAAGGTAGAGGCAGACGCCCTAGCGATACTGTCGAGAGCCGAGAAGGCGGGAATCACGGATGGTTTGCATCCGACAGGACTCGCGGCCTCGGCCCTCTACCTGGCGTCGCTGCTCAACGGCCAGTGGCTGACCCAGAACGACGCGGCGGAGGCGGCAGGCGTCAGAGAAGCCACAGTCCGGAATCTGAGCAAGCGCCTCAGGAAGATCGTCGAGGTCCAGTTGACAAGAACAACGCGAAAGAAGAGGATTAGTTTGTCCGATTTGGGATCAGGTAGGTCTAAGGGTGCCGAAGTGCCTGTACAATCTCTTGCATAATGGAGGAAACTAATCCGTCCGAGAACAGTAAAGTTGTCGATTCTCTCCCAGGCCGCCTTGGCGACAGTCGAGTCTGCCGCCCTCCTCGCGCTAGTGAAGCATGGCGACAAGAAGGACCATCCACACCCGGCTGGGCCACGTCGTTACTCCCGTTGAACAGAATGTGTCGATTTACCTATTTCTCAATTTCTGAACTCAGATACCTGTGTCCAAATCCTGCTTATAGCAGGAGTAGACGAGTTCTTTGCGTAATGCTCCGGGTATTCAGCGCGGCGAAAGCCTCGGACCGCCAAGCGGTTGGGATCTCTCCGTGGTCAGGGACTCGGGCACCGGCTTGTACGGGCCACCGGCGAACTGATAGTCGTCACAGATGTTGCCGGAGCCCACGTTCACGTCGAACCGTCCGCAGTAGTACAGCCTGTCCTTCACGCTGAACGACCTGCAGCTCTCGCACGCATGGCCGTGGGTGTAGGGAACAATGCGCAGATTGGGAGGATTCATGACCAAGCACGCTGAATGTGTAGATAAGCACCCAGAAATCGCATCAGACATTGATACTCTAAAGGAGATTAATCTGCAGAATCAATGGGATAGCAATGAACGATCTTCAACGACTGGTGGCCGAATTCAGTGAGAAGACCGACAGCAAACTTTCCCTTCCTTACCGTGCTCTCGATCTCTGCGCGGAGACCGGCGAGCTCGCCCAGGAGATACTCCGCGAGTCAGGGTACGGGAAGCAGATAATCACAAAGGTGAGCGACAAGACCGTAGCAGAGCTCGGCGACTCCCTCTTTTCACTCCTATCCATGGCTAACGAGATGAACGTGGATGTGGAGGAGGTCCTGGGGAGAACCCTGGATACATATGCGAAAAGATGGCAGAGGGATGGAATGGAATCTTCGCATCATACGCCGGACTGAGCATCGAACTGGATTAGTATCAGAGCAGGTCCATTACCGTTAACATAATCTATAGGTGTCATACGTAAATACGGCAGACCAGGCCGAGTCGCTAGCGAACATGTTTGCGCCCTGAGATCAGCGGCACGCTTCGCAGAAGGGTATTCGTCCGAGTCTTGGCGCTGGGACTCGCATTTCTTTACATTTCGTCCCCTTTCCTCGTCTATCCGATGAGTGCCGCGTTCGCGCCCCACCCTAACAACGAAACTGGATCGGCAGGCGACGCGGCTCTGCACGCCGCCAATGCCACCTCCACTTCGAGAGCTTCCAATGGGAGCACGACATCTACAGTCTCCACAACAGGTACGGGCACGACCACTTTGACGTCTTATCCGTCGAGTTCCTCGTCTTCCGCGACTTCTAGCACGACAGCTACGAACTCAGGTTCCACAACCTCCACTTCGCGGACATCGACCAGCCTGACAAACTCGACCACTTCGAGCAATCATACGAGCACGGCGTCCACCACCACTTCGACTAGCAAGTCGACGACTTCCACTGTCACATCATACTCCAACTCGACAACATCGACTACCCGCACTAGCACAACCTCTACGGCATCGACTTCTACCTCTACGGCTCACTCGAACACCACTTCGACGTCCACTTCCTTCACCAACTCCACCTCAAGAACAACAACCACATCAACGACATCCTCAACTACTCATAGCAACGCCACTTCGACAACTTCAACCTCGACGGCCCACACTAACTCGACCTCGACGTCTTCTACGTCTCGTACGAACAGCACCTCTACAACCACGAAGTCGACATCGACGTCCACCAGCCGCAACAACAGCACTTCGACGAGCTCCTCGACGAGGACTAACTCCACCACAACCGGAACCTCGAGTTCGACCACCAGCACGGTGACCCGCCCCGCAAACTCGACACTAACCGTGTCTTCGACAGTCACTTCGAGCGGAACAACCAAATGGGATCCTTACACAGACTTCTACAGCTTCCTGAACTACGGGCTGTTCAATCAGGGGGGAGATTGTCTTGGATTTTCCACAACTGCAGTCCTCTACTTCGACCACTACGCTCTTGGCGACCAGACTGCTCCCTACTACCCCGAAACGACGAGCTCGGTGGCCGCTATGTCTGGCCAGACCGGCAAATTCTGCCTCCCTCTAATCGGTTGCCTTGAGGGGGACACGCTCTATCAGTCCACCTTCCCGATTTACATTCACCAGGTGTATGGTGGGTATGACCTGCCTCCCAACTGGAATGATCCTACAAACGAACAGGCCCAGGTCCAGCTCCTGATGAGTAGCCTCCAGGGTGGCACGCCCGTCGTGCTCGCTCTCGGTCCTGCCGACGGTCATGCTGTCGTCGCCTATGGATACGAAGAGTTCTCCAACAACAGTATAACCATAAACATCTCTGACCCCAACTACGGAAACACACCGCGATACGCTGACTACACCGACGGGCAATTCTCGTATGCAGGAACCTATGCGTGGACCACCTTCAGCGTGGTCTCCCCTGGGGTGCTTCAGTGGAGCTGGATAGCACCAGCTCAACTGGGCCTCACCGTCACATCGACCAATCCTTACTACATCTTTGTCTTCTCAAGCGCGCCAATTACGATAACTGGGCAATCGGGTGAGGCCTTCTTCACGACTCCCGGCGACTCGCAAACCTTCAGCACTTCAATCAGCGGAGTCGTTGGGTTCGAAGAGGGTGGAATTCAGGCCTACGGGATTCCAGAAGGCGTCCCGTTTTCCATCGAGGATCCAGGCGAAACCTCTTCAATGGTGACTGTAATAATCCCTCAGAACGGGACATCTATCGTTGGCTACCAGCTTACGAGTACCTCTTCTACGCCCCTCAGCGTGGCCATCACACCTTCAAATGACAGACTGAACGTTACGACGTCAAACGCGATCAGCCTTTCGGTCAGCGCCTTTTCGGTAACCCAAGTAAGCCGCTCCATCGTAAACGCTTCGTCCATAGCTGTGGCCTCCTCCCAGACGGCGGTTCTCTCCGTCCCGGATTGGAGCAATATCAACAGCACTCAGTCGGCGGCGAACATTCAGGTGTTCAATCCGAACAGCACGGTGGCCGTGGCGAGCTACACCCTCGTCAACGCGCAGTCGAGCTTGCCGGCGAAATCTAACGTCTCCACGTTGCTTTCTGTCGCGGTCATCATCTCTGCCGCCGTCGTTGTCTCGGTTCTGCTTTACGTGAGACAAAGAAGGACAGGACGGCACAATGAGGCTTCGGCTTGATCATAACACAATGCCAAAGGGGTGACAGGTGATTAGGCGTATGCGGCCAACCACCCTCGCGATTCTACGCCGATAGCTCTTCCACGCTCACGGTCCAGTCTTTGGGATAATTCCCAAGTCCTAGGTGAGCAGTCTCTTCTGCTTCATACAACGTCTTGGCCTCGATAATCTGAGACCGAATCTCTTCCTTGTGGAATATGCCTCTGGGGGCTCTGAAGGTCACTCTGAATTTTGGCAACCCGACAATCTTCCTACCTTGGTTGCGATTTAGACCTTCCCTCATACGGCAAAGGCAAGGTCAAGTCTACTGACTCTACTTTCGTCTCCATCGCTGCGAGAGCTTGGTGCCGTCCAGCAGCTGGGCTCGATGAGATCACGATATGGTTAGGTTCTTTGGTCTTGTGTAAATAGTGAACATCAGGTGGGGTTATCCAGCATTGAGCGAAAAGGACTACTCGAATTGGCCATACAGCGAGCATGACATCACTCAGGCATGGGTCCAAGACCAGTTCACATGGGCGGTCTTGATACTCGCTTTCTTGACAGCTGATGTTGCGCTCATCCAAGAATTGGGGCCCGTCTGGGAGTCTGCCTTCTACTTTCTAACCGCGACAGCCTACGTGGTTCTGACGGTAGCACTCTGCTATAGCTTCAGGCGATTCCTCTACATCTCCCTCGATGTCGCTAGGTGGTACATTTGGACGATGTCCAGCGTTCCGGCTGAGATAATCAAAAGGCGGTTGGAGGAAGCGCCTCCTCCCAAATGGAGCGCTCTTCTGTTCGAGAATGTGACAGAAAAGGACTGGAGGAGAATCAAGATCAACGAGGGACGCGCAAGGATTGTGTACATTCTCGTGATTGGGTTACCAATTCTCATCCTTCTAAGCAAGGTCTTGTAGAGTAGAACGCTTTAGATTGGAAAGAAGGGCCTGACGGGAATCGGACCGGAGTGATCCAGGGATTTCATATCCCTTTCCAGCAGCGTTTTTGCAGCATATACTCCCCGTCCAGATCCTTGACCTCCTGACTTGGAAGAGCGAGGCCCTCCCTCTGCGGGCTCTGCCAACTCGCGTCATCTGTATGATTTCTGCGGTCGTCTTCTCACCCTGTTTTCCCAGATTTCCTAGACTCTCTTTGCCTCGTTTCACCAGCCAAGAAGGTTCGGTCATAGACCAGAAATCTCGCTTAACACCGGACCTCGGTCTCGCTTGGCTATTGGCTCGCCGGAGGGGGAGAATCGAGCTATTCTTCCCGTAATCCTAATTAGACGGAGAGGGGCCCTTGGGGACGATTGAAGACAGTCAACGGTGTGGGGCTCTTGGTGATTGGTTTGGTGGTTGGACTTGCAGTCGGGGCCTATGTCCTGTATCCGCTAGTAACGCCCAATCCAGCGGCGGGGAAGAACAATCAGGTACAGGTGTCGGGCACGGTGAACGCAAGAAATGGCACACTGCTGTCTTTCGGCAACTTGAATCAGACGATAGAGACGACCGCCAACGTCACAAATGGTCGATACAGCGTCTTGCTCGTAGGTGGGCAATCATACAATGTGTATCTCGGGGGTTTTCCGCCGCCGGTTGACTGGCAGGATCCCGACTACACCCCGTTTTACGTTCCATTGGGTGTTAGTGCCTTCACAGAGAACTTGGCACATATTTGATAACTTGGATTCGCTCAAATAACTAAAAGCATCCCATCTGGCCCAACCCCTTGACCTCATGACTTGTCGAAGGACGCGACGATAACCTTACGTGGGGCATGAATACCAATCCGCCGTCTAACGGTTGCAATGACCGATATACCTTACCCGAAACCGACGGAAAATTGGTGTAAGGTCTCTCCGCCGAGAGGACTGGCTAGGCTACGTCCTCTTTCGTTGCGATAGACTGCAGCGGGTGGGCGCTCAAATACCCCGGGAAGTCTTATTTCCATGACCGAAATCAATCGTCCTATGCCAAAGACCCGAGGCAAGGGGC
>PLUF01000056.1 GCA_003164815.1 Candidatus Gagatemarchaeum stordalenia
CGTGACGCAGACGCAGACCTCGATAGTCACTTCGACATCGACTCTCCCGGGTAGCACCACCACTACAACTGTCACTTCGACCTCTCCGCCAGTAACGACCACTCAGACTAGCACCCAGACCGTCACCCAGACAACGACGGCCACCTCGACCCAGACGCTTCCCGCGACCACGACCACGACGACGATTACGAGTACGTCCCCGCCCGTCACGACCACCCAGATCGTGACGCAGACGCAGACCTCGATAGTCACTTCGACATCGACTCTCCCGGGTAGCACCACCACTACAACTGTCACTTCGACCTCTCCGCCAGTAACGACCACTCAGACTAGCACCCAGACCGTCACCCAGACAACGACGGCCACCTCGACCCAGACGCTTCCGGTAACCAGCACCACCACGACTACCGTCACGAGCATTCCACCTCCGGTCACGATCACTCAGACATCCACCGCCACTGCGACGGTGACTTCTACCACTGTTCAGACAGCTACAGTAACTAACACGTTGACGTCAACCGTGGACCAGACCAGTACGGTCACCTCAACGTCCACCACGACCATACCCGGCGGCACGACGACCGTAACCGGGACGGGAGCGACCACGACAGTAACCAGCGTGGCTCCTCTGAGCACCACAACCGTAACTTCGACTTCGATGGGGACCGTGACCACCACGCAGGCTCCCACCACCTCGACCAAGACTCAGACAGTAACCGCGACGACAACAGTTTGTGTTTCAGGAAGCTCCGAGCTGCAGGTCTCCTGCCCAACAACGGGTAGCAATTCCCAGAACAATGCAGGGAGCCCACTAGTGCTCTTGAGCGATTCGGGCCTCGTCGTCTTAGTGGGGGCCTTGACGGTTGGCGCGGTTATTGCGCGCAGGGTCACTCGCTCCTCAAGAAGCAGGTAGCTTAAGCCCGCTTCTCCTCTCACACCTCCTCCGCACCGGGATTACCCGTTCATTTGCCCGTGTTGAGCACCAATACGCACCCAAATCGAATAGTTGGAATAAGCAAGATTAGGCGGCTACGAAATTCATCCAAAATCTGATTCTTGGGGTGAGAACATGAATCAAGGCTCCACGTCTATGAATTTCTGCTTCGGACGCCATATATACGCTATTCATGGCAGAATTTGATAATGAAACTGGGCCAGAGGAATGCAGCGCTCGCCATGTTGGGCTTGCTTTCCGCACTTGTCTTCATAGCGCCTTCCGTTAGTAATGTGTTTGCATGGAATGCATGTACGCTGACCCTATCACCTAGCACTCAATCAACCACCATCCCCGCGGGATCGACCGCGACATTGACTTACCTACTGACGTACAGTGACTCGTCATCGTACAAAGCGACCTTCAATTTGGCTGCAAGCGTAACTCCTGGCTCGCCGTCCGGAACCTGGACAATAGTGAGCGTGACACCGCCCAACCCCGTTCCGTCCTCGCCATCTGACTCAATCAGCCAGACAATTACGGTCAAAGTGACCGCACCGAGCACCCCGGGTAGCACCACGACCCTCACCCTGAAAGCTGTAGACAACTACGACAGTGGCTCAGTCTGCAGTACGAACACAAAGCTAACTGCAGGAGCGTTCCCACCTCCACCTACGGTCCCACAGTTCCCGCTCGGATTCGCTGTCCTGATGGCACTGGCCATACCAGTGATGTTCGTAGTCAAGGGCAAGTACGCAGCGCAAGCGACACGATAAACGGTCGGAATAGTCTGCAGTGGGTTCATGGCCTGCTGCGGCTTCCATTGTTTTGTTGAGACAAGCTACCTTCTCTTTTCCGTCTTTGTTGAAGGAGGTGGTAGAGGTGCCTAGTTCAGTCGAGGGTTACAATCGAGAAGGACTCCAGGCCAAGCCGTTCGAAGGTTTTCCTTCATGGATTCATGAAAGGTCTCCCATCATGAAACTCCGAGATGGTAAGATTCTTACACACCCAGGAAGGGCCGAATACCGCCGCTAAGACAACGAGTGAGTATGAATCTTGGGTAACGAGCGCATAATCTATCGAATCCTGGCCATCGCAGCTGCATCACTGGGAGTCGTAGTGTCGCTCTGGTACGTCTACCAGAATCAAGCCTTCGACGTGACCACGCTCCTTGGAGGGGTCGTGCTGCCCCTAGTCTTCGGCTCTGCAGTTCTTCTTGTGGCGAGGGAGAGAATCGCCCTCTTTGCCTTCCTCGCCTACTTCTGGTCCCTCATCGATGATGCACCCGTAAACTTCGACTCCGTGCTGACATGGCCCGAGGTCACCCGAGCCCATCCGGCAGGTCCGCACATCTTCATGGAAGTCTTACTTCACGTCCTGACGATCGTATTCCTCTGTCTCGCGTTAAGAGAGGCTTTGAAAGGAACCTCCTTCACAAAGGAGAGGGTCTTCAACGTCTCGCTCTTGACCGCAGCGGCTTTCGTGCTGAGCTACGCTCAGAACCTTCCACTGGATGCTCTACGTACGATCGTTGAGCAGGATTGGTATCAGCTTGACTTGGCGGAGCACCTGGCATCCATTATTCTCCTCTACATCGCCGTCCGGTTAGCTATGAGACCGTCGGGAGCTGGTCCAAGAACATCGCCAGGGTCGAGCTCGTTCCGAAGAATTATTATTAACGCTGTGCCGACGCGGAGAATACGAAGATGAAGTTCTCGAGGGTCCTCGTGACCGGAGGCGCCGGATTCATCGGAAGCCACATAGTGGACGCCCTGATCGGACGTGACCTCGAGGTGGGCGTTCTCGATGATTTCGCCACCGGGGAGATGAGCAACCTCCCTATCGATTCTCCTCGCCTTCGGATTCACCGAGGCGACATTCGCGATGAAGCCTTCGTCAAGCAGGCGGTGAAGGGATATGACGCGATCGTACACGAGGCCGCGCTGGTCAGCGTGACGCGCTCTATCGAGGACCCCGAGCGAACGAACTCCGTGAACGTCGGCGGCACGCTCAATCTTCTCTCGGCGGCCAACGACGCCAAGATCGAGCGGTTCATTTTTGCCTCATCGTCCTCGGTATACGGTGAGTCCCAGACTCTGCCAAAGATCGAGACGATGAACACCTCGCCAATCTCTCCCTATGCCGTCTCGAAGCTCGCAGCGGAGAACTACTGTCGCGTGTTCGCGAGCGTGTATGGATTGTCCACCGTCTCCCTCAGATACTTTAACGTCTACGGGCCGAGACAGAAATACGGTCCCTACAGCGGGGTCATCCCAACATTCGTGAACAGGGTCATCCATGACGAAGCCCCAATCGTCTTCGGAGACGGCGAACAGACGAGGGACTTCACATACGTGCAAGATGCAGTGAGCGCGAACCTTCTCAGCCTGGAGAGGGACCCGAGTCCTGGGGAGGTCTTCAACGTCGCGGGTGGTGCCCAGGTGTCTCTGAACCTGCTCGCCGCCTCCATCGAGAAGATCATGGGGAAGCCCAGCCTCGGCACGGAGCATGCTCCCCCTAGGGAAGGTGACATCCGACACAGCTTTGCCGACATAAGCAAGGCAAGGGCCGTGCTAGGATACTCGCCCCGGTACTCGCTGGAGGACGGTCTGCGAGAGGTGATTGGGGGCTTCGTCGCCCGTGCGTCGGGTCACCGATAGGCACTCGCACAACCTCGTGGTCGGGGCCACCCCTGAGTTCCCTTCTCGAACAGGTCAAGAATCAGGGCCATGACTCCTGACTATAGAGTCTGCCTTCGGCTTCGGCCTTGATTGCAGCGCCCCCTCCGTTGTGGATTCAAGGCAATACTCGCCTCAGTGATTAGATTTTGCACAGACATGAATTCCGAATTCATATCTATGAAGATGGGCTCCTCGATGCTTAAAACCAAGTTGTCCTGAGCACGCTGCGTATGCAGAAGCCAGTACGAAGCTTTTCGACCCTGATGTTCGCAGCAGTTATCCTCTTGTGCCTCGCTGTCCGAGTCGCACCGGCGGCGGCCAATCCGGCTGGGAGTGTTCCTCCAGGCGTAACCCCCGCTCCCGATCCGGCGCTGAACCCGACTGCACTCCTCCAGGTTGGCGGTGACTACAGCTACGTCGCAGCAGGGACTGCGCTGAGGGACACAGGTTCCGGCGTGATAACCGTCTCATATACAGGAAGCGTGGTGGCGGCATATCTGATCTGGGGGATAATCAATCCCACATCTGGTGGACTAAACGTGGCTAACATAAACGGTCAAGCGATAACTGGCACCCTCCAGAGTAGTGACGTCAGCCCGTGCTGGGGCAACGGGTACATGTGGGTCTTCGCGGCCGACGTTACATCCTACGTGACCAGTGGCGCGAATACTGTCTCGGGCTTTGCGTCGGGGTACACAAACGGTGGTGACCCGTGGTCCGAGTCTCTCGCTCCTCTAGCTGACGGAGCAAGCCTCGTAGTCCTAACGACCGGCGCCACTTCGAACAACATCTACCTCTACACAGGGACCTACACCGAGATAACGGGCGGCTCACTCACGAGCGTCTTCAACCATGGCGCGGCCGATGCGACCACCGCTTCGATCACTTTCATCGTCCTCGACGGCCAGTTGCCCGGCAACACCGCATCCTATAATGGCGGGCTCATCGACAGCAACGCGTTCCCAGGATCCGACCCCAAGACCTCGACGACCCCCTGGTCCTTTGGGACTCTCAGCGACACCAAGACATACTCGGTGACTGAGGCGCTCGGTGCGACAACAGACAGCGCTTCCATCGCGGGTAGCGGAGGCGATTGTCTGACATGGGCTGCTCAGGTCATTAGCATACCTTCGACAGCTCCAGTGGTCCCAATCCTACCTACACCAGTCACGGGGGTGCCACAGTTTAGCGCATCACCAGTAATGGTGGCCGCTGTCGGCGCCGTACTCCTCGCACTCCTCCTCAGGACCAAGCAGAGCCTAAAGGTTCGGACCGTCTGAGCACGCAAGTTGGAGGACAAAGGTCCTCCAATCCCTTCTCGTTCTTCTCCCGAACCAGATATCGAGTCGACGTCCTAAAGTCGCCGAGCCCTCGCAACAGCATTTGCATCGCCATCTCCCTCTGCATCTCCACCACCTCAGGATATGACGACTCCTCATGGATGCTTTCAGGAGAGCACCGATCCCGATCGACTCGCGTCAGCCTCGGGAGTTGAAAGCTATCCAGCAGTTACCTCTGAAGAGGGAATGAGTATGCAACAGTCTTAATCTGGAGAGAGTTGCCGTCAGCGGGAGAAGGGAAGGGAAAACGTGAGATTACAATGAATATGCTTGAAACACCTCCTCATCGCATCACAACCCAGTTACAGAGGGGCAAGATACCTGTGTGCGTAGTGGGAATGGGCCACGTTGGCCTCCCACTGGCGCTGTTATTGGCCAATCAGGGCGCCAAGGTAATCGGCTGCGACATGAACCGGGAGTTCCTCGCCGAACTTCGGGCTGGAAGGTCCCCTATAGTAGAGCACAGCAAGAACCTGTTCCCCTCGTCGAAGGTCCTCGGTCCTAGCTGCCCCAACTGCGGGGTCCGCATCCTGGCCGCCGGCCGCGAGACCTTTTGTCCGAGTTGCATGCGGAGGGTCGTGGTATCCTCCGGTTCGGTGAGGCTCACCACCAAGATGCACAGTGCCGTGACAAAGAGCGATTCTTCCCACGAGATGGAGGATCTTCTGAGGAGAGCGCTGGCCTCAGGCAATCTCGAACTGAGCAGCGACACCACCGTTGCGGTGCGTCGCTCGGGGTTCGTCGTGATCACGGTAGGAACACCCATCGATTCCCAGAAGAGACCCGAGACCCGCGCCCTAGTCTCTGCCTCGAAGGACATAGGCAAGGGGCTCAGGAGGGGGATGGTCGTCATCATCAGAAGCACAGTGTCCGTCGGGACTACAGAGGACGTCGTGGGCCGCATCCTCGAGGAGGAGTCCGGCCTCGTCCCAGGGAAGGATTTCGGTCTCGCCCACGTTCCTGAGACGACCATAGAGGGGCTTGCGCTCTTCGAGCTCCGGACTCTCTCGAAGATCATAGGAGGGATAGATCCAGCGAGCAGTCGTGCCGCGGCGGGCCTCTTCGCCGTGTTCGACGCTCCGGTTCGCATCTTCGACGGTCCGCGGATCACGGAGGCGGCGAAGCTGTTCCTGAACATCTACCGCGACGTCAACATAGCTCTCGCGAACGAGCTCGCTCTCGCGTGTGAGGCCTTGGGGGTCGACGTCATGAAGGTGATCGAAGCGACGCGCGCGGACCCGAAGACGAACCTCCTTACTCCCGGCCCCGGTGTAGGTGGGTACTGTTTGACGAAAGACGCGTATTACCTCTCCCAGCCGGCCTCGGAGAAGGGATTCGTCCCGAGGCTCCTGAAGGTCGCCCGCGAGGTCAACGACAGTATGCCGTCACACGTATGCCATCTCGCCGTCGACGGGCTCGAGGAGGCGAGTGAGAAGCTTGCGGGTTCCAAGATAGCCATACTCGGACTCGCGTTCAAGGGGAACACCTCGGACACCAGAGAGTCCCCCAGCCTGTCCATAATCCGGGAGCTCACTAGGGCCGGGGCGGTGGTCGTTGTGCATGACCCGCTCATCAAGGGCGACGACCCTCGGCTGCTCGCTCTCGGGGTCGAACGTGCCAAGAACGTGTGGGACTCGCTCAGGCACGCCACCGCGGCCCTCCTGCTGACGGACCATCTCGAGTATCGCGGATTGACTGGAGCTTCGATGAAGAAGTCGGGACCAGCGCTCAGGGTAGTCGTCGACGCGCGCCACATCCTCGACCCCTCAGAAGTGCGGGCCGCCGGGCTCATCTACCGGGGCGTCGGGCACGGGACTGCGGACTAGGCGGGCCTGCACATGAACCGGCAGGACCTTCGCCCCGTGCTCCTGACGATAATCCTGTACGCCACGCTCGACCTGCTCTTCACGTGGGTCTCGTTGTACACCCGTCCCCCCGGGAGCCTAATAGGGCTCTTCAGGAGCGCGGACACGATCCCCTCGCATCTCCTTCTGCTGGCGGCCGGAGGAGTCGCGCTGGGCCTCATCTCGACGCTCGTCTTCAGGCGCTTCGACCTTGGCCTCTTGGTCCTCATCCCGAGCATCGTCGTGCTGACCGACCTCGACCACCTCCCGTCAGCGCTCGGGATAGTCCAGCCGATACGGCCGGCCCACTCCTTCATCTTCATAGCATTGGCGTTCATCCTCGTCGCAACTGTAATAAGGCGTCCAGACCTGTCTTTCGCAGTCATGTCAGGGTTCTTCGCTCATCTAGGGGTGGACACCGGCCTCTTCCCTCCTCTCTCCCCCGTCTCGTTCGACTACTACACTCTAGCGAACTACCAGGCCGAGTTCTTGGCTCTGGCTCTGATCTCGGCTCTCACCGCCGGCTACCTGGGCAAGAGGCGAGCCACCGGGAAGCGATACGCATGAAGACCAGCCAAAGGGAGATAAAGAGAAGTCACTCGATCCTGGACCACTCACCCGAGGAGGTGGTGACCCTCCTGAAGAAGCACGAGCTCAGGATCAGCATCCTGGGCCTCGGCAGGATCGGGCTGCCGACGGCCGCGGTCTTCGCCGAGGCAGGGGCCCGGGTCACGGGAATCGACATCGACGAAGAGGTCGTGAGGCAGACGAACGCCGGGATCTCACGTCTCACCGACGAGCCCGGACTCGACCTCGTCGTCAAGAAGAACGTCGCCGAGGGGAGGCTCAGCGCTACCCTAAGGCCCGAGACGATGCTGCACGACTCCGACTTCATCGTAATGTGCGTCCCCACGCCGGTGGACCTCGCAAAGTCGCCGGACTATGGGGCCATCAGGGCCGTCTCACACTCCGTCGGAAAGTCCCTCACCAAGGGAAGCATCGTGATAGTCGAGAGCACGGTCGGGCCCGGGGTGGTAGAGGACATCGTCGGGTCGATTATCGAATCGGAATCAGGTATGAAGGCGGGACGAGACTTCGGACTGGCGAGCTGTCCCGAGAGGTCCGACCCGGGGTCCATCATGAAGAACATGCACTCCGTCCCGAGAATCGTCGGGTCGACCGACGTTCACTGCGGCGACCTCGTGGCCGCCCTCTACCGCGAGGGCCTTGGTGTCGAGGTCGTCAGGGTCAGCAGCCCGAAGGCAGCGAACGCCGTCAAGCTCACAGAGAACCTCTTCAGGGACGTCAACATAGCGCTCGCCAACGAGTTCGCCCTGCTCTACGAGAAGTTCGGGATAGACACGGTCGAGGTCATTAACGCGTGCGCGACGAAGTACAACTTCATGCCGCACTATCCGGGTGCGGGCGTGGGCGGCCCCTGCCTCCCGAGCAATTCCTACTACCTGATAAACGAGGGAATCAAGCTCGGGAACATCCCTTACCTGATAAGGCTGGCCAGGGAGGTCAACGACAGGATGCCGGACCACATGGTCGAGCTCACCGCGGAGGCTCTCAACGAGATTGGCAGGACCGTCAGTGGCGCGAGGATTGCGGTCCTCGGGATAGCCTACAAGCCCGACGTCAAGGACATCCAGCTCTCCCCCATCGAGCGCATAATCACCAGGCTGCGTGAGATGCACGCCGTCATAGAAGTGTACGACCCCATGTTCGCTGGGGAGGAGGCGATGGGCCTCATCGTGCACAAGACCATGGAGGACGCGGTCAGGGGCGCGAACTGCGTGATAGTCGGCACAGCCCACGCCGAGTTCAAGAAGATCAACCTCGCCTCACTCTCCAGGATGACGGCGAGGAAGGCCGCCATCGTGGACGGCAGGGGCGTCTTCGTGCCGGCGGACGCGAAGAAGGCAGGGTTCGCATTCCGCGGCGTGGGGCGAGTGGCGCTGTCAGCCTTCCGCCCGGATACCCGGCCTACTGCATCTACATCCCGACAGGCATGAGTCAGGACTTCGAGAAGACCATCAGCGGCAAGCTCCAGACGTGGGGTACCGCGATGGGCGCGAACCTCTTCGTGGCGCCTTGGAACGTCGGCGACCCATCCTACCTGCAGCTCATGCAGAAGCTGGGATTCACGCGGCGCCCGGCCATCATCCTCACGGACGGAACCTCACTCTCGCCCGATTCCTTCATCATGAAGGTCGACGACCCGCTCGTCATGCGCGACGTCGCCAGACTCACGGAGATACTCCCTACTCTGCTGGATTTAATCCTCTTGCAGAACTACAACCAGGCCGCGAAGGAAGCGATAAGCGCGAAGCGCGTCGAGAAAATCAAGTCGATCTCCGGCTCGCTCGCGAACGTCCTCAGCAAGGTCAACGTGACGTTCTGCTGGAAGGGCGTCTCAGTCGGTATGAAGCAGCGCGTCTGAGGCTCTCGTTCTCCCCCAGGCGGCCTTCCGGTCCCCTCACAAACCAATTATACTGATTGTAGGCCCACGGTCTTGTGGCCATCCCCCCGAGCGGCAAGTCTTCCCAGCCAAGCGGAAGGTTCCAGTCGATAGCCAGTGGCAGTCTGAAGTGGACGGACATCGCGGACCCCACGGTCGACGACACCGCGCTTCTTGGCCGCGACTATGGCTTCCACACTCTGGACCTCCAGGATTGCCTTTCAGGGAGGGTGACCAAGGTGGAGGACCACGGGGACCACGTCTTTCTGCTCCTGCACTTCCCCGAGGAAGATGGACAGGGCATCGTGACATCGAACAGGTTGTCGATGTTCCTTGGGAAGGACTACATCGTGACGCTCCACTCGGGCAGCCTCGCGCCCCTCCTTCAGCTGTTCGCTTCCTGCAGGGACGATGCGGAGAAGCGGGCCTGGCTCATGAAGTCTTCCGCCTTCGCGGCATACCGGATAATAGACGCCCTGGTGGGCGGCATATTCACGATCCTCGACGACGTTCAGGGGAAACTGGACGACATCGAGTCGGTGGTCTTCGACGAGACGAAGTCGCAGGCCGTGCCCATAAACCACGCCCGCCACCAGCTGGCTGCACTTGGACGCATCCTCTTTCCGCTGAGGCTGTACCTTCCCGACCTCGCAAAGGCCCAGAAGTTCAGCACCGAGGACCTTGCGATCTTCTTCAGCGACCTCAACCACAAGGTCGCGTTGTCCTCGGGGATTATCGACGAGATGAAGGAACTGCTTGAGATTTACAAGGACACCGACTTCGTGACGAGCAGCAACAGGACGAACAACGTGCTCTCCGTCCTGACCATCCTCTTCACCCTGACCATCCCGGCGACCCTGCTGAGCTCGATCTACGGGATGAACATCCCGCTTCCGGGCGGGCTCACCACGGGGCCGCTCGAGTTCGCGGGCCCATACTCGTCCTTCCTGGTCATCTTCGTCCTGATGCTGATCCCCGCCCTCGTCATGGTCTGGTACTTCAGGCGCGCCGGATGGTTCTGACGTCTCCCAAGCCGCGGGAGGGTGTCACCGGTTCATCTCTGCTTGGATCAGCTCTGAGAGCTTCTGGAAGTAGAGCCTCGTCGCCATTGGCATCGCCTCGAGGTTGCGGTCGATGGCCTCCAGGACGTAGCCGACGGCCCTCCTCGACGTCTTGAACTCGAACTTCATCGGGAGGATCTCGTTCTGGATCACCTGGATGCTGTCCCTGAGGTGCTCGGGCGCCCTGGCCTTGGCGTCCCTCTCGACCCTCGAATACCACCCGGCGAGGACGTTGGTGTCGAGCCCGAGCTTGAGGTCCTCGATCTCCTTGACCAGGCGCTCGATGATTCTTGTCTCTTCGTTGGCCATGATTAACTACACTTCGTTTGAAAGATTTCAGTCTTCTCGTACTCGGCTTCCCAGGAGTGCGTGCTGTTCCTGGCCCTCCTTAGCGCGAGGAGCGTGTAACCCTCTGGCTGCTCCCCGATGGCCTTCTGGAAGATTCCCTCCACGGTCTCCTTCTCCTCGTCGTAGTTCTTGATGATGTGCTGCCTGTACTTCTCAATCTCCTTCATGTAATCCTTCAGGCAGAGCGTCTTGCCCTGGAAGCGCGAGGAAGTCAGCCTCTTGACCTCCTCGCCACAGACGTCGCACCTGACCCTCCCCATCCCGCAGCTCATGCAGACCCTCCCCACCCCGATCACGAGCGGGTATGTCCCCGGGGTGCCCTCTTCCTTGCCGCAGACGGCACACTTTGCAGGGGTCTTTGATCCGAGGTGCTGCATATCGGCTCGGGCGACTTCATCACTTAATACGGTTTCGATTGTATTGGGCTCGGAGACGGCGCGGATGGCGATGCCTCAGATGAGATCGGCCAGCTCATCGACGCTGCCGATCACCGCCGTCGCCTTCGTCCTCGCCTTCCCGTCGTAGACTCCGGTCCGGACGAGGATGGAGTCGATTCCCGTCCTGGTGGCTCCCTCGACGTCGGTGTCCTCCTGGTCCCCGATCATCACGGTCTCCCGCTTCGTGCAACCGGCCTGTTCCATGGCGACCTCGAACATGAGCGGGGACGGCTTCCCCACGGCGAACCCCTTCTTGCCGGCTCCGGACTCGACCGCCCTCAGGATAGGACCGACCGTGATCGCGGGCCCCCTTCTCGACATGTAGAGCATTGCGGAGTGGTTGGCGACGATGTGGGCCCCCCCTCTTGCGAGCAGCACCGCCCGGTCCAGCTTCCAGTAGGTCAGCCCCCTGTCAAGGCCTATCGCGACGACGTCGGCCTTCTTCCCCCGCGTCCTCTTCAGACCGACGCTGTCAAGCTCCGCCCCGAAGCCGGGCTCGCCCACCAGGAAGTAGGTCGCCCCGGGGTACCTCTCCGCTATGTACTCGGCGGTCATCCTCGCGCTCGTCAGGATCTCGCCCCTCTCCACCGCGATCCCCTGGGCACTGAGGCGCCTCTGTACCGTCTGGACCGTGTCGGTAGAGTTGTTTGTTATCACCCGGAGCATCTTCCCCTGGGACCTGATTCTCTCGAGAACCCTTGTCCCGCCGATCTTGACCGGGTCCTCCTTCCCCTTGAGGAAGACCCCGTCGAGGTCGAAGAGGAAGAGCTTCTTGCGTGAGAGGTCTATCATCCGACCCGAGCCGCTCCTTGTCCGTTAATATGATTGCCCTGGTTCTGTTGAGTTGACCGCTGACGCTCGATGGCGTTAACCATCGGTGATACCCTCCACTCAACTTGCTGGCATCGACTCTGAGGATTACCGTCGTCCGCATCGGGTTCCCCTTCACCGCTTCACCTACCAGCCCTTTCTCCCTCACAGCGAGATCAGTTTGTTGCGAGCGACTCTTCGACTTGCGACGGGAACTCGTGAACCTCGCAAGCCCCCTCTTGGACAAATTCAGGGCCGCATTCACGTCCCTGTTTATCCATACCTTACACGTCTCACACCATAGCATCCTCCTGTGCTCTGAATCGTCCTTCGCAGGATTGTGGAGCTTCTCCCCACACGCCGAGCACTCTGATGAGGAACCATACGTATCAGACTTTGTAAGTTGAATTACGCTAACGCCTTTCCAGAGCGCCTTGTACTCAAGCACTCGTTTGGTCTTCCAGTGAGGCCACGAGTTGAGCCTGAACCTGTAATCTGCCCCCTGCCCGTCGCCCCTCCGATACATCTTCCTGATGTCGGTGAGGTCTTCGAGAGCGAGGGCCGCGCCATTCCTCGAGGTAGTTTCGATGATGAAGTTTGTTGCCGCGTGAAGCATCTGGTCAGTCCTATGGTTGGCCCTCGACCAGTATTTGCTAGCGAGTTGCTTTCTCACCCTTACGTCGTTCCTCTTGAGGGACCCGATAATCTCTCGTGTAGTCTGTCTTATCTTCACCGCCCTCTCCATATCTATCTGAATCACGCCCTCTTTGTCTCCGAACGTCATGTTTTTCTCATTCCTGTCGACTCCATAGACCTTCTTGACTCGTAGCGATTTGATATCTTCCGAGTAGCAGAATGACAGAGCATCGGAGGTTATCGTGAGGCTTCTCACTTTCTTCTTTCCTTCAAGAACTTCGAGAACGTGCTGGTTGAGCTGGACGTCGAAATACTTGTCCCGCCTTAGTGGGATGAACAGGCGCCCCTTCATCGTGATGAAGAATCCGCTGGTGATGCAGACAACGGATCTTAGAGGCTTCCGATGGTTGACTTCAACCCCGCGTTTCTGACTCTTCTTCCTGCTCTGGATCACGGCGCACGCCCTCCCAATCGCCGCAGTCTTGTAGCACGAGGGAAGGTTGACGTCCTTAAGCGAGCGGTAGAATTCCTTCATCCCCTTCCTGTTGTCTATCCCGCGCTCCTGAGCGTAGTTGACCGCATTGTATGTCATAATCAGGCATTCGGCGAGAAGGCCGCTGATTCCGTTGCCATCGAATGGCTGGATGACGCACTTCGTCGCTCGCAACGACTCAATATTGGTCCATCGGATATAACCACCACCCAAAGCCTAGCACTTCTTGCTATCACCCGCTCACTTGACAAAGCCTGTGCCCTAAACGTCTAAATATCCACACGAAAAGTGGGCAACCGAACTATCGATGACGCAGTACGCCCGGATCAAGCTCACCAGCAGCAACCTCGAGAACCTGGACCGGCTCGCCAGGGAGATCAAAGACATCACAGAGAAGACCGGGGTGAAGATCAAGGGGCCTCAGCCCCTGCCGACGAAGAGGCTCAAGATAACCACGAGGAAGGCGCCGACCGGCGAGGGGACGCACACCTTCGACCACTGGCAGCTGAGGATCCACCGCAGGATCATGGACATCGAGCCGGACGACCGGACCATGAAGCAGATAACGAAGCTCCGGATTCCGGAAGACGTTAAGATAGAGCTCACGCTGACGACTTAGACATCATCCACTCGGCGGTCCTTCGCAGCCCCGTCTCCAGGTCGAGCTCGTACTCGTATCCCAGGAGCCTCCTCATCTTGTCGGTGGAGGGGTAACTCACGGAGGGCTCCGACTCCAGTTCGCTCCTGGGCGGCAGCATCTCCAGCTCCGACCACGAGCCCGTGAGCTTCTTTATCAGCTCGGCCAGCTCCCTTATCGTGACCGCCCTCTCGCCCCCGAAGTTGAAGACCTGCCCGACGGCAGTCTCCTTCTCGATCAGCGCGGCCACGAGCTTCGCGTAGTTCTCGGCGTGCGACGGCGCGGTCGCGTCCCTCCCGGAGTTGAAGAGCTTGATGGGCTCGTTTCGGAGGCAGGAGGTCACGAAACGCGGCACGGCCCTGTTGGGAGCGTCGTACTCTCCGAATAGGAGCCACGCCCTCGTTATCGAGACGGGCAGCCCCTTGGCCCTATGGTAGCCCATGACGAATGACTCGCCCGCCACCTTGGAGTAGTCGTAGGGCACCCTGGGATTGAAGAGCGCCTCCTCGGTGACAGGGCTGCTCGTCTGGGCGCCGTAGACGTTGGCCGAGCTGGGGTAGACGAACATCCTGACGTTCTTGCGAAGGGCCAGCTCGAGCATGTTCAGGGTCCCGTAGCTGTTGACCTCGAAGGCCGAGTACGGGTTGTCGATGGTCTTCTTGAGGTCCGCTACCCCGGCGAGATGGACCACCGCCTCGAAGTCGATCTTCCCTAGTTGGTCGAAGACGAACGACTTGTCGGTCACGCTCCCCGCGTGGAGGCCTCCTGCCACGTCGGTCGGTATGGGCTCGTGGCCGTGGGAGGAGAGGTAGCTCAGGACGTGCTTCGCTACGAAACCGGAAGCGCCGGTGACGAGGACCTTCACGGCTTCGTGGGGCCGGTCATTCGTTATTTAAAAAAGCCTGTCGGCCGTCCCTCTAAGCCAGGACCTGCCTGTAGGAGTCCACGAAGGACGGGTCGACCACCCCTGACACGAGTCTCTCCTTGCCCTCCGTGTCCAGGATGGGCATTGCGGTCGCGTGGTACGGGAGATCGAGCGAGTCGAGCTTGCCGCCGTCCTCGACCTCGGCGACCTTCGTGTAAGTCCCCTCCCTGCACTCGAAGTGGTAGAGCCTGACGATCCTCCTCTCCCCGAACCCTCCACCCCTCCCTCCCGCGGCAGTTGAGCCGTCGGGGAGCTGTAGCACGAAGATGGTGTTGGGCGTCGCGAGGTCCCTGAGGTCTATCGGCTTCTCCGTGACGTAGACCCTCCTTCCCTTCGCGCTCACCAGGTCGAGGAACTCGGTCAATCCGTCCATGTTCGGTCTGGCGCGGGTCGGACGTTTAAGTCTGTGGCGGCCGCCTAGATGCCGAGGGCGTTCCGCAGGTTCTTGTATCTGTTCCTAATCGTGACCTCTGTCACGCCCGCGGCCTTTGCGATGTCCCTCTGGGTCTTCCCCTCGCCGGAGAGCGTGCTCGCGACGTAGAGCGCCGACGCGGCCAGGCCGACCGGGTCCTTGCCTGCGGCGACCCCTGACTGCTTCGCCCGCGCCAGTATCTCCAGGGCCCTCCTTCGGGTCGACTCGCCCGCCTCGACCTTCGAGGCTATCTTCGCGACCGACTTCGCCGGGTCCGGCACCGGCATCTTGAGGTCCATCTCCCTGACCAGCAGCCTGTAGGACCTCGCGAGGTCCTTCCTGTTGATGTTGGCTACCGAGGCCACGTCCTTGAGCGTCCTGGGGATCTCGCTGTCCCTGCAGGCGGCGTAGAGCGCGGCCGCTATCATCTCCGTGATCGACCTGCCCCTTATCAGCCCCTTCTCGAGCGCCTTCCTGTAGACGTAGGCGCCCCTCTCCACGATGTCCTCGGAGAGCGAGAGCTTGTCGGCGAAGGTGCGCAGCTGGACGAAGGCCTTGCCCATGTTCCTGTCCGCCGACTCGTGCATCTGGGACCTCTTGTCCCAGGTCCTGAGCCTGTCGAGCGTCGTCCTCATAGACCCCGTCAGGGCCCTCCCCGTCGAGTCCCTGTTGGAGGACCCGATTATTGTGGACAGTCCCATGTCGTGCGACGCTATCGAGGTTGGGAGCCCCGCCCTGCTCTCGTCCTTCCCCCCGTCCTTCGAAGACGAGGTCCACTCGGGTCCTGTATCCTCGATCTTCTCCTTCATCACGTAGCCGCAGTTGCTGCAGATAAGCTCGCCACTCTGGGAGTCCAGTACCATCTTCCCCTGCCCGCATCGGGGACACTTGTCGAGCGCCCTTTGGATTCTAAGTTGCGTCGAGATGTCCCTTGTTGTTGTTTGCAAATGAGATAACCATAGTTATAGTTCCCAAACTCGTATTTATACTTAGTAGTCGCATGAAACTTACTATGGTGACTTTACTTGCCTTGGTAAAGCCGAATATACTATCCATAGTACCCAAGAAGCGTCCATTTTCTGCTGCTATTGTGATGAATTATAAATTCAATCTTATTTTACTAAATTAAATTATATATTTTATGATTGCCGTACAACGGGGACATTCCTAACCTCAGTTGTCCAAACGATCATCACTGCACGCAGGGGTCTGCTGGATGCATGACCATGCGTGCTATGTCTACCGCGAGAACTCCAGGGTCACGGCCGCGAGGGAGACCGAACCGTACTTCAGGACGTCCTCGTCTACCTTGAACCTCGAGCTGTGGTTCGGGGCGGCGCAGCCCTTCGCCGGGTTGTTCGTCCCCAGGTAGTAGAAGACCCCCGGGGCCTTCCGCAGGAACCTGGAGACGTCCTCGGCCCCGAGCCTCTGGTCCATCACCCGGGTCCTGGTGCCCCTGATCCCCTTCAGGACCTTCATCACCCTCTCCGCCGACCTCTCGTCGTTGTAGGTCACGGGGTAGGGGTCCTTCTTGAACTCGATTTCGCACCTGGCGCCGTACGCGCTGCAGGTCGACGTGACGGCCTGGCGGATGTCTCTGATCGCCTTGTCGCGCGTCCCGCTGTCGAGCGTGCGCATCGTCCCCTCTAGGACGACCTCGTCAGGGATGATGTTGTCCTTGGTCCCGCCGTGTATGCTGCATATCGATATCACGAACGGCTTGATCGGGTTGACCATCCTTGAGGACACCCCCTGGAGGGCTATGGTCACCTGGGCTGCCACGTAGACGGGGTCCACCGTCTTGTGCGGAGCCGCCCCGTGGCCGCCCCTCCCGATCACCCGGATTAGGAGCGAGTCGGGCCTCGCCATGAAGGGGCCGCCGCGGACCCCGAAGCTGCCCGAGGGAAAGTCGGCGGAGATGTGGAGCCCGAAGACGTTGTCGACGTGCGGGTCCTCCATCGCCCCTGCCTCGATCATGGGCTTGGCCCCGCCCCTCCCGCCCTCCTCCTCCGCCGGCTGGAAGAGGAACTTCACGTCCCCCGAGAGGTCGCGCCTGTGCTTCACCAGCAGCATGGCGGCCCCCAGGAGCATCGCGACGTGGGTGTCGTGGCCGCACGCGTGCATCACCCCCTTCCGCTTCGACCTGAACTCGACGTCCACGTTCTCCTGGAGCGGCAGCGCGTCCATGTCCGCCCTCAGGGCGACGACCCTCCCCTTCTTCCCCGTCCTGAGAACGCCGACGACCCCCGTCCCCCCGACCCGCGTCTTCACCTCGATGCCCAGGGCTCTGAGCTCGCGGGCGACTAGGGCGCCCGTCGCGGTCTCATGGTAGGCGAGCTCGGGCTTCTGATGGATCGTCCTTCTGATCTCTATTATCCTCGGTTCAAGCCGCTTGACCTCTTCCAGGAGGCTGGGCACAGGCGCTAAGACATCGAACCGCCGATAAATCCGTTGTGATTGGAGCGCTGACCCTTCTTTCAAGGCGAGTAAATAGACTGTCACAGTCTCTGCTTGTGGATGCCTCACCGCGGATTCGGACCAGGGGCAGTCGCCCTCCTCGAAGAAGAACTCTCTCTCTCTTGCCCTCAGAATCGAACTCTACGGACGATCAAGGGAACTGAGGAAAAGGGGTCTGACTTATCACGAGATTGCAGCAGCTCTAGGAAAACAGTACAACACAAGACCGTCAAAAGGCCAGCTTTCGGAGTGGCTTCGAGGAATTCACGGACTATTCGGGAGCGCGAATCGCTTCCTGAAGGAACCGAGTCCCGAACTCGCATACGTGATTGGGGTGACGCTCGGAGACGGCTCGCTCAATCGCAAGGGCTACAACCGACGAATAAGGCTCCAGTCTGTCGATCTGGATTTTGTGTTGGAGTTCGATCGCTGCCTCTCGGCCGTGCTCGGGACCCGGAGGCACACGCCGTGGTTTGACAAGAAGAGAAGGGAGATACACGTCGGGGCCAGCAGTGTGCTTCTCCACGGGTTTCTCGACCAGCCCTGGGAGCACCTGAAGCCCTGGATTCACCACTGCCGCGCCTGTGTCTCCATGTTTCTGAGAGGATTCTTCGACTCCGAATGCTCGGTATCAAAGACTGGAAACCTAACCTGCTTCAACTCCGATGTTGGAATTCTGAAGTTTGTCCAAATTCTTCTTTTGTCTTTCCTCAGGATTGAGTCGACCGGGCCGCATCTTGGCACGCGAGCGGGCACCAAGATTTCGAATAGGGGACGGAGCTACATAAGGCAGAGCAGTTGCTATCATATCTACATTAGGACACAATCACTTGGAAAATTCTATCGCGAGGTCGGTCTTACGATACAGAGGAAGAGGGTTCGACTGGAGACCAAACTGAGATTGCAGTCAACCTGACATAGCTCCCGCTAAGCGGCTAGCGCCGGGGGTAGGATTTTCGCCCGAGTCCTCGGGATTCGAACCCACGAGACCCGGATGGGTCACAGGCTCTCAAGGCCCGCGCATTATTGTGGAGGTTGCTGACCCAGACCACTCTGCTTTCAGGCACAAGTGAACCCCGGCATACCCCGGCACCATTGGACTATCTCCGCCAGTTGATAAGGTGTTAAGATAGCGAGTCTAGGCAAGCTTCTTAGCTTCTCTGAGTGAAGTCTGAACCGTTATTACCCGACGGTCGGAACGTGAAGGCATGACCTCAGTCAAGAAGGCAGCCGTCCTCGGAGCCGGCCTTATGGGACACGGGATAGCCCAGGTCTCGGCGCAGGTCGCCGGGTACGAAGTCTCGCTCCTCGATATCGAGCAAGAGTACGTCGACAGGGGAATGTCCCTGATCAGGGAGAGCCTGGCGAAGTTCGTCACCAAGGGAGCCCTGACGCGGGCTGACGCCGAGAAGGTCGTCTCAAGGATACACCCGACCACCGACCTCAAGACAGCCGTCCAGGGTTCGCAGCTGGTCATCGAGGCCGCGACGGAAGACCCCAAGCTGAAGGTGCACCTCTACAAACGGATCGACGAGTATCTCGACCCCGGCGCGGTCCTGGCCTCCAACACCTCCTCCATCAGCATAACGCTCCTGGGCTCAGCGACGAAGGTCCCCGAGAGCGTCGTCGGGATGCACTTCTTCAACCCGCCCCAGCTCATGCCGCTGATCGAGATAATCAGAGGGGCGAAGACCTCGGACCGCACCGTGGCCGTCGCTAGGGAGGTGGCGGCGGCGATGAAGAAGGAGACGGTCCTCTGTAAGAAGGACTCCCCCGGCTTCATCGTAAACCGGATTTTGGTGCCGGCGCTGAACGAGGCCACCCTCCTCGTGAACGAGGGCGTCGCAGACCCTGAGGACATCGACAAGGCGATAGCGCTCGGGCTGAACTGGCCGATGGGGCCGCTGAGGCTCCTCGACTACGTGGGACTCGACACAACGCTCAACATCTCGGAGGTCCTGATGGCCGAGCTCCAAGATGGCAAATATCGGCCGTCTCCACTCTTACGACAGATGGTTAGAGCAGGCTGGCTGGGGAGGAAGTCCGGGAAAGGGTTCTACGACTGGGGCTCCGCGTCCTCGACTAAGCCGAAAGCCTAGCGCGGAGCGCTTCGGGAATCGGCATCGACTTGCCGTCCTTCCCCACTACGACGTGGACGGTGCTGCCTCGGCACAGCAGCTCCATCTCCGGGAGTCTGTAGACCTCATTCTCAAATGTGACGCTTGTTGTGCCCATCGCCTTGAGCCTGGTCCTGACCAAAAGCTCGTCGTCGAACCGCGCCGGGGACAGGTAGGTCGCCTGCGCCTCCACGACGGGGATGAAGATGCCCATGGCCTCGATGTCCCTGTACACGACTCCCCTCGACCTGAGCAGCTCGATCCTCCCCGACTCGAACCAGATAAAGAAATTGGCGTAGTAGACAACCCGCATGGTGTCTGTGTCCGCGTACCTCACCCTAACCTTGATCTCGTGCTCGACGACCAACCGCTCTTCGGGTGGTGCTCTCAGGGACTAGGTTTTTTACGTTCTGCTCACCTCCGAACAGGCATGGAGTACCAGACGATTGGCATCTCGAGGGAGGGACCGGTGGCGGTGCTGACGCTGAACCGTCCGGAAGCGCTCAACGCGATGAACTCGGCGATGGCCCGCGACCTGAGGCAGTCGCTCGAGTCTCTCTCGAAGGACGACTCCGTAAGGTGCCTCGTGATCACCGGCAGCGGGAAGGGGTTCTGCGCCGGGGCCGACATCCGCGAGATGGCCGGCCTGTCCTCGACCGAGGTCGCCCGGGCCGGGAGTCTCCTGTCGATCTGGGAGACCGTCGGAAAGTACCCCAAGCCCATCGTCGCCGCCCTGAGCGGATTCGCGCTGGGCGGAGGGCTCGAGCTGGCGATGTGCTGTGACATCATCATCGCCGCACAGGGCACCAAGCTCGGTCAGCCCGAGATCAACATCGGGATAATCCCGGGCGGGGGAGGAACCCAGCGGCTGACGAGGGCCGTTGGTAGGTACAAGGCGATGGAGATGATACTGACGGGCTCGACCATCACAGCGGAGGAGGCGGCGTCGGCGGGCCTGGTGAGCAGGGTCGTCCCGGCGGCTCAGCACCTCCAGGAGGCGATGAAGGTTGCACAGACGATTGCTTCGAAGGCGCCTATGGCCGTCAGGCTCGCGAAGCAGGCGGTATCCTCGGCGGAGGACGGGACTCTCTCGGATGGGTTGAGACACGAGAAACAGCTCTTCCTACTGCTATTCTCGTCGAAGGACAAGGACGAGGGCATGAAGGCCTTCCTGGAGAAGAGGCCCCCTGTCTTCACGGGCGAGTGACATCTTCGACCCGACCGGAGTAGAACTACCAGCAAATCTTATCTCGGTTGTGCGACGGCACTCGCCGCCCGTTCATGGTCCTCTACAGGCGAGCCAACAGGCAGTACGTCGCGATGCCCGAGGGGGAGGTATGGAAGTTCCTCGAGTCACAGACGAAGATCTACGCGGGCTTCCCGATGGAGGACGGGTACCCCCACGTCTCGCCGATCTGGTTCTGCGTCGAGAACAAGACCATCTACCTGAGGACTCACGACTACAAGACCAAGACAAAGCTCGCCCGCTCGGGCAAGGCCTGCTGCGTCGCCGATGACGGCTACCGCTACAGAGAGCTGCGCGGCGTAATCGTCTGGGGGAGGTCTCGGGTGATCACCGACCCGAAGCTGATCAAGCACATCAACGAGATCCTCGACAGGAAGTATGAGAAGCAGCAGTGGAAGCCCTCCGAGATGCCCAGCGGCTGGGTCGAGGAGAGGAGGAAGGAGAAGCGGGCGTTCATCGAAGTGAAACCAGAAAGGATTGACTCCTGGGATAACGGTAAGGTCTAGTCCTTTACCCAGACCTCGTCCCCGACGCCCTCGAGGGCGTTGCTGTACCTCGCGGCGTTGAAGAGGTAGGTCGAGAGCCTGTTGAGAAACGGCACTAGCTCCGCGTTGATGTTCTCCTTCTTCGCGAGCGAGACCACGGCCCTCTCCGCCCTCCTGCAGACCGACCGGGCCAGATGGAGGTTGGCAGAGAGCGCTGTCCCCCCCGGCAGGATGAAGCTGGTCAGCCGCGGCAGCTTCTCTTGGAAGCGGTCGATCATCTCCTCCAGCTTCTTCGTGTCCTGGATCACTATCCGAGGCACTCGGTCCTCGCTCTCCTTCGCCGCGAGCTCTGACGCAAGGTCCGCCCCGGCCACGAGGAGCCTCCCCTGGACCCACCTCAGCTCCTCAGAGACCTCCTTCCGTCCGCTGCTGGATATCGCCACGCCGAGGCAGCTGTTCAGCTCGTCGACCGCCCCGTAGGCCTCGACCCTCGGTGAGTCCTTGGCCACCCTCTTCGGACCGTAGAGGCCCGTCTGACCCTTGTCTCCAGCCCTCGTGTACATCTGGGTTTCACGCCCCTGTCTTCAAATCAACTATTTTAGGCTTGGAGGTCGCAACTTTTCTCGACCCAACGCATATAATCTAACGTTTCGCAGACAAGAGAATTGGGGTAGTCTAGACGCCTACAGAGTTCTCGACGGACGATTCAGATCATTTATTCACGCCGCACGAGGCGCAACGGATCCTTCCGGACATCAAGCTGAGGCTGAAGGAGATAATCGAGCGGAAGCGCATCGCGGACAGGCTCAAGGACGACATCGAACACTTCGGGCTGGTCGGGTTCGAGACGTCCGAGCTCTCGATGAAGAACCAGGAGCTCGACGCGCTCGTAAAGGACCTGATGTCGCGGGTCTCGGAGCTGGAGGACCTGGGGGTCAGGGTGCGCGACATCGACGCCGGACTCATAGACTTCCCGGCGATGAGGTTCGGAAACACCGTCTACCTCTGCTGGAGGTACGGCGAGTCCGATATCGAGTTCTGGCACGGAGCCGAGGAGGGGTTCAACGGAAGGAAGTCGTTGAAGCAGCAGGTCATCTCTCCCTGAGCGCCTCTCCAATCGATTAGGTTTTGTATCGGCCCTTTCCTGTGCGGGTCCATGGTAGCCGCTGACGAGCTAAAGGAAGGTTCCCTCGCTCCCGACTTCACCCTCCCATCGTCGACCGGGAAGGACGTCTCCCTGCGCGGGCTGCGTGGCAAGAAGGTCGTGCTGTACTTCTATCCTCACGACGACACCTCGGGATGTACCAAGGAGGCCTGCTCTTTCAGGGACAACCTGCCCAGCTTCGAGGGGCTCGACGCCGTCGTCCTCGGGGTCAGCAGCGACTCCATGGATTCTCACCAGAGCTTCATCAAGAAGTACGGCCTCAACTTCACCCTTCTCAGCGACCAGGACCTCAAGGTCCACCACCTCTACGACACTTGGCGGGAGAAGAACATGTACGGGAAGAAGTACATGGGGACCGAGCGCTCCACCTTCGTCATAGGCGGAGACGGGAAGATCAGGAAGATCTTCAGGAAGGTCAGCGTGGACGGCCACGAGAAAGAAGTCCTGAAAGCCCTCGCTGCCTGAGTGGCCGGCGTTGGGTTCCATCGTAGGTGGGCTGAAGGCCGGCATCGTCGCCAGCCTCTACTTCGCGGGCTCTGCCTCGCTCTTCAACGCGCTGATACTCCTGTCGTTTAAGAGCGACGTCATCGCCTATCTCGAGACGAACTCACCCACGCAGTGCTCCTCGGCTGTGGCCGCCGGCCTGGCGGGCTCGGGAGAAGCCTGCTTCTCGACGCTCCTCTATTCGGGAATCCCGTTCTACGACTTCGTCCGGATGCTGATCATAGCGATATTCTTCTCCGTCTCCATCGGGATATACTTCGACTTCATCCCTGGAAGCACCTACACGAGGAAGACGCTCCTGGCCTCGTTGATCATGCTGATCGTCATGTTCTTCCTGGCCCTCGACGGGCTAGTCACAGACGGGGTGCAGCAGCTTCTGATGATCTCCTTCGAGATAGTCGGAGCGGTCTTCTTCGCCGTGATCTTCGCCCAGCTCTACCGGAAGTTCACGAGGGAAGTGGAGTTCCAGACCCAGAAGACGGACTTGAAGATCAAGGTAGACAGGCGCGACGTGACCGGCAGGAAGCGGACATTCACGACCAACTCGACTCACAAGATACAGGCGGCCTCTGAGGGGAAGCCCTTCAGGGAGTGGCTAGTGAGCGGCGGCGTCAGCGTCAAGGAGCCGAAGGAATCCGAGACCACAATCAAGATCATCGGCGACGGCATGCTGAAAGCCGCGTGAACTGCGGATCGGAGGCGGGAAGATGACCCGGCTCCGCGCCTACCGGTCCCGCTGGTCCTCTATCGCGAAGGTGTTCACGAGTGGCCTGAAACCGCGCTTGGTGTAGAACCCGGTGGCGATCTCGTTCCTCGCCGGGAAATCGGCGACTATCATCTCCGCGCCCATCTTCTTGAGCCTCTCGGAGGCGTGCTGCAGCATGTCGTCCCCAAGGGCCCGCCTCCTCCACTCCGGCAGGACATAGAAGTCCGTGATCCTGCCCTCTTTTGAGGGCTGGTAGAACAACCTCACTTCGACCTCTGCCCTGAGCACGCCCAGAACCTTCGGGCCCTTCGCGGCCACCAGGACGAGGCGGTCCGCCGACCCCATCGACGCCCTGAGGTATCTTTCGGCCCTCTCCTTCGCGTCGTCGACCACCTTGAACAGCGGATCGAACTCCCCGTTGAGCTTCTTCATCCTCACGGTCAGGTCCGCGGCCTGATCGATGTCCCGCTCCTCCGCCTCCCTTATCACGAGCTCTTTCATCTTCAATCTCCCCGACCCGCGAGCCTGTCATCTGGAAGAGGAGGTATTATCCCCTTCTCGATCAGGATCGAGGCGAGGTTCCTGCTCTGCTGGATGATCCGCTGGGCCTCGGCGAAGAGCTCGCTCCTCGAGAGGCTCTTGCCTGCCAGCCCTTCGCGCTGGGCCTGCTCGCCCACCACGGCTGCGACAGAAGGGAAGACGTCCCAGTCGAGCATTGTTGGGATGATGTTCGTCTTGCTGAGCCCCTTCGCCCGCGCGAAGTTCGCGAGCTCCCTGGCAGCCGCTATCACCATGGTGTCGCTGATGTTCCTCGCCCTCACATCGAGCGCTCCGCGGAAGAGGCCCGGGAAGAGCACGCTGTTGTTCACCTGGTTGGCAAAGTCGGACCTCCCCGTAGCCACCACGGCCGCGCCCGCGTTCACCGCCTCGTCGGGCCACATCTCTGGCACGGGGTTCGAGAGGAGGAAGACCACGGGGTCCGGGTTCATGGAGGAGATCTCGTCCCTCTTGATGACATGGGGGCCAGGGGTCGCGGCCGCGACCAGGACGTCCGCCCCCTTCAGCGCGTCCTTCAGCGACCCCTGAACCTTGGAGGAGTTTGTCTTCAGCGCCATCTCGTACTTCCACCTGTTCCTCATAAGGAGCTGGTCGATGTCCTCGCGCTCGGAGTGGAGGGTCCCCTTTGAGTCCATGAGGATCATCTCGCCCGCGGGGGCCCCGGCCTCGATGAGGAGCCGCGCGGCCGCGATGTTCGCCGCCCCGGCCCCGAAGAGCACGATCCTCGCGTTCCTGAGGTCCCTCCCGGTGAGCTCGAGCGCGTTGTAGAGCGCCGCGAGGATGACCCCGGCAGTCCCCTGCTGGTCGTCGTGCCAGACGGGGATCTTCATCTTGCCCCTTAGCCTCTCCAAGATGTCGAAGCACCTCGGCGAGGCTATGTCCTCAAGGTTGATGCCGCCAAAGCCGGGCTCCAGAGCCTCGGCGACCGCGATGAACTGCTCTTCAGAGGAGACCCTGATGGGGACGGGGACCGCGTCGACGCCTCCCAGGTACTTGTAGATCAGCGCCTTGCCCTCCATGACGGGGAGGGACGCCTCTGGACCTATGTCCCCCAGCCCGAGGACCCTGCTGCCGTCGGTCAGGACGGCAACAGTGTTCCACCTGTTGGTGTAGTCGAACGATAGGCCCGGGTTCTTCTCTATCGCCGTGGACACGGCAGCTACCCCCGGCGTGTACCAGACCGAAAAATCGTCGAGCGACTTGACTGGGACCTTTGGAACGGTCCCGATCTTGCCCCGGTAGAACGCGGAGTATTCCAGCGCCTTCCTTGACGCCTCGTCTTGGCCTTCCTCCGTGGGCATGCCGCCCTCCGGCTCCCGCGGCTATTTTAATGGAGCAGGAGAGTTCGGCACGAGCCGACTAGTGGACGTGACCGTACCTGTGCGAATCCCTGTCGAACTGCGCCTTGCACGCGGGGGAGCAGAAGTAGAAGGCGTGACCGTCGTGCTCCGACTTGAGCTTGCTCTTCGTCTCATCGACCGTCATCCCGCAGACGGGGTCTTTGGCCATGGATTGCCCAGGACCCGGGCAATATTTCAAACTTGTTCCCGTCCGGCCGCGCCAAGACGCCGGCGCAGGGGTTTCCCCAAAGCTTATTTTCGGACGTGTTCGCGAGAACCGCAATGACTATGGACCAGGCGGTCAGGGAGTACATCCACGACAACCAGGACAGGTTCCTCAAGGACATAGCTAGGCTGGTGGCGCAACCGAGCGTCTCTGCCAAGAACGAAGGGGTCGAGGAGTGCGCTCTCCTGGTCAAGAAGATGATCGAGGAGATAGGCGGCACGACGAAGATGCTGAAGCTGGACGGAGCCCCCACCTTAGTCTTCGGTGAGGTCCCATCCAGCTCCAAGAAGACCCTCCTCTTCTACAATCACTACGACGTGCAGCCCGTCGAACCCCTCGAGCTCTGGAAGTCTCCCCCGTTCCAACCTGAGGTCCGCGACGGGAGGATGTACGGCAGAGGGGTCTCGGACGACAAGGGACAGCTCGTCGCCCGCCTCAAGCTCATCGAGTCCTACGTGAAGGTCCATGGAGAGCCGCCCTGCAACATCAAGTTCTGCTTCGAGGGCGAAGAGGAGGTCGGGAGCGGGCACCTGGACCAGTACGTCACGGCCTACCCAGACCTCTTCAAGTCGGACGCGGTGATCTGGGAGTTCGGGAAGATAGACGAGAAGGGAAGGCCGGTCATCGGCCTGGGCGTGAAGGGCATGATCTACCTCGAGCTCATCGTGAAGACCCTGAACCAGGACGCGCACAGCATGTACGCCGCCGCTCTGCCGAACCCCGTCTGGCGGCTGGTCCGCCTCCTCAACCTGATTAAGGACGAGCGCGAGGCCATCCTCATACCCGGGTGGTACGACAAGGTCCTCCCCCTGGCCGAGGACGAGCTCAAGATCCTCGAGGAGGAACCCTCCGAGGCGGAGCACCTCCTCTCCACGTACGGCGCTTCCGGGTTCGCAGGGGATATCTCGCTCGCCGAGGCGAAGAAGTCCCTCGCGTCCCTTCCCACGGCGAACATCGCGGGCATCTGGGCCGGCTACCAGGGACCGGGGAGCAAGACGGTCCTTCCGGCAGAGGTCCACTGCAAGATGGACTTCAGGCTGGTCCCAGGCCAGGACCCCGAGGAGCTCCTCGCCCGTTTCAAGAAGTTCCTGGGCGACCACGGCTTCACGGACGTCCAGGTCATCGCCGGGACGATGGAACCGGCTGCGAGGACGAGCTACAAGAGCCAGCTGGCGCGCGCGGCCTCCGATGCCGCGGAAGAGGTCTTCAAGACGAAGCCGGTGCTCGAGATCTCCAGCGCAGGGACCGGACCGCTCTACATCTTCGCGCGCAGGTACGGGGCCGATGCGATCGACATCGGCTTCTCGCCCATAGACGACGGGATCCACGCGCCGAACGAGAACGTCCGGCTGGACCTCCTCGAGAAGGGCATGATCTGGATGGGTCAGACGATCGAGAACTACATCGCTTAGACCAGAGGGGCCGGGTCGGGCGCCCATACGCGCCTCTTGCCCGCAGTTTATTATGAATGGAATTTTAAACGAGGAGCAAGAATCGCAAGGGACGACGGTTTAACCAGCAAACATTATACCGGCCCAACATCAGGTCTTGACCCGTCAGAGTTTCAATAAATGATTGTGGGCGTTCCGAAAGAAACGGCACAGGGTGAAAAGCGGGTCTCTCTCATTCCCGACGGAGTCTCAAAACTCGCGGGCGCTTCGGTCCTCCTTGAGAAGGGAGCAGGGGATGAGGCCGGCTTCCCGGACTCGGCCTACGTCGAGAAGGGGGTGTCCATCGCAGCCGACGCCTCCGCTCTCTACGGCCAGGCGGATGTGATACTCAAGGTCACTCCTCCCTCGAAGGCTGAGGCAGGGATGGTCAAGGAGGGGGCCACTACCGTCTCGTTCCTCTACCCCCTTGCCAACCTCGAGGCCGTGAAGGTGCTGAGCGCGCGCAAGGCGACGGCGTTCGCCATGGAGCTCATCCCCAGGATCAGCCGAGCGCAGCCCATGGACGCGCTCTCCTCGCAGTCTAACCTCGGCGGCTACAAGGCCGCCCTCCTCGCGGCCGAGGCCCTCCCGAGAATCTTCCCGATGATGATGACGGCCGCCGGGACAATCTCCCCCGCCAAGGTCTTCGTGGTGGGGGCGGGGGTTGCAGGCCTGCAGGCGATCGCCACGGCGCGGAGGCTCGGCGCGGTCCTCGAGGCGTACGACGTGCGGCCTATAGTGAAGGAGCAGATCGAGAGTCTCGGCGCCAGGTTCGTCCAGATGCCCGTGGAGACGAAGGACGCGCAGGACGCGGGCGGATATGCAAAGGCCCAGACGCAGGAGTTCTACGCTAAGCAGCAGAAGTTCCTTGCGGAACGAGCCTGGGTCTCCGACGTGGTCATCACCACGGCGCTCATCCCCGGACAGCGCGCCCCCATCCTGATTTCGGAGGAAGCCGTCAAGGGGATGAGGAGCGGCTCCGTGGTGGTCGACATCGCGGCGGAGCAGGGAGGCAACTGCGCGCTTACCGAGCCCGGGAAGACGGTCGTCCGTTACGGCGTCACTATTATCGGTCCGCTGAACCTGCCCTCAACCATGGCCCCTCAGGCGAGCCAGCTCTATTCGCGCAACATCACCTCCTTCTTCTCCACCGTGATGAAGGACGGCGTCCTGAAGATAGACCCGAAGGACGACGTGATTCGCGGCTCGCTAGTCATCAACGCCGGCGAGGTGGTGCATCAGGCGACCCGGACGGCGATCGAGGGGGTCCCGGCGAAATGACCCTCGCCACGACCGACCTCCAGATCAACCTGATAGTCTTCCTGCTGGCAACCTTCCTCGGGCTCGAACTCGTCAGGCACGTCTCGCGCCTCCTGCACACCCCACTGATGGCGCTGACCAACGCAATCTCCTCCGTCTCGATCGTCGCGGCGCTCATAGTCCTCGCTGACCCGAAGGACGACCTGGTCCTCGTCCTTGCGACCGTTGCTGTCGCGCTCGTCTTCACGAACATCGTGAGCGGCTTCGGAATCACGGAGCGCATACTGAGGCTCTTTAGGCAGCGGAAGGGAACCAAATGAACGACACCATCGTAGAATACCTCTACGTCATCGCCATCCTGTTCTTCGTCATCTCTCTCAAGTGGCTGAGCGAGGTAAAGACCTCCAGGTACGGGAACTGGATCGCGGCGTCGGGGATGGCGGTCGCGATAGGCGGGACCCTGCTCGCCTACCAGGTTCAGAGAATCGACCTGCTGATCATCGCGATCGTGATCGGTGTCATCATCGGCACACCGATAGCGCTGAAGGTCCCCATGACGGCGGTGCCCCAGAGGACCGCGGCCTCACACGCGTTCGGTTCTCTCGCCGTCGCGCTTGTCGGGACGGCCGAGTACTACCAGAGGCTGCCGAACATCGACGTCTTCACCCTCACGGTCCTCTGCGCCGAGATGATCCTTGGGTACCTTACCTTCATGGGGAGCTGCATAGCGTTCGCCAAGCTCCAGGGCCTCATCCCTGGGAAGCCCTTCGTCTATGGCGGACGGAACTTCGTCAGCCTGGCGACCCTCGGGGTCGCGATAGCGCTCGCCGTATATCTAATTGCGAACCCGACCCACTCTTACATCCTCCCGTTCATGGCGGGCTTCGCCGTTCTCTTTGGGTTCCTCCTCGTGATGGCGATAGGAGGGGCTGACATGCCGACCGTCATCGCGATTCTGAACTCGTACGCTGGGATGTCCGCAGCGGCGCTGGGCTTCGTCCTCAACAACCAGGTCCTGATAGTGGCGGGAGCGCTCGACGGATCCTCCGGGTTCATCTTGGCGGTGATCATGAGCAACGCCATGAACCGGTCCTTCACGAACGTGCTCTTCGGCGGGGTGGGCGCCGTCAAGATTGCTGCCTCGACCGGACCTGCGGTCGAGGGTGGGCGCACCGCCCAGGCCTTCACGGTGGACGACGTCGCCACTATCCTAGAGGACGCAAGATCGGTGGTCTTCGTCCCCGGCTACGGCATGGCGGTCGCCCAGGCCCAGCACGTCGTCAAGGAGGTTGCTGACATCCTGCAATCACAAGGCATCGACGTGAAGTACGGGATCCATCCCGTCGCCGGCAGGATGCCCGGGCACATGAACGTCCTGCTCGCAGAGGCCCAGGTCCCCTATGACCAGCTATGGGAGATGGACCGCATCAACCCGCTCTTCCCCGAGACCGACGTGGCGATAGTCGTGGGCGCCAACGATGTTACCAACCCGGCGGCGCGGACCAGGCCCGACTCCCCTCTCTTCGGGATGCCGATAATGAACGTGGACAAGGCCAAGACGGTCGTCTTCATCAAGCGCTCGATGAGCCCTGGGTTCGCCGGCGTGGAGAACGAACTCTTCTATCTCCCGAACACGATGATGGTCTTCGGGGACGCGAAGAAGGTGCTCGCCGACCTCGTCGCGGCACTCAAGAAGCAGGCCTGACTCTGCTCGTGCGCGATTCTGAGAGCCTTCTGACTGTCTCTCGGATTCGCCGCTCCCTCGCCTCGCTTTTCTTCGCAGTCCCGATCCAATCCAAGTACTCCCTCTTGTGAGAAGGCGGCAGCTTCACAAAGACGACCAAAGATTGAACAGCAACCTTGAGCGCTTCAAGAAGATCGAAGGGAACCTCCAAAGCCTCCTGGCCCTTGTCGACACCATTCCCGGGTAATCCGCTCGCACCCGCTCGAGAATCTGAAACCTTGTGGCGCGGCCGGGTTTTCATGATGCAAATCGCCCCAGTTCGCCCTCTGCGCTCTGACCTGTTGAAATGTGGTGCTGACTACGCTTTTATGCCTTTGTAAAGGTTTATAAGCGCTTGTTTAGGTCCGAGTTATCCCTCCGGATTGTATTAGAAAATGTCTCGAAACCCCAACTTTTCCAGGCTGATGAAGCTAGAGAAAGCTCTTGACAAGTGTCCTAGGTGCGCTCACAGCCCTATGATAATCGACTCGTCAGGCGGAGAACTGTTCTGCAGCAACTGTGGCTTCGTCCTCAAGGAGAAGATGGAAGAGGCAGGCCCAGAATGGAGGTCATTCTCCAACGAGGAGAAGGACGAGAAGAGCAGGGTCGGTCTCCCTACCTCGGTCGCCATATCAGACATGGGGCTGGCGACGGTCATCGGCGGCGAGAACAGGGACGCTTCAGGCAGGACGCTCTCCGGCTCGATGCGGTCCACGGTCGAGAGGCTTAGGACGTGGGACAGAAGGAGCCAGGCGCACGAGTCTGCCGACAGGAACCTGAGGCAGGCCTTCAGCGAGTTGCACAGGTACGCAGACAAGCTCACGGTCAACGAGGCGGTCGTCGAGAAGGCCGCATACATCTACCGCAAGGCCTTCGAGCGCGGTCTCGTCAGGGGCAGGTCGATCACAGCGATAACGGTCGCTTCCCTCTACGCCGCGTGCAGGGACATGGAGATTCCGCGGACTCTCAAGGACATGGCTGCGGTCAGCAACATAAAGAAGAAGGACATCGCACGGTCCTACAGGCTCCTCTTCAGAGAGCTCGACATGCACATGCCGGTCGTCGACCCCGCGCGCTGCATATCGAAGATAGCCTCTAGGGCGGGCATGAAGGAGAAGACCCAGAGGAGGGCCCTCGAGATACTCGCGATGGCAGGACCGATGCGGGTCTCGGCGGGCAAGGACCCGATGGGCTTCGCCGCCTCCGCGCTCTACGTCGCATGCACTCTGGAGAACGACGGAAAGACCCAGAGGGACATCGCAGAGGCAGCGGGGGTGACCGAGGTCACGATAAGGAACAGGTACAAGGGCCTCAGGGCCGCGCTGGGCTTCTAGGCTCCACGCCCAAAGGCGGCAGCTTCGGCGGCCTGAATGGACTCTGGTTCTCCGTCATTAGACGGCAGGATTGTGACCCGAGGGGCTGGCCAAGTTGAATCCCACAGGTCGAACGGGGTTACTACAGTGTCTGAAGGTCCTCTCTCCCGAATGCCTTATGAGACCGACGGACCGCATCACCAAAACCAGCCGGCCCCATGAGAAAGAAGATCCTCGTCACAGTCATACTTCTCATCCTAGTGGTCTCGGGCTTCGCCGGATATCAGGCTGGACTAATCGGTTCCGCATCCCAAGGATCATCTTTGTCGTCAGCGGCTTCGTCCAGCCCTTCGACCCAGACCAGCGTCCAAACATCGAGCGACCAAGAGATCGCTGGAGGGGCGATTAAGCACGTCATAATAGTCGTCATGGAGAACGAGGGCTACGGGAGCGTCATCGGGAATCCCTCGGCCCCGTACCAGAACCAGCTCGCATCCCAATACGCCCTAGCGGCAAACTACTTCGCCGTCTCTCACCCCTCTCTGCCGAACTACCTCGCGCTGGTGGCAGGGGACACCTTCGGCGTCACCTCCGACTGCCTCCCGGTGCAGTGCGCGCTGCCCAACACGACGATCACGAGCCTGCTTGACGGGAAGGGGCTGACCTGGAAGGAGTACGCCGAGTCGATGCCGGCCAACTGCTCCCAGACCGACAGCCCGGACGGCCTGTACGTCCCCAAGCACGATCCCTTTGTCTATGTCGACAGTGTAACTGGGAACTCGGGCTCAGGGGTTACCTCGGCCTACTGCGACTCCCACGTCGTACCGTTCGCACAGTTCTCGAAGGACCTGGCGTCGTCGAACCTTCCGAGCTACTCGTTCATCACGCCGAACCTCTGCGACGACGCCCACAGCTGTGCTCTCTCGACCGGGGACCAGTGGCTCTCGACCGTCGTACCCAGAATCATCAACTCCAGCTCGTTCCCGACCACGGCACTATTCATCGTCTACGACGAAGGCAGCAACAACGCGGGGTTCGGGCCGAATTCAGGCGGACAGGTGGTCTGCATCCTCGTCTCTCCCTTCGCGAGGCCAGGATATGTGTCGCAGGTCCCGTACTCGCACTACTCGCTCCTAGCTACGGTCGAGGCGATATTCAACACCGGAAACCTCGGCAGGAACGACGCGACTGCGAGCGTGATGTCCGACCTCTTCTCGCCTCCTGCCTGAGGCGAACCGTGCTCACGCCACTATGGCAACGCAGAAACATATATTAAATGAATGAAGCGTTCATTCATTGAGTCGCAGAATTGCCCCGAAGAAAGATGAATCAGATGCTGCGCGAAGAGAAGTCCGAGAAGATTCTGGAAGCGGCAAGGACCGTCTTCGCGCGGAAGGGCATGGCGGCGACCATGGCAGAGGTGGCCGAAGAGGCGGGAGTAAGCCAGGGCCTGGCCTACCGTTACTTCCCGAGTAAGGACATGATCGTAGCCACCCTGCTGAGACAGGCCATCCAGTCAAGAGACAAGCTCAACTCGATGGTCCGGGAGATACCAGGCACCCCGGGCGCGCGCCTGGGGCATATCATATCCACGATGGTCGACAATAGGCGAAAGCGTCCTGAGTACTATCAGATTATGTATCAGGGAATGGTCGACGAGAAGCTCACCCAAGAGGTTCGCGATGCGATTGCCGAACAGGGTCGGGTAGCCTACGAAATAGTTCGAAGGCTCGTAGTCGAGGGCCAGGCGACCGGGGAGATTGCCAGAGACGATCCTGACAAGCTGGTGACGGCGGTATTCGCGTGCCTCGACGGGCTCTCGAGAAGGGTGATGACGGTTCGTCCGGACGAGGTCAGTGAATTCATGCCGGATGCCGGGATAATCCTGAGGATGCTCAAGCCCGATTCATCGCAGGTGACCCGCCATTGAACCGGAAGGGCGTTTGCTACGACGTCGGGCGTGTGCTTATGGATGGCAACTGGCGTCCCAAATTCGACGCCAGGATTGTCCGCCGAGAGCTGGGCATCATAAAGTACGACCTCCACTGCAACGCCGTCAGAATCCAGGGGCTCGACATTGATAGGCTCATGACCGCAAGTGAGGACGCCCTGTCAGAAGGGCTGGAGGTCTGGTTATCTCCCGAGTTGTGGGATAGAAGCCAGGATGAGACTCTCGAATACGTCACGAGGGTGGCGGAGCGGGCAGAGGAGCTCCGTCAACGGTGGCCCGGAAAGCTGGTCTTCAGTGTGGGCTCTGAGCTGACGCTCTTCTCTCAGGGGATGATTGAGGGCAAGAATGTCTTTGACCGGATATCCCGTCCCTCGTTCTGGGGCGACATGACGGCTGGGAAGCACAACGGACCGCTCAATGCATACCTTTCGAATCTGAGCGAGGCCGCGAGGAAGTTGTTCCATGGCCCGCTGACCTACTTCTCCGTACCATTCGAAACTGTCGACTGGAAACCGTTCGATTTCGTCGGGGTAGACCATTACAGGGACGCGCAGACTAAAGACTCCTATGGCCAGATGATAAGCAAGTACAACGCATTCGGCAAGCCTGTCGTCATAGGGGAGTTCGGGTGCTGCACTTTCCGGGGAGCGGACCTGCTCGGAGCCAACGGCTTCATGATAACCTTCGGGATGATGGAAGGCCTCCTCGGGCCAAACCAGAAGTTTCCCAAGATGTTCTTGGATATGGCGCATGTCCCGCCCCGAGCCGATGGGCACTACATCCGTGACGAGGGGCTCCAGGCACGCGAGCTAGTCGATCAGCTGGGCGTCCTTGACGCAGCGGGGGTTGAAGGCGCCTTCGTGCAGACCTTCGTGGTTCCCAACTCCCCGTGCCGCCCGGACCCTAGGTACGATGCCGACATGGCGAACTTCAGCCTGGTGAAGAGCTTCGCTGAGGCAGAAACGGAGGAGGAGTTCAGGAGACAGGCCATTAGTGGGGCCAGGGAGATGATGGGGGTGGACCTCGACCCCCACGTTCTGGATGGCTTCTCAGGTCCGACGGGCGAGCACGGGGTGACGTACCCGGACCTGCCGTGGGAGCCGAAGGAGTCGTTCAGAGCGGTCGCCGAATACTACCTAAAACACTAGATTGCAAGATCTCTGCCAAGACTTGCAATGGCGAAGGCCTCGCACCGTCCGTCCCAGACGACGAGTTCAGTGACCCGAAAGGCGATCTTCTCCTCTGACTCCTTTTCTTGATTCTGCTCTTGGGCTGCATTCCGGGTTCACAAGTCTTAATTTAGTCGCCTTTCGTACTGAAGTAGTTAAGCGGTCTTGGACTTTGGCGATCATCCCGGAATGTTCCAATGGTAACAGCGGGGGTCATTGACCGCGGACCCAGAAGCCCAAGATGAGGGCGAGGTCTCCAGAGGACTGAGGGGGAGGGCGCGCGAAAGGCTCACTCTCAGGTACCTCATCTTCGTTCTCCCGGCCGTCGTCTACTCTGTCGGCGTGCTGGTCTACTACGTAGTCTACGGGAGGGCCCTGGAGTTCCTGCCCGCCGTCTTCCTCCTCGCGCTCGTACCGTTGATCGCTCTAGTAGGTTCGTCCAGGGAGACGGTGAGGCCGTGGATTCCCTTCGTCGCCGTGATGCTCTGCTACGAGGCCCTCCAGGGCACCGTTGGCGCCTTCGCGGCGACGAGAGTCTTGTACTCGGTCTACCCCTTGGACAAGATGATCTGGGGTTTCAACCTCACGGGCTGGGTCCAATCGACATTCTACTCGCCGGCCATGACAGCGGCGATGTCCTTCTTCTACTCGCTGCACCTGGTGCTCGTAGTCATCACGTCGCTGGCGCTCTGGCGCTTCAACAGACAGCTCTTCGGGAAGTATGTCACCGCCATCGTCCTCACCTCATACGCGGCCCTTGTCACATTCGTCCTCTTCCCCACGGCCCCGCCCTGGTACGAGGGCGTCGCCAAGGACCTCTTCTACGGAGGGACCTCTTCCGCTCTGCCTAAGGGCCTGCTCTACGTAGTGTCGGTCTTCGAGGCCGACAAGTTCGCCGCCTTCCCGAGCCTGCACGCCGCATATGCAATCCTATTCTCGTACTTCATGGTCAAGCTCGACCGAAGGCTCTCCCTCGTGTCAATCCCGATCACCATCGCCATCCTCTTCTCAACCCTGTATCTGGGACAGCACTACCTGATCGATCTCATAGCGGGGGCGGTCTTCGCACTCGTCCCATGCCTTATCGCAGAGCACTTTCAAATCATACCACACAGGAAGGCCAGGCCATCCGATCACGTCGGGATGGTCCTCACCCGTCAGTGATGCCCCATCGCGCGCCGCTGAACGAGACAAGAAAGCCGCGCCCGCCTCACCCAAGGATCTTGGAAGCGTTTAAGAAACCCCGCGCCGTTCTCCGGCCGGCGGTGAAGCTCGCCATCAACCGCTCGCAATCGAGTTGTGAGCCAATAGCTTCTACCAAAACAATCAGCGAGCGGTAAGAAAATGAAGTGGGACATAGTCTGGGACATAGGTCTGGTTTCAATCGGCGCCGTAGCGGGAGCCCTGCTGCGGTACAGGGTGACTGGCGAGGGATACATCATCTACGGACTTCCGGTCTCCGTCTTGATGATAAACATCCTCGGCAGTTTCATACTCGGAATGGCCGCGACGGGCACGACCCAGTTCGGCGCGGACCCGCGCCTGACCCTGCTGGTGGGTATTGGGTTCTGCGGCTCGCTGACGACGATGTCGACCTTCGCTTTCGAGACGGCCAACCTGATGGACGCAGGAAAGTTCCTGCTCGCGGGAGCGGATGTCTTCCTGAACGTGGGAGCGTCGATCGGAGCTATCTTCATAGGTAGGGCCCTTCTGGTTCTGCTACTTGGAGCGGCTGGCTGAGAAGAATGTCGAATGAACCCCCGATCAGACGGATGCTGAAGCTCACGGTGAGGATTCGCCACAGGGACGAGCATGCCGGGAAGCCCATAGTCGACCTGCTTCTCGCGCTCTACAAGAGGAGCGGCATCTCTGGCGCCACCGTCGTGCAGGGGATACGCGGCTACGGTGTCCGAGGCTCCTCGAGGGCCGACGTACTGGGTCTGTCAATGAATCTCCCTCTCGTCATCGAGACCGTGGACGTTCCCGAGAAGATTCACGGGGTGCTAGTGGAAGTGAAGTCGATCGTCGGGACCAACGGGCTCATTTCGGTAGAAGAAGTCGATGTGGTGTGAGCGCGGAGAGGCGCCTCCTTCCCGGACCCAAGCGACTCCCCTGGTCCTTAGGTAGGGGTGTGTGTCCCCTTCAGCTCTCTGGTTTGGCTGTTCCCGGAGCTGTTGAAGGCTCGGCTCCCGCGCCCTTGAGCACGAGGAGCATCGACGGGAAGTAGAAGATCCGGATCACGAAGGTGTCCACTATCAGAGAGATGACGAACGCAATCCCGAGCTGCTCTAAGTACCCGAAGGGGACCAGCCCGAGGCTCCCCAGCGAGACCGCAAGTATCAGGCCGAGGGCGGTCACGACGGCGCCCGAGCCCACCATGGCCCTTGCCAGACCCTCCTCGAACCCGTGCGACTTCTGCTCCTCCCTGACCCGGGAGAGGATGAAGACCGCAAAATCATTCCCGAGCGACATGAGGATCACATATACGACGATGGGGATCAGGAAGACAAGCTCCTGTCCGAGGACGTAGGTGGAGATCAGGTAGAGGATCGCCGTCGTCCAGGTGATGCTGATGAAGACCCCGGTCAGCGAGATGAACGGATACTTGGCGCTCCGGAACGAGAGTCCAAGGACGATGGCGATGACTACCAGGATGACTATCTCGAGCTGCTGGAAGGCGCCGTTGTAGTACTGCTGCAGGTCGATTATGCTCGAGGTCAGCCCTCCCACGAGGAACTGGTCGTTCTGCCTCAGCTGGCTGACAATCGATATGGCGTTCGGGGAGTACGGGTCGTACTTAGTGAAGACGATAAAGTAGGCGTCCGATCCGTGGTTGAAGACGAACGCTCCGTCGAGGTTGCTCGGTTCGATCTTCGTGCCGTTGATCGTCGGACCTACGACCTCTCTGATCCCGTTCGTGCCCAGCAGGAGGGTTGCGTCGGCCTCCAGTGTGGTGGTCGCGGCGGGGGTGAGGCCTCCGAAGACCGTGCTCGCGTTCTGCGTGAAGCTCACGACCACGAAGGTCGGATAGATGATGCTGCTGCCGAACTTCTGGTCGATGGTGTTCAGGGCCTGGACGCTCGACAATCCCTGAGGCAGGCCCTCGTTGACATTGTAGGTGGTCGGGAGGTTGAACCACAGGTATGTGGTGGGAACGGCGAGGAGCACGATCACACCGACGATCAGGAACTTGCGGCGCTCGGAGATCTTGACGACCCTGTAGAAGGCGGACCGTTCCATCGGCCGCACCGGCTTCCTCACCTCGGGAGCGACCGTCGGCGGCCTCTTCCTTCCTCTAAGAGACAGGCGCCCTCCCTTGAAGATCCTCGGGCCGATCAGGCTGAGAAGGGCCGGCACGAGAGTCACCTCGAGCACCACCGTCAACAGCATCGTGATCAAGAGGACAGGTCCCCAGCTCTCGAGGCCCGAGACCAGAGAGATGGCGCCAAGGCTGACTGCGACCGTCACCCCCGAGACGACCACAGCGAACCCGGCCTTGTCGGTTGCAACCGAGAGCGCCTCGAAGTTCGTCTTCCCCGACCTGAGTTCCTCTCTGTATCTAGCAAGGATGAAGACGAAGTAATCCGTGGACACCCCCAATATCACCGCTGTAAGAACGTCGGTCACCACGTAGTCGACGTGGCCGAGGACGACTCCCGTGAGGAATATCGAGACGTAGCCGAGGGCCGTCGCGAGCGAGACGACTATCAGGACCAAGATCGGCGGGAGGTAGGCCGCGAAGAGCAGGCCGACCGCGATGGCGAGGAAGACGAAGATCAGGCCGAACGCGTAGCCGCTGCTCGCAGAGAGCTGGGCCGTGTCGGCGGCGACCGCCCCCTGCCCGGTCACCTCGGCGGTACCGAGGTACTTCTGGGAAAGGTCCCTGATCTCGGCGGTCGCGTTCTGGGCCGGGTAGAAGTCGTTGGGACCCCTGAAGTCCTCCGTGACGTTGAAGTTCACGGTTATGAGGTACGTCGAGTTGTCCGGGCTGATGTAGTCCTGCGTGATGAACGACGGGGCTCCCAGGAGACCGTACCTGGCGAAGTAGTACTTGCTTGCGTTTGTCCCCGCCACAAGGGCGGACTGCACGAGAAGCGCCGAGATGTGGAACCCGGCGTAATCCGAGAGGTACGTCGACACGGGCGCCAAAAGATCCGTGCTATAGTTCGTCACGTTGTATCCCGCGGTGCCCACCACGGCGAAGATGAAGAACGGGCTCAGATCGATGAAGCTCGGGATGGCCGCCGTGGCTGTGGCGTTCTGGACCCTCTCAGTCGGGCTCAAAGACGCGGAGGCCGAATATGTCTGGTTGAGGTCCTTCAGGAACAGGGACTCGTAGTCGCTTCCGTCGTAGGCCGCCCTAGTTGCGGTCTGGTTGATCGAGCCCTGAGAGAATGCGGACTGGGACCAGTTCCCGAGGAAAGCGCTGGGGAAGCTGTAGACCTGGGTCGAGAGCTCTGAGAAGTTGTAGTAGGTGTCACGGATGCTCAAGACGGTGGTGTTCGTGAGTACCCCGTCCAGGAACTTCTCGTAGCTGGAGAAGGCAGAGCTGCTCCCCGAGTAGAACGGGATCCCGCTCGCGTTCAGAGCCTTCTGGAATGCGAGAGTCTGGCTCTCTATCTTGCCGATCGACTCGCCGGCACCTGGCTGGAAGACCACCGTCAGAATGGAGTTGGACGGCGCCAGGGTAGAGAGCACCTGCTGTGCCTTGCCCGACTCGCTGTTCGTGAGCGACTTCGGGCTCTCGGAGTAGCTGATGTACTGCCCGTAGCTCAGCAGGAGCGGGGTCAGGGCGAGGAGGACTATGACCCAGATGATGATTACCGTCTTCTTCCTGTGGACGACGAACCCCGAGATCTTCAATTCAGATGGCCGTCCTTCTCCCCGAGATGAAGACCCTCGTCTGGTGTAAGCAAGCTCGTCCTCGATGAGGGTGAACGACTGGGGTATATTACTGGCTCAGTTTCGGGATGCTCTCCCCTTACCGGTTCACTTTCACCCCTCCCCCGACGTTATAGCCTACTGCGGGAATCTCGAGCACATGACCGAGACGAAGAAAGACCCGGAACGGAAGCTCGAGCCGAAGGACTATGAGATCTACCACGACAGCACAGGCGTGATGCACTTCCTCCCGCCGAAGAGATGCAAGGCCTGTGAGGATTGAATGAACAGCGTCATCCTCGAGTGCCCCCGTTGTCTGAACATGTTCATGGCCTCGACCCTGAAGTCGAGGAAGGTCGGGGAGAAGCTCTGGGGGACCAGGTGCAGATGCGGCAACATCATCGAGTTCGACTTCGACTACCTAGACCCGGTAGAGCTCTGGGCGCAGCCCAACGTCGCCAACAGGATGAGGGAGATCGACGGCTACGCGGTGAGGGTGGAAGGGCTGACCTACTCGAAGAGCCGCTGATTTCAGGAGCTACCCGGAGGGCCCGCCGTCCCGCTTTGCTTCTGCGCCGCTAGAGTTCGTCAGGTCTATAGCCCGCCGACCTCAGCGTCTGCTCGATTAGGCTCCAGACTCCCTCCTGCTTCCAGCGCCTGAACCTCCGGTTCGCGGTGGCATCATCCCCAAATTCGCGAGGAAGGTAGTTCCACGGGATGTGCGCCTTGAGCACGAACAGAATCGCGTTCAGCGTCCGTCTGTCGTCGGACCTAGGCCTCCCCTCCTGGTGTGCGGAGGGGATCAGGCGCTTTACCTTCTCCCACTGCTCATCTGAAAGCTCCATGAATGTCTCCATGGGTGGGAATCTACCGTTCAAGCGAAAGAATACAATGTAGCAATAAATTGACAAATAGCTCAGTTTTGAGATAAATCTCACGTAGATTAAATACCAGTTATTTTTCTGGTCAATTTATGTCGACCCGATTTAATTGGGCAATCAGCGGGAGTTTGTGGTGATTAATGGCCAGATTCGTACGAATTCCTCTGGTACACCGCAGTGTCAGGATGGTCTACCTGCTGGTGCTCTCCCTCATCCTGGTAGGATCGATAGGGGCGTACGCGGCGTCAGTGACGATTAACGCGAGCACGAACGCCGGATACCAGGGCGAGTACGTCGTCGACAACGGCTACTTCACCGCCTCGGCCATAACCTACAACGTTGTCCAGTCTGCGCAGACGGCGACATCTCAGCCAATGACCTGGGCACCTCTCGGCACGGCATACGTGAACGCACAGGTACCCGGCGACTGGGAAGTGCTCTGGACGATTACACTCAACACGGGTGCGACGGTCAGCCATACCTACACGATCACCGTGACGAGTACCTCGGCCTCAGGCACCACTAGCTCGCTCTACACCTTCACGTTCACAACATTGGCCTCCATATCGGCGGGACAGACGATGAGCATAATCTGGGACGTGGGTGCCCAGACGTGGACAGCCCCAGCCGCGGTGCAGATAACGGTCGCATAGGGGAACCAATCGTCCGAGAGGTCGTGAAGAGAATTGACAAAGTTCGTTCGCATACCTCTGTTCCACCGTAGCATCAGGGCGGTCTATCTTCTGGTGCTCTCTCTAATACTCGTAGGGTCTGTTGGAGCTTACGCGGCGTCCGTCACGATAGTCGGGAGCACGAACGCCGGATACCAGGGCGAGTACGTCGTCGACAACGGCTACTTCACCGCGTCAGCAATCAGCTACAACGTCGTCGAGGCCGCCCAATCCGCCTCCTCAGCGGGGCTGGCATGGTCAAACGGAGGTGCCGCCTACGTGAACGCGCTGGTAGCAGGCGATTGGGAGGTTGCATGGACGTTGACCATCCAGACCGGCGCGACGGCGAGCCACGTATACACGATCACCGTCACGAGCACCGCCGCCTCGGGCGTCACGAGCACTCTCTACACTTTCACGTTCACGAGCCCGACCCCGGTCGTGAACGGGCAGACGATGACGATTCTTTGGGACACCAGTGCGACGACATGGGCTGCCCCAGCGGCGATTCAGATAACGGTCGCCTAGGAGTGGTCTCGGAGTGAGCCCAGAGGTGACTAGCTGGGCTTGCGGAAGCTGAACCGGCGGCTGTTAATCTTGTTCGGCATCTCCGCGACCTTGATTGCGGTCGCAGCTGCGGCCAATGTGACCATCCTGTCGAACGCCACTGCTGACTACGCCGGGTCCTTCCTCAAGCCCTACTATGAGAACGCCAACGCGCCGGTGACCGGTTGCACCCCCCCTTGTCTGACGGTGGATACCCAGGGCACGGAACCCAGCTCGACGGCCGGGACGCTCTCACTCGACAGCCACGGGATAGGCGGTAACAGCCCGTCGCCTTCCACGGTCAGCGTCACGACTTCAGACACAAATGACGTGATAGTGGTAATGGTGATGTGCAACCCAGGGGTCACCGCGATGTCCATCAGCGGAGGCGGCCTGACCTGGAACACGCGCTCAACCTTCTCCAGCTACACAGTGGGGTCGAGAAGCGGGGCCGAGTATTGGGCCTATGCCCCTAGTTCGCTCTCATCTGTTACGGTCACTGTCACCTACACTGCGGGAAGCGCGTGCAACCCCGCCTACATCGCGATCCATGGAGCGAACACGGCCAATCCGTTCGATTCGAGTGCGATCGAGCCTGTGGTCGTCAACGCCAATTCGCCTGTATCTTGTTCGATGACGACTAACAATGCCGACGACATCCTCTTTGGTTACATGATGCAGGGGGGCAACCCAGTCGTCACAGGGCCTTCAGGCTGGATTCCCTTGGACACTTTCATAGACGCAGAGCACTGGGACTACTACGCTATAGTCGGCTCGACCGTGAGCTCGGCCGCCGAGGGCTGGACGGCGACGTCCGGCACTAACATCTCAGGATACTGCGACGCGGTCCAGGGCGAGAGCTCGTTCACGCTATCTGCCGGGTCGAGCATGTACCTCTGGTCTCCACAGTTCGCCTCGGCGACCTCGATACCCGCTGGCGTGCTCTCCTTGCAGCTCTTCGCGGACGCCCCGGCGCCCGCGCTCGACGGGAGCGCGACCGGCACGTGGACGTCCGGCTCGACCTTCGTCCTATCGTCGTTGAGCACGACGAAGGCAAACGACGTGGTCGTCCTTTCCCTCGACACCTACTCCTCAGGTTCCTCGGTGACAGTCTCGTCGATCAGTGACTCTTTGGGGAAGATAGCGTGGCAGGGTTCTGCGCGCAGCTCCTTCGTGGCGTGCTCCGGAACTCAGGAGGCCACCCACATCGAATGGTATGGGATTGCAGCCACTGCCGTCACCTCCGACACGGTTACTGTGAAGCTCGCCTCCGCTCCGACCGCGGCCTCAGGGGTCGCGTTCGGAGTCTCCGGGGCAGACGCCATAACTCCGTTCGACCCTGCTTCAGGGCTCCCCAAGACGGCCGTGAGCTCTTGCTCGGCTACAGCAGCCGCGCCGACGGTCTCCCCGGTCTCCACGGTGGCCGACACCGACTTCGTCTTCACTCTCTTCGGGGGCTACACCTCAGTAACGGAGACCGCTGGCAGCATAGGCGCAGGACCCGCGACGCTGGTGAACACGGTGGCCGGGACCGGAGACTCGAACGCCGTGGAGTACGAGGCGATGACCTCGTCCCAGTCTTCGGACTCGTGCACGTTCGGGACCTCGACCACATACTGGTGGGTCCTCTGCGACGCGCTGATGCCCGCGAGGCAGGCGATCACCGTCTCGTACTACACGACCAACTCAGCGGGTGTCGTTCAGTCCACCATGGCGAGTAGTTCACCCGCCACTGTCACAGCGCTCTACCAGCCCATCTCGATCTCCTCCTCGGCGGGGACCGTGCCGGCCTCGGGGTACCTTGAGGTCGTGATCACCGGGTCGCCATCAGCAGGGGCTCTGTCCGTTGTCTGGGGCTCCCCCAAACCCACCCTCTTCGAGGTAAGCTACACCTACAGGACATGAGAGACATGGTCCCAAGAGTGATTCCATAGATGGCATCCCGCAATCAGCGCATCCTGATGGTCGTCAGCTTCGCCCTTCTCGTCACCCTCGTGGCCCTCCCGCTCATCGCCGGCACCAGTACCTACCCGCTCGCTATCGTTCAGGGGAACAGCATGTATCCCAAGCTCCAGAACGGCGAGCTCGTCTTCTTCACTGCGCAGCGGGGACCAATCGCGAACAGCACGATAATCGTCTTCGTCCAGAGCGCCTCGGGCGTCCCGGCCCTCGATTCGTTTCTCAAGCCGGTCGTCATCCACAGAGTCGTCGGCACAGGACTTGAGCCGAGCGGGGTGACGTACTACCAGACCAAGGGAGACAACAACATTTCACCAGACCCATTCGTCACGGACTCCACCAACGTCCTCGGCGTGTCCGCGGTCGAGATCCCCTACGTCGGGCTACCGATACTCTTCCTGCAGACCCCCTACGGGCTGGTTGCGGCAGTGGCGCTGGTCTGCATCTTCTTCCTCTCCAGCGTCGACACGAAGCTCGAGGACGAGAACGAACGGAAGCGGCTGATAGCCGTCTTCGCCAGGTATTCGCTCAACGGAAAGATCTCACCGAGCCAGTTCGAGAGGCTCAGGCTCTCGGTGGAGTTCTTCAACGAGATCCCGGTCGACCAGCTCAATGACCCAACGACGATCTCCGTTATCGACTGGCTGAAGGAGGGGAACCTGCGGGAGCCGTGGAAGGAGGAACAGACACGGTGTCCGACCTGCGGCACCGAGTCGCTGAAGATCGAGAGCGGCTCCAGGTTCTTCCTGATCTGCCCCATCTGCAGCGACCGTCACACACTGCCCAACCGAACCGCCTGATTCGGTAGGTGCACGCTGACCAGCCCGCGCGCTAGCGAGCCACAAGCACATAGAACCCGGCGGCGGCGATGACGAAGCCAACCAGCGCGTCGTTGTACTTCGAGGGAAGCCTCTCGAAGGCCCTGACCAGACCGGCGGAACCAATCAACAGGAAGGCGAGGAGGGCTCCGATCGAGGCCAGCGCGAAGACTATCGCGGTGTCAATGGCGAAACCCAGACCGATTGGCACAGCGAGGAGGAAGATTGGCAAGATGCTCAGGTCCGGCGAGAGCGCGGCCCCCAAGACCGCGAAGTAGCGGAACCGCCTCCCGAATGCCCCTTCTCCCTTCGAGAGTTCTTCTCGAGTCTCGCTCTCATAATCCTCGGAGCTGTTGGACAAGAGCTCCTTCGTCCCGTAGATCAGCCCCCCGACCACCATCGCAACGCCGATTCCCTCGGTGACGTAAAGGGAGATCTGCTGCGAGAAGACGCGCCCAACCTCGACGACGGCGAACCCGAGCAGTATCGAGAGAGCGACGTGCCCGACCGCCGTCATCAGGCCCACGCCCAGAAGGTGCGGGCGGTCCCACTCCGATACTCGACCGAGGATGATCAGCGTCGCCCAGTGATCAGGGGCGGACATGTGAAGAATACCCACGAAGGCCGCTGCAAGCAGCAGCGGTCCCGGGGAAATCACACGTTGCTAGCTCCTGCTATGGCTTTTCCATCATGATTTTAGATTGTTCCAAAGTCCGAATGCCGGACCGACCCGCTCCCTGGAGGTGCTGACCCATCAGGACACCCGGTCGCCGGATTATTCCTTTAAAGGAGGGCCCTACAGCTGAGGCTAACATGCGCCTCGTCATAGGAATCTCCGGGGCAAGCGGGGTCATCTATGGCATCAGGGCCCTCGAGGCCCTGAAGACGGCCGGGGTGGAGACGCACCTGGTCCTAACCCAAGCGGCAAGAGAGACTGTCCGCATCGAGACCAACCTCACCGCGGCCGACGTCGAGAGGCTCGCCACCGAGACGTACAGGATAGACGATCCGGCCGCGAGGCTCTCAAGCGGCTCCTTCCACACGGACGGAATGGTCGTCATCCCCTGCAGCATGAAGTCGCTGGGGGGCGTCGCGAGCGGCTACTCCGACAACCTCCTGCTCAGGGCGGCCGCGGTCACGCTGAAGGAGAGACGACCGCTGGTGCTCGTGGTGAGGGAGACGCCACTGACCCTGATTGACCTGGAGAACATGGTCAGGATTGCCCGAGCAGGCGCGATAGTCTTGCCGGCGATGCCCGCGTTTCACAACAGGCCGAAGACGGTCGACGACATGGTCAATCATGTGGTGGGGAAGGTACTCGATGTCATCGGCCTCGAGCACGACCTGGCTCCGCGCTGGGACGGGCCGCCGGGCGCTCCGGCCTAGGAATCAGCCGGGACATCCCTGATCAAAGACGGCCCGAGCCTGATCGGGCGCTTGCGTGCCTTCAGGAGACCAGGGTCGAGCCGCTCACCCTGAGCCTGGTGTCGCGCCCGATCTTGGTGATGTCGACCATGTCCACGCAAGGTATCTCGGAGATTATCGCGCCGACCGCCACTATGGTCTCGCACCTCTCGTTTATGATGGCGGCGGGGGCGAGCCCACCCTTCCTGAGCCTGTAGAGAATGTATGAGCCCACTGTCGAACCTTTCCCGTAGGGGAAGACCAGGACCCTGCCCTTCACACACTCACCCCGGAGCTCGTGGCCTCTCTCGACGATCTCGCCAGACCCAGGGTCCACCCCCCCGTAGAACGATATCGGCTGGGAGGTGACCAGCGCGTCCCCCTCCGCCTCCCCCTCGTAGATGACCCTGCCCTTGAGCCTCATCTTGGCCTCGTCGCCTCCATGACGCACCTCTCGAGGGTCAAGAAGCGGACGCGAAGCCCGCTGTTCCTCAGGTAGTGGCAAGCCTTGGCTGAGTTCGTCGCGACCACGTGGAACCCCATACCCTCTATGGGCGCGACGACCATGCATGTGTCGCACGCGAACTTGGCTCCGCTCCCCTCGATCACCTTGGAGTACCCCTTCTCGTCGCTCTGGCGCTTCACCTCCCGGCTGCAGCATATCCAGAACTCCCGCGTGACCTTGCGCGACCTCAGCAGCCCGGCGATAGTCGCCAGCTCCTTCAGGGAGCAGTGGGGACACCCGACCGAGACGAAGTCCGGATCCCCCTCGTCGTTCAGTCCGGCCGTCGCCTCGGCAAGATCGCGCCGGCCGAAGGAGATCGCCTCGGTCCCGCTCGGCGGACTCTTCGCCTCTGGGGTCACGCCCTCCATGTGGTACATAGCGACCCCGCCCGAGCTCGCGAGGGCGGCAGACAGCTCCTTCGACTCTTCGAGTCCGGCCTGCCGTATCCCTCGGAAGTAGGGCACCCCGTTCTTGACGACCTTGCCGACGGAGTATCCCATCGCTGCGAAGTCCTCCGGCGTGGCGAGCTCGGCCGACACGTCCACGGTCAGCGTCGCGACCCTGTTCGCGTCGAGATGGTAACCGTACAGAGGCGTCCTCCCCGTAAGGCTGGCCGCGAGGGCACTAGGACCACCCTCGCGGTTGGTCCTCGCACCTAGGACGGAGTTGGCGTAGACCACGGCGGAGCTCTCACCCCACGCGATGTGCTCGCCGAAGCCCGGCTCGTTGCCCGCCAGGTAGGGGGTGCACGTGCAGGAGATCTCCAGCCCGAGCCTCCGGTATGCATCGATGACCTCGAGCTGCTTGCTGGCGAAGCCAGGGTCGATCCCCTGCAGCCTCCAGTTCTCCAGGTCCATCCCAGCGGGGTTAAGGGTGGTCTTCACCCTCGCTCTCCCGTCCTCCGCCAGCTCGCTCAGGAACTCGATCCCGGCGTCTCCCAGGTTCTTGTACGAGACCCCGGAGACCTGGACGCTCGAGACCGGGACGAGCCTCTTCGCTCCGTAGATCTCTCCCAGAGCCACCAGGATCTCCATGCTCTTTTTGGTGGCGTGCCCCTGCTTGCCGGCGAGCATGTCTTTCTCTTCTGGTGTGAGGTGCATCTGCTGATCATCTACAGGTAGTCTTCCACCTTCATCCCGTCTTCGAGAGGGATCTTGGCCTTTACGAAGAGGTCCCTCGGCGCTCCCAGCGGGAGCGTGGCATCCAGGCCGGCCTTGCAGGTCCTCCTCGTGACCTGGTCGGCTGAGGGGTCGAGCGACGAGCCGTACTCGTTGGGCTTCAGGAGGAGGTCCTTGTCGAACTGGACCCTCGTCGAGATGGCCCATTCAACTGCGTTCGGGTCGTCGAGGTCCACGTCGTCGTCCACGACGACCGCGTGCTTCAGGCTCGGATGACCCTTGAACGCCGCTTCCAGCGCGTTCCTTGCGTCGTCCCCCCTCTCCTTTCTTATCCTGATGACTGCGTGAAGCCAGGAGCTGCCGCCCGCGGTCAGGCGCACGTCCAGGCAGGTGCAGACCTTGTTGATCTCCCTGAACATCGTGGCCTCCCGGGGCATGCCCATCAGCATCCTGTGTTCGGACGCCCCCGGGAGTACGGCCTGATAGATCGGGTCCCTCCTGTGAGATATGCGGTTGATCTTGATCACCCTCTGCTTCCGGACAATGTCGTAGGCGCCGGTTATGTCGGGGAACGGCCCCTCGTCGACCAACTCGTCGGTGATGGTGCCCTCAAGGACCAGCTCGCACTCGGCCGGAACCATCGAGTCGTTCCCCCCGCACTTGACGAAGGCCATCTCCCTTAGAGCATTCGCTATCTCCAGCTCGCTCTTCCCTATCTCGCAAGAGACGGCAGCGGCGAAGAGGAAGGCGGGATGGTTGCCGATTGAGATTCCCACTTCGCGGTTTCCTCTCTTTAGGAACTCGTCGAGGTGTCGGGGAAGGATTCTAGCAGCGACCCTGTCCTTGCCTATCCGCATCAGCCTGTGGTAGCTCGCGTTTAGCCCGTACTCGCGGTCCTTGGCGACCGCGATGGCGGCCGTCGCGTATGGACCACCGTCGCGTTCGCAGTGCGTGAGAATTGGGATCTTGTAGAGGTCGACTTCGTCCTCGACGACCTCTTGGCACGGTGCGTGATTGACGGTCTTGTAGGGTCTTGGGTGCTCGATGGATTCCAGGATTCTCCCGAGGAGCTGGTCCTGTTGTACGCCGAGCGCCCTCGCGAGCAGCGCCCGGCTGCCGCAGACCCCTATCGCGACCCTGTACTCGGACTCCCTGACGTCTTCGAAGAGAAGGGGTCTGCCGTCGAGCTTGTGAGCCAACGCCGCGATCTCATACTTGGCCGAGACCTCCCTAGTTACGTGCCTCAGGTCGCCGGTGCTATCCAGCTCACTCAGGAAACCTCTCAAACTCGCTCGAACCTGACCACGCCAAGGCGCCTCGAGCCCGCGCGACGGATTGTCGTTTAAGAACCTTGCAGGATGCGCCGCGTGCGAAGGGGAGAGTGGAGCAGACGGATGGTTACGCGCAACGCCCCCTCGATTGATAACGTGCCGTGACTGTTGGTCTGGAGAAAATTTATTAGTGATTCGCGAGCATTACATTGTCGATGCCGAGTCACGAAGTCAAGAACATGTCCGCCTCGAAGGACATCAAGGAGTTCAAGCACGCTAGGATGGAACTGGTAGACATCGCAGGCCACGCGGTCGCACGGTTTACGTTGAAGAAAGGATGGAAGTGGTCGGACGATATCAAGCCGGTAGTCAAGACGGAGTGGTGCATGGCCCCGCACCTCCAGTACGTGATCTCCGGCAAACTCGGAGCCAAGATGAAGGACGGAACCGAATTCGAGATCGGGTCGGGAGACGTGGCGTACATTCCGCCAGGACACGACGCCTGGGTCGTCGGAAATGAGCCAGTCGTCGGCATCGAGTTCGTCGGCGGGAGGGTCGCCGCGGAAGGACCAAAGAAGAAGTAGGCAAAACCGACTCGGATTCGGGCCGCATTCCGAATCGGGCCGCGAATACAAAGATTAATTAGCAACGGAGGTCTCTGTCCGGTTGATTTGGCCTCAGAGACAGGCGGAAGTGGAGATATGACTGAAGAGATGAGCGGCGCTGCGTTGCCCGCATCGGGCATGAGCGAGGGGTTGCCGGCGTCGTCAGGAACCGATGCAGCCGCTCAGGCCGCCCCCCAGGCAGAGGGCAGGCGCACTCAGCTCAAGATAGTAAGGGAGAACCTCGAGTATCTGTCACGGGACATCGGGAATTTTAGGAGCAGCCACTCAGCGAGCATCAAGAGGCTGGAGAAGCAGGTAGCTGCCCTCCGGAGCGAACTGGCAGCCACCAAGCTCTCGAAGGACGTCGGCAGCTTCAGGAAGAGCCACGATGCGAGCGCAAAGAGATTAGAGAAGCAGGTAGCCACGCTGCGCGCCGATCTGGCCGCGCTGAAGACCAGCATCGCGAAGGACGCAGCCCGAAGCCACGCCAAGCAAGAGGCCGTACTGTCGAAGATCCTCGCGAAGGTCAGCGCCAAGCCCGCGAAGCCCAAGCCTTCGAAGCCTGTCAAGAGCGCTAAGAAACGGTAGAATCATCCAGCGAAAGCCGCTGGCCAGGATGCTCCGTGGATTGCGGCTGCTGGCCGAGCCCAGGGATTCCTCCGGCTCAGGTTGCAGGGTTCGGGGCGACCTCGGGTGAGGGCACTGTCGCCTGTGACCCGCCCTCGGTCGAGCCTCCCTTTTGGGACGACGTCTTCGGGAGGCGTCCCTTCAGGAACAATACGAAGACGAATGCGACAACCAGGAGGGCCACCATGACGCCGAACGTCTGGTCGTAGGAGCTGAGCAGCGAGGTCTCGAAGGAGCTGAGGTAGCTCGCGCAGAGCGGGATCGGCGGCGTAGTGGACAGGCACATGACGCTGGGCGAGGGGTCCAGCGAGGAAAGACGTGTGGACTGGAATGAAGCCAGGACCGACAACCCGACGGCTCCTCCCAGAGATTGGAGGAACTGTATCATCCCGCCGGCCTCACCGACGTTGACCATCTCCACTTGGTTCTGGGCGGCCAAGAGGAAGACGGGGAATGTCACGCCTATCCCGAAGCCAAGAGGAATCAGGGGAAGGACGATTCCCCCGACCGGCACCACTCCGAACATCAGCTTCCAGAGCGGTGTCGAGATCGAGAGCGTGGTCAGGCCGGCCATTCCGATTATCCCGATGACAATCCCGATGACCGTCACGACGCGGTAGGGGAGCCTTGTGAGGAGCTGTCCCCCGAGGACGGCCCCGATGACGAGCGGTATGACCAGGAAATAGAGTATGTCCCGGACGGTCTCCGACGAGCCAGAGCCGGGAGCCAGCACGACCCCCACCACCAGCGAGAGGAACGTCGCGACGGGGAAGAAGACCATCCCGATGAAGAAGGTGGCCCCGCCTCCTGCAGCAATGACGCGGTGGCTGAAGAGCCGGATCGGAACGAGCGGGTTCTCGGCCCGAAGCTCCAAGATCACAAAGGCGATCACCAGGATCCCTCCAGTGCCGAACAGACCAAGAGTGCGTGAGTCGGTCCAAGCCCACCCGCTATCGACTATCTGGTAGAGTGGATACATTATCGCGGCCACCCAACCGACGAGGAGTGCGGCGCCCGTAAGGTCGAACTTCCTGACCAGCTGCGGCCGGAGAGGCCCAAGGGTCACGGCGATGATCGCGAAGCCGGCGATTCCGACGGGGATGTTCACATAGAACACCCACCTCCAGGACGTGTACTGCACTATAGCGCTGCCGAGGAGCGGTCCCGCGACGACCGCTATGCCGAAGACCCCCGAGAGGGCGCCGATGACCCTCGCCCTGGTCTTGGGCGGGAAGACTACGGCTACGATTGCTATCCCGATGGGGAAGAAGCCGCCGCTGCCAAGCCCCTGGATGGCCCGGAAGACGATGAGCTCGGTGAGGTTCTGGCTCAGCCCGGAGAGGACCGAGCCGACCATGAAGACTGCGAGCGCGCCGAGGAAGACATTCCGCCGGCTCCACAGGTCGGAGAGCTTGGCGAAGATCGAGATGCTCGCGGTGGAGGCGATGACGTACGCGCTGATCACAAAAGTGCCGCTGTTCGGCTGGCCAAACTGGGCGAGGATCGTCGGGAGCGCAGTGAGGGCGACGAAGTTGTCGAGCGCACCCATCAGGAGAGCCAGCAGAATCCCGACCGTGACCAGGAGCTCAAACCTCGGGGTCGGAAGAGGTGGTGAATCGCTCGGGACCGGGCTTCCGGCGGATTGGTCTAGAGCATTCGCTTGGTTCGACAACGCTCCGGGCCCTTCATCTATTTAGTTATAAACGTATTGGGCGTCCGATAGTAATTCTTGAGATGCTTGCTCAGACTAGGGGACCAGGACTGCCCTGGCGCTCAACTCGCCATCCTTCAGGCTCCTCAGCATCTCATTGGCTTCGTCTAGGCGGTGCGTCTCCGTAACAGGGACGATCTTTCGGGCCGCGGCGACGACCTCTCTCATGGCCTGGCGCCCCCCGACGAGGGTACCGACCACCCTCTTCTCTTCATCGAATGGGGATCCTCGATTCCTCCCGGTGCGCCCATCACTATGGTGCCGCGTGGCCTGGTTGCCTTGATTGCCTGCATTGCGACGTTGCTCAAAGGCGCGAAGACTATGCACTAATCCATCTTTCCCAGTCGCACGAGCTCCGCGACAGGGTCCTTCTTGCCATCGATGGGCGTGGCCCCCAGCTCCGATGCGAGCGCGAGGTGGAGTTCGCTTCTCGTCACGGCGTATACGTCGGCCCCGTACAGCTTCGCGAACTGGATTGCCAGGTGTCCTACACCACCGACTCCGAACACGGCCACCTTCTTCCCAGGTTCGATCGGGGCCTTCTTGACGGCTCCGTGCGCAGTCACCCCCGGACAGAAGAGAGGCGCCGCAGTGACAGCGTCAAGGTTCGACGGGAGCGGGTAGATGTGCCCCTCATACGCGAGGATGTACTCGGCGAACCCCCCCGTCGACGGTCTCCCCGAGAATCTCCTTCTTCGTACAGAAGTACTCCCCTCCCGTCAGGCAGAACTCACACGTGCCGCAGGACGTCCATAGCGGCTGCATCCCGACCCTGTCGTTCTTGCTGACCGACTCGACCCCCGGTCCCACCTCAGCCACGCGACCCGCGATCTCGTGACCGGGGATGATGGGATACTTCGGCGGGACTCCGGCGGCGACCCAGTCTCCCTCGACCATGTTGAGATTGGACCGGCACACTCCGGATGCCTCGATCTTCACGAGAACCTGCCCCTTGCCGGGCTTTGGGGTCTCTATGTCCTCGATCCTGAGAGGACTTGTCTCGATCTTTCCTACCTGTTAGAGCAGGGCCGCCTTCATTCAGTTCGGATTCCGGGCAAGACGAATATTTAGCGCTCGGCCGGAGCCCCCGCGGCGCGTGTCAGCGGGCCTTCTAACAACTCAATCGGCCGGCAGGGGCGAGTCCAGCCTCGGGTTCGCTTTGCAATCCGAAGAGGCGGCTGCAGACAACAAGTTACAAGGAATACGACGGGGCCGGTGGGCTTATCTTCAGTCGTGCCTATCGCTAGCTCGCTTGGCGCCTGCACACCCGGCGGGAGTGGCGTCTGACACCTCGCAAGAGCTGACGTCTGCCACGAACGCCATCTCTATAGAGAGGAGCGCCTAGATGAAAGTTCGAACTGCGAAGGTCTGTTTTGCGGTCTTAGCCGCCGTCTTGATAGTCCTGAACGGTCTCACTCTGCTGTCCGCCCTCCCATATACCACGGGGACCGGGACGTTCTGCGACTCGCACGTCGGCTGCATAACCGTAGCAAGGGATTTCTCGGCTTATTATGAGGCCGGCTACCGTTTTCTCTTCAACCCCACCCAGGTCTACCACGAGGGGAACGTCTCAGGAGACTACCAGATACTCCCGAATCCCCAGATGTATCGCTACGCCCCATTCTTCCTCCCGCTCTTTATGGTCCCCCTGGTCGTCTCCTTCAGTTATCAGAATGCCCTGTGGGCCTTCGACGTCCTCCAGTTCGCGCTGCTGCCGCTCATAGCCTATCTCCTCTTCGACATCATGAGGCGGGTCTCCAGAAGAGGCGACTTCGTCGATAACCGGACCTTCGCCGCCTTCTCCCTGACGGCCTTGTTCGCCCTCCTCCAGCCCTTCGTGCTGTCCGCCTCTATCCTGACATTCTGGAGCTGGAGCTACTGGCGGATGTGGGTTAATGGCGAGGCGAGGGTCCTCCAGCTCTTCTTCCTCGTCCTTACCGTCTGCCTCCTCCTGAGGGGGTCGAGGCTCTCGGGCCTCACGTTCGTGCTGAGCTCGTTCGACCCCCGAATGAGCATCCTCTGCCTGCCCCTGATATTGTTCCTCTGTCTGAAGGTCGGCGGTCTGCGCAGGTTTGCCCTGAGCAGCGTGGCATCGTTTGCATTGATCTATGTGCCGACCCTGCTCTACGCCAACCTCGGGGGCCAGTTCTATGGCACCATATTCATCAAAGACTTCACAATCTACTCATACGAATGGATACCCATCCTGTCTATCATTTCCCTCACGGCCACCATCATCGCCCTGGAACTGACGAAAAGGATTGAGATCGGCAAGCCCAAGGTTGCCGTCGGTATCGAATGACCGGGTTCGTTTGCGACTCGGGGCGCCTCTCTTACACGTGATGCGCTTTCCGTCTTGAGTGGTTACGACGACACGCTGGGGTCAGGGCTCGTGTACAGGAAGATCTTTCCAACGATCTTCTCCCCTGCCTTTGCAGCGAGAGCATGGGACGCCGCGTTGGACTCGGCGATCTCGTTGATCAGGGTGTGGACGTGCCTTGCCTTGAGATAGATTAGCCTCGCCTGTTGGTTGTCACTCATTATCCCAATCCTTCTGAACTGCGGCTCGACGTACAGCCCATGTGACCTTGCAACCCCGCCGACGATGGTCATCCACGCGATGCCCACGATTCTGTCGGCTATCTTGACGACGAAGCACTTGTCCCCGTTCTTTAGGGCGACGCTAACCCACGGCCTGTTCGTGTCGGGTTGTGTGGCGGCCATGAACTCCTCCAGTTCCCTGACGTCATGGTCCATGCTGACATGATGCTTGAACCTGTGGTCCAATGGAGCCTTGTCAACGTCCAACTGCCAGATGTTCCAGACCTCCCGGGGGTGATCCGCTACCTCGAGCTCTGAGAAGATGTAGCTGGAAGGTTTGAGCCCATAGAAGTGATCGAATACCTCCCTGGATTTCGTGAAGACGGTGCCCGTCGCCTCGTAGCTGTCATAGATGAACAGGCCAGTCTTGGCCCCCTCGGAGTTCCGGGAGAGGTAGACTTCGCCTCCCGCTTCGAGAGCCTCCTTGACCTCGTGGCGGAGGAGCGGGTCATAGAGGGAGAGCCCCTTCGGTAGATCGCTCAGCTGCTCATCCACGGCCGTTATCTTGGATACCTGGACGATGTTGCTCGTGGGCCTCTTGCCTCACGTTCTCCTATATCCGTCTATGCTGTGCTGCATGTTGTCACCGTTACCAATCCAGAATCGTGAATCTCCTGGTCAGTTTCTCTTCTCCAAGGACATTGCCGATGACCAATTCAAGGCTGTCCGGGCTGCGATGCAGGTCGACGACCTCATCATCCCTCAAGGCGTCCCTGAGGAGGTACTCGAACTGGATTTTGCGGTCGGTTGCGTGCCCGAACCTCTTGATCCGCTCCCTCTCTATCTGCTCATAGGCGTACATGAATTCGTACAGCGACCTGTAGATCTGGTGCTCCATGCTCTCCTCAATGTTGAACTCGAGGTCGGCCCTGTCCCTCCCCCCGATGGTAATGTCCTGGAGCCCTTCCAGGTCCGCCCAGAAGATGGTTCCGTCCGGCGCCAACACCGCATCCTTGTCGAGCCAGACATCGTAGAAGTCCAGCCCGGTGTAGGTGCCGGTGTCATTCCTTCTCATGGACCTGACGAACAGGGTGAGGATCGCGATTCCGCTCCCGACGAAGTTCCTCAGGAAATCCATCGCCCTATTGTTGTTGTCTATGTGGAAGAAGTCAAAGAGCTCCCCCGTGTCATCGCCGATTGTCCAGTCCGAATGGAAGTAGATCCTGACGTTGGACGGTATCAGCCTCGCCTCCTGGACCATCTCCTGTTTGAACCTCCTGTACCAGTAGACCTGGGTGACCTCCTCCTGGAGGGCCTTCGGCAGCCTGACTATCTTCACCAGGGGGGCGATCCTGAACCCGTGGATGGACGTGGTGCCTGCATCCGACATCTCTGCCGCTTTCATTGCGATGGACGCGAACTCGAGCCCCTGGGACCCATAGGGACACCCCCGCGACCACAACTCCCCGGTGAGATATCTTGGAAACTTCATCTCCTTCTCCTTGAGGTTCATGACCCTGTCCTTCACGCCGCCGTTCTTCGTGAGGAGGCTGCAGATCTCTTCCTTCTTGAAGAGCTGACGGCTGAACGGGCTGGTCGTCGACCCTATCCCCTTGACGGAGAAGTAGAAATCGGTGCCATCGATGGTCAGGTAGGGTTCCCTGCTGACGGCGCTCCTGTTGTCGTCGATAAGGAACTCCCTGGTCCCAATCGGGTCCGCCTCCGTGAAGGGTCTCACGCTCTCGGGAAGGTACACCTTCTCGAATTCAGGCATCTTGAAGCTTCGAAAATACTTGTTGGTCGTCGTCCCTGCGCCTTCGTACACGTTGAGCTCGATGGGCATGCCCCTGAGCTCGATGGGCACCGGTCGATTGGTCGAAGTCGTCAAGGCAAGTCACCCACGCCTGAATTCTATCGCCATCGCCTTATCCCAGAGGCCCTAGAAGTGCTCAACGCTGGGGGCCCCCGCAGTACGGGCACCTGTCAACCGTGGTCGGGATCAGGGTCCCGCAGTTATGAGTGATATGTGCTAAGGTGCAGAATGAGTTATCGATTTCAACTTGCAAATTGAAGACAGGTCCTTTGTAGCGGACATGTTCTATGGCGCGAATTTGATAGTATGCAAACTGTCTATCAAGTGAGCTTCGTTTCTTTCTCTGGTTTGAAAAGAGAACAAAATCAACGTTGTAACACTCATTCAAATTCACCTGTCTGCCAAGTATGAGACCAAGGCCGCCTTTGCGCTTTACCCTCACGGTTGTGAGGTAGCCACATTTCGTCCCGAGTAGCTGTAAGTCATGCGCGAGCTGACGGCTTACAGTTGAAGCTCTGAACTTGCCTTCCTCCTCCATATGGCCATCACCTGCAAGATAGCTTCGTAAGAATGAATCCGCCATCTCGATGGGCAAATTCAAGACCCAGGCTGACAACTTCTTTTCGGTTGCGCCAGATCCAAAATGGCTTGCCAGTATTCTGCCGAGTTTCATGCTGTAAGCAGACACTCGGACGCCGTTTTCTGATACAACTAACCTTGTCGATATGCCAAGTCTTTCAATGGAAGATCTTAATTCAAACGCTCTTTGATATTCAAGGAGATTCTTACCAAGTGCGAAGATAATTTCTCTGCTTTTGGGGCTGAACCAACCTTCAGCAAGATACCAGCCAGCGACGACTAAGAAATCATCGGTTAGTGGCAGTGTTTCACGCTTACTACGTCCTCTGTATGTAAAACAGTTTGAGATTGAGTCTTGTATGATGGCTTCTTGATTTCGGGGCAAGCACAGAAAGTCATTTTTTTGTAGGATATTCGCTTCTATCCATTGAACTTGCGTCAGGATTCCTTTTGAATCATGGCCACCGAGCAACTTTGAGACGAGAAACGGATGTTCTGGTGTACACCAAGTCTCAGCATACGAACCCCAAGTGCGGATTCCAATCAAGTCTCCTTCCAGTTGATGGGATTGTGCC
>PLUF01000002.1 GCA_003164815.1 Candidatus Gagatemarchaeum stordalenia
GGGTTCGAATCCCTTCCGGCCCACTGCTTTCAAGGGGTGGGTCCCCCGTCTTTTAGCCAAATGGGGGTTCCCATAGCATGCCGGCGAAAGGAAACAAGCGCTACGGATACCTGCTGGAGGACCCCCAGATCACCAGGTGGTACGACAACGTGGCGAGGGGTTCCCGCATCACGGCCGACGTCTACCTGAGGAGGTTCGGCAGCGTCCTCGAGGAGAAGAACCTCTCCCCCCAAGACATCCTGAAGCTCGGGCAGGGCGACCTGTTCAACCTACTCCTCGATCTCATATCGAAGATGGAGAAGGACGGGTATGCCGGGAGCTACACGCAGTCGGTGGTGAAGGCCGTGAAATCCTGGCTCCAGTTCAACCACATCGTGCTGGTCGGCAGGATGAGGATCAGGGGAACGGAGGAGACGCCCACGCTGGTCGAAGAGAGTGTCCCGTCGCAGCAGGAGCTGAGCCAGATCCTGAACAACCCGCCGGGCCCCCTGTCAAGGTACAGGATAGCCAAGGAGTGCGGAGGATCATACCCGTGGGTCCATGAGCTCCTAGGAAAGCTGGAGAGAGAGGGCCTGCTCGAAGGGACGAGGGTGAAGGACTTCAAGGGACTGGTGGCGCGCTGGCAGGAGTGGCGGGTCGAGCCTGGAAGGAGGGAGTACATGCTGAGAAAACCGCTCGAGGTGCTCAGCAGGAGCGACCTCAGGTACGCGCTGACGACGTATCAGGCCGAGAACCTCGTGCAGAACTACCTCTTCCCCTCCAGAATAGACTTCTACATCGACCCGGCCGACCTCCCGAGGTGGCACGCTCTTCTCACGAAGGAGGGACTCGTCGGAAAGGGGAACACCCGAGTGCTGATCGGGGACACCCGGGTCTTCTACGGGGCCTCGGAGAGGGGTGGCCTTAATATCGTCTCAATCCCTCAGCTGATAGTTGACCTGCTCACCGAAGGCGGCGTGTGCGTCGAGGCGGCAGAGATGCTGATGGAGAAGGAGGCGAAGAAGATTGTCTCTCTACCAGGACTATGAAGTCCAGGTATCACAGTCGCAGCTCTCCAAAGTCCTCTCTGAGCTAGGAGGCCCGGTCTGCCTTCTTGGAGGATGGGCCGTCTATCTCACCGTGAATGAGAACTTCAGGGCTTCGGAGGGGCGAAATTTCATGGGTTCCAGGGACATCGACCTGGGCTTTCACATGGATCCGAGCTGGACAGATATGGAACTCAGAGACTCCGTCTTCGCCAGGACCATCGCGAGGATCGAGCAGGTCGGCTTCAGGCCGCTCAGCTTCCGGTTCGTGAAGCGCTTCCACACGGAGACGAGGAGGGAGCTGTCGGAGGAGGAGGCGAAGAGAGTGAACCAGTCGTTCATCTTCGACATGTACATCGACCCGATAGTGGACGCTATCCACACGAGGGCCAGATAGGTGTTCGGGTTCGTCCCGGTCGACGAACCGCTGCTCTCGCAGGTCTTCGCCGGGAAGAGGCTCGTCAGTCGCGAGGAGTTCGGAGCGAAGCTGGTACTTCCCAGACCAGCCGTGCTTCTTGCTACTAAGCTCAATTCCGTATCGAACAGGGACAAGGAGCACAAGCGGATCAAGGATATTGCCGATATCTACGGTCTCGTGTGGTATTCTGACGACGAGCTAGGTGACCTGAGAACGGAGCTGTTCGCAATGATCGGTAGGGAGAAAGTTGCCTCCGTCTTGTCCTCCTTCAGAGAGGAAGATTACTCAGCCGTCGCGAGGAACCTCGGAACCGAGAAGATTGAAGTCTCAAATGCATTATCGGAACTGAAGAGCTAGTTAGTACCTGAACGAAGAGCGCATGTGAATCGACAGTATACACACTAGCGACATCGATTTCCAAGAGTGTATACACTCTGACCTGCGCGGGACATTCTGTATACACAATGGGAGGTCGGTGGGAACAGAGTGTAACACCGCCCGGAAGAATGCTTTGGCCCACAGTAAGCTGTCTGCCGGGGTGCTCCTGATGAGTGTGTACACAGTGTCATCGCGGTGACAGGACGTATACGCCGGGCAGCACCGGACCTGCGGTGCGCATACGCTTGGCGGGGGCGCAGTGTCTTGTTTAGTCCCGTTTCATATGGTTTGGCAACCCTGGATGACAAGGTTGCCAAAAGAGGGCCTAAGGTTGCCAAATTAGGGGCCAGGGTTGCCAAATTTCCGAAAGCTTTGGCAACCTTCGCGACCTGCGTTAAACACTGAACGAGCCTTTGTCGCCGTATTTCGTCTATCTCTCTGTGAATGCGGAAAGGATCTGTGATCTCAGGTCCAGCGTAGGCTACGAATGCGTCTAGGTAATGCAGAGACATTCCCAAGGGTTGGAATAGCACCAAACCGGATTAATACCCAAGGGTTGAGAATTACGGCGAACGTGACAATACCCAAGGGTCGGGTATTATTTCAAGCCAAACAATGGAAAAGGGGTGTGCATTACGCCAAACGGGGCAATGCACAAGGGTTGTGCCTAATCTCAATCAAACAATGCTCAAGGGTTGAGCACAGTTCTTCCAACTAACTCTCACTTGTCTAGTAATATCCATATGATTCTAGTCAGGAGCTGGAACGAGGACGAACCAGGACGCCCACATCGCGTACCGGCAAAGCACGGCAGGTCCTGCTAACCCCAGTCGCAACCCTTGCAACAGATCCTATATGTTCAAAGTGTTGCAACCCTTGCAACTACAAGTCGCAACCCTTGCGACTCTGGGGAAATTCGCTGGGAGCGTCAACCCTTGCGACTGATCTCTTTCCTGTACCATAATGTGAAGGAATTGCATGAACACCGCGTCCGAGCGATCCGCCTTCCAATTTGAGACGTCGGTTGCATCCAAACAGATGTTGCCAGTCCTGTCAACGCGATGTTGCCATCGATGTTGCCAAATCAACGTCTGATGTTGCCATTTCGGCCCAGGACGTTGCCACTTTACGTGCCCGAATGGCAACATGACGAGCGGCCGTTAAATACTCCCAGCGCATTCTGAGTCATCTATCTCTCTTTCTCTCTCTGAACCGTACGGAAATGGCAACGTGGTGCCCCCGGCTTCCAGTGGCAACCATAGAATCAACACCACTGCGATTCACATCCTCGCCGGAACATCGTTCGCCTTCTAGACTCAATTCACCAAATGTTGTTTGCCATCGCCCTGATCACGTTACCAGAATCCCGTTGCGGATATGATTCATACTCCTCCATGTGTTTTTTTTGAATGATATTTGTCGGCTCTGGACTCGCCTGCGCCCTAGGTTAGTCAGACTAGGAGCAGGAAGACCGGGACGGGTATCTCCAGGTAGCTCCGCCTGGACTCCAGCGAGTCTTTGGTCAGGAGTAGGCCACTGGATGCGTTGCCTCCCTTCTGGAAGTCGATTATGCCGAAACCGTCTTCCTTCTGGATTTTTCCCCTGTACTTGACCTCGATGGGCAGGTACCGGTCCGTCTGCTTGGCCGCGAAGTCGAGCTCCCGCTTCCTCTTGCTCTGGGAGTAGAACAGGAGGGTCGTGTAATCGAACTGGGTGGATGGCGAGTAGCCGAAGAGCAGTCTCACCAGGTGGTTCGCCACGACGCTTTCGGTGAGCTTGCCGAGGTTCTCTTCCTTCTTCAGGTAGTTGAGGGCCTCCTCGTAGGGTTCGGTCCCGATGGACCACGACCTCAGGGCGTGGAAGATGAACGGGTCTTCGAAGTAGATCTTCTTCTCCCCCCTGTAGATGGGAGAGCCCCTGCTCTGGTCCAGCTTGTAGATCCCCGCAAGGACGAAGCTGTCCCTCAGGTACTCCAGGTAGGAGGAGACCGTGTTGTGCGACGATATCTCCGTCTCCTCCTGCAGGTTGTGAAGGCTGACGGGAGACCCCATCGTGTCCGTCACCCTTCTCACGATCTGCCGCATCAGTCCGTCGTTTCCGCCCCACTTCCTGATGTCTCTGAGGAGCAGCTCCACGTATCCTTCGTAGACGTCCTTCGTTATGGCGCTGTCAGTCACGTAAGCGTTTATGGCCCGCGGTATGCCACCCGTTATCAGATACTCGTTGTAGAGCTGGTTCAGCTCCTTCAGGTGCAAGAACGCCTCCTCCAATTCTCCGGGAAGCTTCCCGCTCCCGATCTGCGAGATTACCTGGCGCCTCCTCTCCCTCTTGAGGATGCCCTGGCCGCTGATCAGCATCTTGATGTCCTCGCTCCTCGTCTCTGCGTACTCCGAGAACTTCATCGGCAGCAGGATCTTGTCCGGGAGCTTGTCCTTGAGCAAGTGGACGTCTCCCCTCCGCCTCGCCAGGCTTTCCGCGGCCCTCCTCAGGTCGATGCTGTGGGAGCCCGTGAGAAGCAGGGTGGAGCCCTTCAGCTTTCCCCTGTCGTAGAGGTACTTGATTCCCTTCTGCCAGTCCTTGACCGAGGATATCTCATCCAGGAAGATGTAGCGCCTCCCCTTGACCCCGCGCGAGAAGGCTAGGTACGCGTCGGTGATCTCCACCAGCCTCTCCGGCTTCTCGATCAGGTCGCACGCCCAGTAGAATATGGCCCTGGCCGGGATCCCTCTTCCCATCAGCTCCCTAATCTTGAGCTTGGTCAGCGTGGTCTTCCCGACCTGGCGGGGCCCGCGCAGCACGTAGATGACGTCAGTGTCCCACTGTATAGTCTCCCCGAGCCTCGGCTTCCACTTGAACTTCGCCTTCGTCCATTCTTGGATGTTGATGTCCCGCTCGATGGCGCTAGTGTCAGCCCACCACGGGTTGCTCTCGAACAGCTCTGGAGTGCTCAATGTAGTCGGATATTTGATTGACCAGTTCTTTATAAGCATATGGTCAGTATACTGACCAGTGGATTGATGATGCCGCTTGCTTCGGTCGCCAGCCCGGTCCTTTCACAGCTCGCTCACGACCAGATAGGGTGTGAAGAGCTCTAGTTCGAGGCCCCACACGATCTTTCCCGTCAGATTGTGTTGCAAGGGTTGCAATCTGCGGTTGCAAGGGTTGCAGCACTTCGAACACCTGGAATCTGTTGCAAGGCTTGCTACCAACTGCCCGAAGTCGCTCATTCCTCTTGTAGCGGTGGTTTTCCCTGACTGCGTCTCCAAAGCTTGGGGTGACTCCGATTTTCTTCAGCTTACTGAAACATAGCTCGCTCGTCGCGCCATCCTCCTTCTGCCGAATGACCTAGGCTGGTCCCCCGGTCGAGTTTCACGCAGGTAAGGCAACGCCTTCGCCTGGGGTGTGCCTACTTGCCCTATCCTGCTGGGGCAACGATGAACTGATTTCAGGACAACAGATTCCACTACTTCAAACTTGAGGTGGTCAAATTGTAGGCAGATCGCTAACTGGGCCGCAGCTGTTTGCATTGCAAGACATCGCAAGCGCCCTAATTATATAGACAAAGACAAGTCGGTTTCTAACAATGAAGACCGCACTTTCCGCAACGTCCCTATTGGTCGCCTTAGTCCTTTGTTTTTCGCAGATGGGACTCCCAGCCATCGCCACAATCCAGGCGACGACTCAGAATTCAACGGTGAATCCGAATTACATTTCTTGCCCAAGCGGAGCGGAAGTATTCAGTGGCACCGTCAAGGACCAAGAAGGTAACGGTTTAGGCGGAGTCGTAGTTGCTCTCAGCTCGCCGCCGAATTACGTGCCATCCCAAGGAGGATCTACCACCTCTGATGTGAACGGCTATTGGTCAGTCACGTTCAGCTACCAGTGTCCGGCTAATGCGAACTTCTACTGGCAGAGCCAGTCGCAAGGACCGCTAGTCTTAGCTGTCAGTCTGATCTCAACCTCGACCATCTACAGTTTGAATGTATGGAGGACCAGTGAGAACACATTGATAACTTACGAATTCCCAAACACCGCAGAAGCCTCGATAGGCTTGGAAATCAACAACACCTATACGCTAAGTGCCGACGCGAAGGCAGATGTGGGGATACAAGATTCTTTTCTTGGTGTGGATGCTGGATTGAAAGCGGGAACCGAGTTGACCTATCAAACGATGAGTGGGGCCGGCGGGACATCACCCTACGAAGCCTACTATTCGGGAGACATGAGCATAAAGGTTCAGGACACAAATGGACACACTTTGATCTACAAACAGCCCGTCACTTACTCAGGGACTTTCAATACAGTCACAGCCACGGAGTATCTCACCTCAACTCAGGCAATTGCTGACGGAGGTTGGTATCAGGGAGTCGCAGCAAACAATCATTACCATCGTGCGGTCTCAGTCACCGGAGTGGTTAGTCTAGACGCTCAGGTTAGTGTGACTGCTCTCGGGTTCAGTTTAGGGACTGAAGCCGGAGTATCAGCCGGAAGTCAAGCGACAACGGATTGGACCATCACCAACAACAACCAGTACGATCAGTGTTTCATCGTCTATCCACAGGGTCCAGTCATGCACATTTGGTTGTACTCTAACTCAGCATGCCCCTAACTCTAAATAGAGGCTGACCGCCTTTCGAGTGGATAAAGTGATAAGAGGTCGTGAATAGTGATTGTCGAAGATTAGGGCAAAGTCCACCGTCGTCCTTGTAGTCGTTACGCTGGCACTAGGCCTAATTGGAGGATACTTTGTAGGGTCCACCAGTGGCGTGACTGTTGTGACAACTTCGACGACCACTACGACCACAACTCTGACGACCAATATCACGACCCTTATCACATACATAACGTCCACAACTGGAAGCGGCAGTCGATACCTAACGGCTGCTCAGGGAGTAGCTGAAGGAGCCATGTTCATGAGTGTGAGTTGTCTGACGAAGTGCAATTCCACAAGTGGTAATGCCTCATACTTTCCCGTTCCCGGCATGACGCACTTTTATGCTCAGGTTGACGTGAACGCATCAGTCCCTGGTGTAAGTGCCGGCGTATCATCCCACGATGGTAACGAAATCGAGCTCACCGTTTCAAACTCAAACACAAACTGGGCTTGCTTCGAGTATCTACTAATCGATACGCAACTTCCTCCCACAATCTATGTGTGGTACGTCGGCCAGTCGGAGTGCTGACACAGAATTCTCTTTAAGGACGTAGCCGCGATTCAGCTGTTTCACCGACAGGAAGATTTAGTTCTCTCTTGGATCCTGAATGAATAACATTCCGCATCAAAAGTATCTCCGCACCCCGCTGGCCTGCTCTGCTCGCTAGACTGACCTCCGCAAACCCTCATCATGTTGGCGTCCACTCGATTCGAACAAACTGGTCCGCTATCTCAATTTTGATTCTGTCCTTTGAAAAGATACTGGATGGGCTAAGAATATACCCCCTGACGAAGACCGACCACTTCAAGCCGAATGTGTGGCGCAGTGTTATGGAGTGACGAGTCGATCCCTTACTGCCCTCAATGTGGAACCATTTCGAATGCCTCGCGAGAACCTCCGTCGTGAATTCTTGGAAGGTTAGGATACGGTCGTTGCTCTCGTAGAGTTCATGGACTAGTTGCGCGTGTCTCCGCCCTATTTCCGAAGCGACTACCTCCAACTCATCCGCATTGGAGGTGCTCAAAACAGTTCGAAACGTGTCACTGCTCATCCTGACTTCCTCGAAAGCCGGAAAAAGTGGATCCATCAAAAGCCGGTCTTTCAGCACTTCGCTCACAAAGGCATTCTCTGTCATCTGTGCGCGTTTGGCGCCTCTTCCCAGGGCCTCAATCAATCGGACATCAAAGCGATAGGCCTTGGTCCGGGTCTTGATTGGTTCCTGCATAGGAAGACTAGGGAATGTTTTATGAACTTACTAATTAGGTTTGTCTCAAATGCTTGTCTTCATCGGCAAATGTCGGCTTTATCGTGCTTGGGTTGGGAAGTTTTCGCAAGACCGCATTTGCTCTAGGCGGCTTCGACTAACTGCAGACCGGACTTGCTAGCACCTGTCTTACATTGTCAGCCACAGCCAAATATAGAATACATGCGCTGATTCCTCTGATGAGAATGAACCGTCCAATCATCGCTGTAGGACTATCGTTCCTCTTTCTTCTTATGGTTGCACCCGTTGCCTCGATACATGCTCAGTCGCTGGGCGCTGCGCCCGTCTGCGCCCGCGAGGTACCATCAGGCTCAGTTGTGAATCCATCCGCTGGTACAATCACGCTTTCGAACGGCAGCATAGTTGCCGCCGCGGATATCCCCTGTTCGATGACAAGTGTCATCTGGGGGGCCACCGGAAATGCTGCATACGGGACACTGACAATATCAAGTTCCGAGTATTACACCGATTTCTCGAATCAATGGACTACCCCTTCAGCTCCCTCAAGCGGGTCTTTTAGTTCGCCAGAAGGAATAGGAATATGGAACGGCCTTGGATCGTCGTCGTCTGGTGACGTGGTGCAGCCCCTTCTAGTCTATGGCTGTATCACTTCGAGTGACTGCTCTAATAGTTGGCGCCTTACAGCATATGCCTATATTGGTGGTACCGTCTATTATGTCACCCCTTTGAGCCCCAGCCAAGGTAACACTATTCAAGGAACAGCCACGCTTGGCGATTGGTTGAGCTGCAGCGGCGGAAGCGGCAGCGGACAGGGATATGGCATCGGCGCTAAGATAGTTTCGGGCTCGAGCGTAAGCCTAAACGTTTGCACCCACGACCTGTACACCCTTGCTGCTGCCGGCTCCATCGAAGTCCACGATTTGAGCACCTGCACACAGATGCCCAACACGGGTTCAGACACTTTTGGCACATTCTACTTCACGACGTCGGGCACCAATTCCGCCACCGAGGGTACAGGGAGCGATGTCAGTTTCTGCAGCGCAAGTGCCTCTTGGAACAACAACAACCCTAGCAATATCCTGCTCGACCTCAGTTGGTCGACTAGCTAATAGTGAAGGGTAGGAAACATGAACAGATGGTCGCTCGGCTTTGGGGCGACCATTATCCTAATCGGTTTGGGGATCTATCTTTCCGAGTACTATGCGCTTTCGAGGTGTACCTTGGTCTGGTGCCAGACGGGTTTCCAATTGCACCCAGAGGTATTGCTCCTAGTACCACTAGGGTTAGCGGTAATCGGCTATTCTTTTCGTCATCGGGGCGGGACCATAGGAGAGAAGCAGATTGGGGCGCAATTAGTTGCTTCGAGAGTTCTTCCGATTGTCGTCGTGATCGCTATCATGATTGGTGTAATCTTGTCGGTCGACGGTACCGCATTTTTTGCAGAGGCATCACAGGTTGCTGCAGGGTCGGTGTGCGCCATAGAGTTACCGTCCGGTTCAACAGTTAATCCTTCAGCTGGCACAATCACACTCCCTAACGGCAGTGCCGACGCGATAACAAAATTCCCCTGTTCCATGACGAGTGTGATTTGGGCAACCGGTAGAAGCGCAATTGGAAAGTACTTACCGTTCACCTTGATAGTTATAGCTACGATGGCTCTCCTTTATTTCGTTGCAGTAAGGTCGAACAAGGTCGATGCCGATATCGTGACTTATCGATAAGTCACGATACAAAGGGCACAGAAAGCGCAGCAGTTGTAATGGTCATCTCTCTCTATCTCCAATTTCCAGGAGTTAACCAAAGAGACTCCCCATCGCTTCTGCTGTGTTCTCTGTGCTCCGTGTGTTCTGATGCGTCCGCGGGCCGTAGGATTTCCTGAAGCGCTGGGCCCCTTCCTTGGTCAGCCTATACCCATAGGACACTCGCTCGATTTCCCCTATCGCTTTTAGGAGCCTATCTCGAAAACGGCTATTTTAGTCCGACAGCGCATCCCCCTCCACACCCTTGACCTCGCCGGAAGGAAAAAGGACCAGGTGCTTTCCTTCGTGGGGCATAAATACGACCCCGCCTCAGGAAGGTTCATGACCGAGGACAGACATACTGGCGATTAAAGCGTCCCGGTCAGCCTGAACAGGCATGTCTACGCGGACAACAACCCGATGACGCTCGTGGACCCCACGGGCCACTTCATCGAAGAGGGAGGAGACTTCTTCCAGGTCAAGAAGTCCTTGAGCGGCAAGGGGATGGTGCTGGCGGGTCCAACTGGGACGACCGCCGTGACCTCGAGCGTGATGGCCACTCCGCCTCCTCCGCCCGTGCCTCCCCCGTCCACGCCCTCGGTGACGCCCAGCAACGTGGTGCTCCCGGCTTCCAGTGGCAACCATAGAATCAACACCACTGCGATTCACATCCTCGCCGGAACATCGTTCGTCTTCTAGACTCAATTCATTGAGTCCTGTTTGCCATCACCTTGATGACGTTGCCAGAATCCCGTTGCGGATATTCTTCTAATCTGACCACATGTTTTTTTGAACGTTTTTTGGTTGCTCTGGGCGTGCAAGCGCCCTTGTACTGTCAGGCAAGAAGCAGTACGTACGCCTCAGGCATCCCAGGTAACCCTGTCTGCGGCCCGGAAGGGTGTGGCCTTATGGTGAACGCCTGTTGCTAGGGTTGCAACACTTCGAACATATTGTATTTGTTGCAAGGGTTGCAACGAATCGCCCGAACTCCCTCGCTCCTCTTTGCAATGGTGGGTCTCTCTCCCTGCTTTCGCCCTTGAGGCCCCGGAGCAATGCCATGTGCTTCAACCAATCGGCGCAAAGGGTCAGCTCCTTCTCGTCTCAGCTGTCCATCGGCGATAGGTTGAACGTCTTAGGATCAAGGAGTGAAACGAGAATCCCTCTGGACCTCTTTCAAGGCAGCGGTAAGGCCAGAGGATCTCGCCTCACAGCCTCTTCCTCCGGGATTGTCTTGTATGCGGCTGTTATTCTAGAATCGACCTGAACGGAGCTTGGCCGCTTTTCTTCTTCCAAAGACTCTGAACTTGTCTGGGTTCTACCTGGGCCCACTTAGAGTTCGCATGATGAAGCGAAATGCGCAACCCTGGAGAGACGTATCACTTTGTATCCTTCCTGATTAAATATACATCTGGAAGCTAAGAATCGAGTGAAATGAAGGTTCCAGATTCGAAGGTTGGCGCTTTGAGGTTGATTGGGACTTTTGCTATGCTTCTGTTGTTCTTTGGGGCATCTTCTGCGAACCTGGCAATGGCTGCGACAAACAACTCGTCTGGCCCTTCCCCGCAAGCCGCAACTTGCGAGTCAGCCGTCGCCAGTACCTACAGCGCCATGGACAGGCCCACTGCGATCAGCAACGCAATAGGCTCTCGTGAATTCGTGAATGACGCGGTGGGATATCAGAACATCACCTTCAGCAGCATCTTCCAAATCGACAAGACAACCAAACCCTATCCTACGTGCACAGAACAGGTCCTCAGCTACAACGTTGTCTTCACACTACACAATAGCACAGGCGGCTGGGCGGCCAATCTGGTGATAACTGAGAGCCAAAACCTGGCTGTGTTGGGGTCGAGCCTGCAAACACAGGCAGTCAGTTTCGCCAACCACTACGTAGATTGGGGTGGATACGAGGCCTATACAAGTAGTCTTGCCACAATCGATTATGCCGCCTCATACTTTTACCAGCCAACTGCCGCAGGACTCTCTGGGGGGTGCGGGAGCTCCGGAACCTGCAATATCGGCACATGGGTCGGACTGGAGAGCGCACTGGGCGGACCAAACGGCGGCCTAGCCCAGGACGGAACAGGGGTGGACTGCGTAGCCTCTGGCACCAGCTGCACAAGCAGCAGCTATTTTGCTTGGTATGAACTTTTGGTCTCCGGTGGCGGCGCGACTATCTGCTCTCCTTCGACTGGTGGCACGGTAACTCCCAGCGGCGGAGATCTGATATTCGCAAGTACCACGAATGAAGCTTTGAACAGTGGGAGCAACACAAAGTATGACTTCTACATCGATGACACAAACAGTCTGACAAGTTGCTACATGGCAGGAAATAGCTATACCTCCATGGCAACGCCGACTTACAGTGCATTCATAGTGGAGAATGCTAAACAATTGGCTAATGGATACTTCGACCCTCTCGCTGGGTTCGGAACGGCACCTTTCGTGGGAGCGACGATCTACACAGGGGGAAGCTATTCAACTATCAACAACTTCGTCACATCGGCCTCTAACATGGAGAATTCGGCTGACATCTTGGGCATCTGCTCTCCGACCCTCACGACCAACGTCGGTTATGGGGGTCTAAGTTCATCAGGCAGCTTCACCATGACGTATGCGTCGAGCCAATATACGCCCTCGTATGGTAATGGTGGTTGCTGACAAATCCAATTTTCACTACGCTGGCTCTTATCCACGAAGCCTAGCCGTAGAGTGTCACAATTAATGCCCATGTTTGTGGTCTGAGTCTCTGTCCATCTTTCGGCGGCGGTTGGGTTTCTTGTTGAGGCATCTCATGCCGTTGTAGATTTCTGCAGGCGTCTTCCATCCGAGAGCCTGATTCTTCCGTTGGTTGTACCGTCTGTCGGACTTCAGCACGCACTGGAAGTGATTCAAAGATGTGAACCTAACGCGCGTTATCAGGTCCCTCCACTGGACCTTATGGCTATCTTGCCCTCGCCTTGATGACTATGCGGCTTGTCGAAGATAGGCTTGATTTGGTTCTTTGCGAGCTCGGCCTTGAACTCGTTCGCGATGAACTGTTTCCCAGTTCTCGCGGGCCATACAAGTCCGTTAGCTTCATCGAGATCTTCGATGTACAAGAGAACCGCCCTGTCTCGCGTGTCAATCTTTCCCTTTGCCATCCACTCCGGTCGGAATAGGAATGGTCAAGACGGACAGTAATCCTGACACGCTAAACGGACACCAATTCCGTTACTCCACGGCTAAGGAAGCTACTGCTTGAATTGACAGAGTCATTCGGACAAAAGTTTACAGGAAAGCGCCTTCCAGTGAAGATTATGCCAAAGATGCTGAGGGAACTGGCCCTGATTGTCGCCGGGGTCGCCATCGGATTTGGGTTGCTCTACATTTCAAGCCTTGTCGAATTCACCAAACCCCAAGATGCTGCAACGATTTGGTGGGGTTTCCCGTACTTTTGGCGCGTCTCAGCGGGCGGCTTTCAATCAGCGTGCAGTGGAGAAGGAATCTTTGTGTTCGGGGTATGCCTGTTCAGAACATTCTACACGTCCTTTGCTGAAGATTTGGTTTTCTGGGTTGCACTCTCGCTGACCGCTGTAGAAGTTTCATCTCACACCGCGATCCCCTACGTCAGACGGAAGTTGAAGATTCGCCATGCGAAACAGAGCACGGTTCCGGCTGCCAGTACAGACCTGATTCAGAGTCCTGATGCATCTGCCTGAACCTTCGCGGACCTCTTCCCAGGAAGTAAAGCCCAGCCACGAGGAAGCCGAAGAAGGTCGTGAGAAAGTACTCCTCGTCCGGCAGTGAGGTAGGTGGACGATGTTGTCGTAGGTCTGAAGGACGCTACTGCAATCCCCAGGAAATTATGACTCCGAACGGGTACTCCTCACTTATGCTCATCGGAAACGACAGAGCGTAGAATTCGAAGTGACCTTGAAGGGCCTTCAAGTTGGGAGTTAGTGCCTCGTTGATCATCACGTTTCCATTGGGGTATTTTAGGGTAAAACAACCTAATTCATAGCAATCCGGGTGAACGCGACTAGATTGGACCGGATGGAAGAGGGAAGGTCATGTAGCCTATCTAGGTTCTCCTATGTCCTTCAGCTGAGCCCTTAATACTTTACC
>PLUF01000009.1 GCA_003164815.1 Candidatus Gagatemarchaeum stordalenia
CCCAGACGGAAGAAAGCTGGTCATATCTTTCAAGTCTGCTCAAGCGGGCGCACCACGCCGCAACCGGCCAGGAGCTTGCATTGGGGGCCGGTCTGTCATCACCGCCAGAAACCGAACGGTTGGATTTGTTGCTGAGAGAGCTTGAGCAGAGGCGTCTGGTTAGAAGGTTACTTACCGAAAGAGGTCGTGACATAGTCTCTGTTTGGAGGACGGTCGTCTAGATTGCACGTTAGCCGCCAGAGGCTTCTCCTAGGTCTCGTCGCAGCGCTAGTGCTAATCATGATGATCCCCTCTCCAAATCCAGCCCATGCTCAGACTTCCAGCGGTTCTACCCTCACAGGCTTCACCGTAACAGAACAGATTCAGCCGGTGTACGACGTTTACGGTGGTAACGGGAATCCAGTTACCGTTTCAATACATGGGAGCCCTCTGCTCGTTTCAGGGACGTTCACCGTCACCACTCTCTTCAAGCCTACGCTAACTGAAATCAACGCAACGAGCCAGACTGTAACTTCCGGCGGCGAGTACATCTCTACGATTAACGTCAATTCTAGTGACAGTTCCTTCAGCATCTCAATGCAAGGGTCTGAAAGCGGAGCTAGTTTTCTCTGGAGGTATCTTGCCGCCGTCCCATTCGTCACCGCTACAGGTTTTGCACTGAATCCTACGCTCTTCGTAACCGTTCCTTCTGGAACTGTCCTCTCACAAGTCTACAGTGGCAGGGGCGGGTCCCTTCCTCTCAGCTACGCGTCGGTGGTGTCCAGTGTCGGGGCGAGTCAGGTGACTTACAGCGTACAACAATTCACAGAAGGTGGATTACTCATATTCCAGTCGGCGTCCTTTCTGCCGGCCAGCATCGCCATTACTGTCGCCGCCCTTGCGGTAGTCGCGTTAGCAGCGCTCAACCTCTTCGCGCAAGGGAGGCAGCTGCTCGACACCTTCTCCCGTCAGTTGAAGATGGGATTGAGGACCATTGTCGGGGTGGTCCCGTTTCTCGGGTCGCGAAGGGGTTTCAGGTTCAGAGCTCTATTCCAGCCCCGGAAGTTGCTGGCGCTCTTCATCCTATGCGCATTGGTGATGGTGGCCTTGGGGGCACTCGGTGGTCCTGACCCGCGTGTGAAGGCCTATGTCATTGCGGGTGATTCAGCGACCACTAACGCCATACAGGGCCAACTCCAGCAGGTGGCTGGGAACGTACAAGTCCTATCCCCTACACAGGATTACACGGACTTCGACGTGATGTCGAGCGTCGGCCAGTTCAATCTCATCGTGTTTTCCAACTATACTCCAGCTGAGATTTCACAGGTCAGCGGCTTCATCCTCCCAAACCTAGGGAACGTCCCGATCATCATGGTTGACAACACCACAGGTAGTACCGGCGTCACCAATCTCATAACATCCCTCTATCCAAACCAAGTCCTCCAGGTCGGGAACGCGTCGGCCCTGACGGGCCAGGAGCAGAGCGCGTTGAGGCTCCAGCTCTCTCTCAATGAGCGAACCAACATACTCGGTGTCAGCTTGAGCAACGGGGAGTTCAAGGTGCTCCTCGCAGCCGAAGCAGTTCTCTCCATGGTGCTCGTCCTCCTAGGATGGGCTTATCTCGGGTCTCTCACCTCAGAGTCCCGCACCACGACCGATCTCTCCCATCTGGTCATGCTGATTGGGGCGGGATTGTTCGTCTTCTTCTTCAGCGAGACCATCTACGTTGTCACCAGCTCAATTCTTGCGGTCCCTCTCTCGTTGCACGCCGTGAACTCGGACGCCCATGACGTCACGGCCATCGGCCTACTAGGCTTCGGAGGGGGAAGTACTCCACGGCTGGCAGCAGGTTTCCTCGGGGTCCTGATTGGCGCGGTCGGCGCGGAGGGGGGGTTGCGGGTCAAGAAGGCTGACTTTGCCCTGATAGCCGGCGTTGCCCTGATCCTTCTTGCAAACCCTCTCTACATAGGACAATACGTGTACCAGGGAATCCTTCTGTTCTTCCCTCTGGGCAACTACGCATTCGGCACCGCCTTCTCAAACTCGCTCTCGCTAAAGGGATTCATCTACGGCTTCGGTGCAGCGCTGGGAGGAGATGCCAGTCCAGTCTACCTCCTGTCTGCGGGGAAGATTCTCTTCTTCGCCGGTCTCGTCCCTCTAGCCTACCTCAAGAGGATGGGCCGCACGACCACCGTGCTCGCGCTGCTGCTCGTCGCCCTGATGATTGGGGACGGAGGAGTCAGGGTGGGCGAGATGACACCCGATAAGACCGTCATAGCGGTGGTGCCCGGACTCGTCGCCGGTTTCGCGTTCGCAGCCGTGATTCTCGGGCTTGCAGCCGTGGAGAAATACGTGAGAGGAAATTGGAAATCGCGGGCATAAGAGTCGCGCTGGAACAGCTGCGCAATGCCGTCGTGGTGGTCTACTCAATAATCGTGATGGCCACTATAGTTCCTGGATTCGCGACGGTCTCGAACCTACTCATCCTGCCGTATTTTCTCTTCGTGCCCGGATACTTCGTCGCTTTGATCCTGCGGAACACGAACACTCTCCTGGAGACGGTCTTCTACACAATAGCCTGGAGCATGGCCGTCCTTCTCTCTGCGTACTCGCTTCAGACGATCATACCGGGCAGTCAGAACCTTCCAATCAAGTTGGTGGTTCCCGCACTGACGATATTCCTTCTTGTTTACGTCCATTTCCACCGACCATCGCGCGGCGCATGACCGATGAGTGAATCTGACCGTGCGGCCGGCTTGTCCAGTGGTGGACCTGCCACAGGAGTAGGTGCAGCCGATGTGGTTCCCCGAGCCCGGAACACGAAGCGTTCATACCTCGCAACGAAGCTGGCATACAACATTGGCAGGCTCCACGGCCTGAGCCTGAGGCTCTACCTCTATCGCAGGATCGGCATGAAAGTCGGGAAGGGCTGCGTGATTCGCCGAGGAGTCTACTTGGGAAGCCCGAACGAACTCGAGCTGGGAGATGGGAGTTTTGTGGGGAGGGCCAGTCTGTACTGCACAGGAGGAGTGAAGATAGGGAGGAATGTCAACGTCTCCGACGGGGTCGTGATAATAACGGCCAAGCACGATGTAAACTCCCCAAGCTTCGAGGCAAATTATGAGCCGATAACGATCGGAGATTGGGCATGGATAGCCACCAATGCGATCGTGCTGGCCGGGGTAACGATAGGAGAGGGAGCCGTAGTAGCCGCCGGGGCGGTCGTCACCAAGGATGTCCCCGCCTACAGCGTCGTCGGTGGCAATCCAGCCAAAGTCATCGGCGAAAGGAAGAGGCAACCATTCGACTATGTCCCAGGGAGCTACCGCCCTCCATTCCTGTAGGTTGGAAAATCAAGACAATGAGGATTTGTTATGTCGCGGCAGACGTCGCAGTCCCCCATTACAGGGGCTCATCCACACACGTCTATGAGCTCGCTCGCAATCTCGCCAAGCTGGGTCATGAAGTGCACGTTGTGGCCCGACGCGTCAACTCGTCTCAGCCGAGGCTCGAGATGCTCGACGGAATCATCATCCATCGGTTCCAGCGGGGCATCTTCTTCTCATCGAGGAGATCGAGCTTCTCAGACACCCGGGCGCGGGGCTCGTATCGCGGTAACACCTCGACGTTGTTGTGGAAATCCTACGAGGTGTACCTCAGGACGGTCTTTCCGATCTACATAGCGATGGAAGTTGCGCGCGTCGTCAAGGAGAGCACAATCGACCTGATCTTCGAGAGGGAGACGTCCTTCGGCGCGGGGGCGATAGCGAGCGTGCTGACCGGAAGGCCCCTTGTCCTCGAGGTGATAGGGAACCGTGTCACGGGGCTTCAGTTGAGTCGGTCCAGAAAGATAATCGCTTACTCGAGGGGCATGTTTGAGGACAAAGAACAAGCCTCCAAGGTCGTACTCGTGACGGGCGCCGTCGACACAGAGACGTTCAGGCCAGATCCGGCCTCCGGCGAGGAGGTCAGGGCGAGGTACTCCCTCGGTGACTCGCCTGTCGTCGGATATGTCGGGACTTTCCAGGAATGGCATGGCCTGAGTGAGCTGATCGAGGCGGCACAGGAGATCTTGCACTCTAGGGGCGACGTAAAGTTCCTTATGGTCGGACCATACTACAGGGAGACCCAGGAGAAGGTAACAGCAGCCGGTGTCTCGAGCGCGTTCATCTTCACGGGCCCCATCCAGTACGAACAGGTCCCGAGGTACATGAACGCAAGCGACGTGCTGGTGGCGCCCTATAACCCCGAAAGGATTGAGTCGACCGAGCAGGTCCGCAGACACGGTCTCGGGTCGCCCCTGAAGGTGTTCGAGTACATGGCGGTCGGCAAGCCGGTGATAACCACAGATGTGAAGCCGATCTCCGATCCCATTCAGGACGGGGTAACAGGGTACCTAATACCCCCAGGGGACTCGAAGGCCCTATGTTCTTCTATCCTCAGGGTACTCGGGGACAGGCCGGCGGCAGAGAAAGTAGGAGCTGCCGGAAGGCAGTCTGTAATCGCCAACTACTCCTGGAGCATCGTGGCTGAGCAGCTGGGCGGCATCTTCGAGGCTGTGATAAGTTCTGACGGAACACCGGCGAACTAGGACAGCGGGTCGACCATAGATGATTCCACAACAACGGGAGATCATGGAGCTGAATGACATCCCAAAGGTCTCGATAGTACTGCCCCTCTACAACTCTGCGGGTGAGGTCGCCGGCGTCCTGGCAGAGCTAGACAGGCAATCGTATCAGGACAGGGAGATAATCTTGGTGGATGACGGGTCTACCGACGGAACCCGTGAAGTCGCTCGGGAGCTCTCAACTGGCCGGAAGGACGTAACCATCGTGGAGACGAACCACGGTGGGGCGTCTCACGCGAGAAACGCGGGAGTTGAGAAAGCCAGGGGGCAGATCGTTTTCTTCGCCGAGTCAGACTGCGTCTATGACGAGTCGTACCTGCAGAGGGCGGTGGAACGCCTGGACTCGGAGCCGGAGGCCGGCGCGGTCTGTCTTACGGGCGCGCCGCTGATAACCCGATCGACGCTCGCCACCGAGTGCATAGACATCGAGAACAAGGTTCAACATAGGCTGCTGAACCAGGGGAAGATCAAGCCGTTCTACGCGTGGGTCTACCGGAGGGAGGTCCTGATGAAGCTGGGCGGGTTCGACGAGAAGCTCTTCCAGGGAGAGGACAAGGACCTGTTCGATAGGCTCGAGAGCGCCCACTACGCGGTGGCATGGGTGCCAGGAGTCAACTGGCGGCACAGGAGGGACCAGACGACGCCCGAGCTCGCCAAGAAGTGGTTCACCCGTGGCAGGACGAGGATCCTCTATTCCATAAAACACCGCCGGATGCTTGATATCCTCAAGACCATGGGCCCATTCTGGGTTGCTGTCCTTGGGGTCATTCTCTTGATACGATCACCGCTGTTGGGTGGCCTAGTCATCCTCTTCGTCGTGCTCCTCTTCGTCGCAAGTACGCTGAAAGTCATGAGGATCGCCTGGCCGCTGGTAGAGAGGAAGAGGAACTTCCTCGGATATCCCGTATTCGTGATGACGCGCAACTTCTCCATGGCGATGGGATACTCGGTCGCCCTAGTCATGATTCTTGTCAGGAAGATCGAAGGGAGGGAGATAGCTTGGAACAATATCTAGAGCCTCCAGAGATTCGCACCATCTCGACCGCCCGGGTCGTCCGCATCGTCCCGGAGTACGCGGGCGGCGCGAGGGCGTCGTACGGCCTCCAGCCGGTCTACTACAACCTCTCCAAGGTCCAGGCCATGAACGGGCACGAAGTGCACGTGATAGCGCGGAGGCGCTCGGCCGAACCAGCACTCGAGACGGACGATGGCGTCATAGTGCACCGAGTGGGAAACCCGTTCACGCTGAACGCCCTGACCAAGCTTCGTGAGCTGACGATGAACGGTTCGCCGAGTGTCGTGCACACACACTCCACGACCGGCGCCTTTCTGGCCGCTACCAAGCGGACCATGAGCGCTCCGATAGTCTCACACGTTCACGGGACGACCTACTCGGTGGCCACCCCTGTGGTACTCTCCTTCGGAGGCATAAGGGTCGGATACTCGCGCTGGGGGGTGACGACCTCGTTCATCAGGGAGAAGGCGCTCTGGTCCGCGGCGGACAGGATTGCGGCCGTGAGCACGTCCGTGAAGTCCGACCTCAGCCGGCGGTACGGGATCTCCGACGACAAGATCAGGCTCGTCTACAACGGGGTCGACTCGGAGCTGTTCAGGCCGATTGAGAACCCCGAATTCCCCGAGAAGTCTGCGGTAGAAGGGAAGAAGGTAGTGCTGTACGTGGGACACTTCGGCCTGAGGAAGGGCATACCCTTCCTGATTCGGGCGATGAAGACCGTCACGAAGGAGGTCCCGAACTCGGTGCTGGTCTGCGTGGGCGGAGTCCCCTCCTGGCTCCCGAAGATGGACTACTGGTCGTACCTGAACGGGCTCATTGAGCAGAACGACCTCGTCGGGAAGGTCATGCTCCTGGACCGCGTCCCTAACGAGAGGCTCCCGAACTACTACTCAATGTCGAGCGTGCTCGTCCTCCCTTCATACTACGAAGCGTTCCCCAAGGTCCTGATAGAGGCGATGGCTTGCGAGAGGCCGGCCATCTCCTCGCGGATGGGTGGCACCCAGGACTCGATCGAGGATGGAGTCAACGGCTACCTGGTGAACTTCGCCGATCCGGCCGACTTGGCAAGGGCGATAGTGACGGTTCTCCAGGATGAAGGGTTGGCGCGCCGGATGGGGAGGCTCGGAAGGCAAAAGGTCGTCCGCGATTTCACGTGGAAGGCCGTCGCCCGAAGAATAGATTCAATCTATGGAGAGGTCTTGGTCAGATGAATCCATCGGAGGGGCTCCTGGGTTGAAGGTCCTGCTCGTCTCCTCGTCGTTCTATCCCAAGATTGACGGATCGACGAGGTGCGTCTATGACCATGCGCGAAAGCTCGCGCAGCGAGGGAACGACGTCTACCTCGTGACGAGAGGGATAGCAGGCTCCAAGCAGGAGGAGGCGTTCGAGGGCATCAACATCAGGCGTTCGTCCTACTCTTTCCGCGGTGGTACGTTCCTCAACAAGGTCAGGCTCATGTTCGAGCAGATGATGATGATCATAGGGCTTCAGAGGAAGGAACGGTTCAGCGTCATCCATGTCCACGGTTTCGCTGCCGGTTTGGCCGCGCTTCCCTGCAAGTACATGTTCGGCGTCCCAATCATCGTAACGACACACGGGACGGAGCTGCTCTGGCCCAGGAACCTGTGGTGGAAGAGCCAGCGCGAGATAACTTTCATCACGATTTTCGAGAGGTACGTCCTGAACCACTGCGACATCGTCATAGCACAGTCCAAGGGGGTGAAGGACTATATGCTCAGAATCTATGGTCCCCAGATCAAGGACAAGGTTCGGATTGTGCACACGGGCGTCGACCAGGAGAAGTTCTGGGTGCCTCCGAAGAGAGGGGGAGCGCCACAAGTCCTCTTCGTGGGGGCGCTCTCCGAGATCAAAGGAGTCACCTGCCTGCTCAACGCCTTCACGGCTGCCCATGGCAAGGTGCCGGAGATGCGTCTCGTGCTCGTCGGCAGCGGGCCCAGGGCTCAAGAGTACAAGAAGTACGTGCAGGACCTGAACCTGGACGGCGCGGTGCAGTTCAAGGGACCGGTAAGGGACGACGCCAGACTGCTCGAGCTCTACGGGAGCTCAGACATAGTGGTCCTACCATCGAACGTCGGAGGTCCGATATCTTGCACGGTGCTGGAGGGCCTGAGCTGCGGGAAGGCGGTCATATCGACCAACGTGCCCGGTGGCATCCCTGACGTGCTCGCGGATGGCGTCGGGATCCTGATGCAGCCGGAGGACGGCAAGTTCCTGGCGGCCGAGCTTGGAAGGCTTGCCACCGATTCGGCGTATCTCAAGACCCTGGAAGAGAACGCCAGGCGCGCCGTGGAGGAGCGTTACTCCCTCGACTCCATGATCGACAAGCTCACATCCCTGTATCGGGAGGTCGCGGCGTAGATGCCCTCAGAATCCTCCGAGGCGTTCCGAGGGAGGAGGTTCTTGGTCGTCGGCGGAGCCGGGTTCATCGGCTCGCACATCGCCGAGGGACTCCTCGCTCTCGGAGGTCAGGTGGTCGTCCTAGACGACCTCTCGAACGGGAAGAGCGCCAACCTTTCGGGCTCGAAAGGTCCCCTCGAACTAGTGCAGGGAGACGTGCGGACCTTCGACTTCGATTCCTTGGGCAAGCTCGACGGAGTCTTCAACGAGGCAGCGAGGGCCCTCCTCCCGTCGTTCGTCGACCCCGTGACGGACATGATGGTGAACGCCGGCGGAGCGATACGGCTCCTTGAGTACGCGAGGAAGCACGACGTGAAGTTCGTGCACGCGTCGTCCGGGAGCGTCTACGGCAATCCGACCAAGATACCGATCTCGGAGGACCATCCGCTCAACCCCATCTCACCCTACGGCGTGAGCAAGCTCACCTCCGAGCTGTACTGCTCGATGTACTTCAGGAACTACGGGTTGGACGTGGTCGCGCTCAGATACTTCAACGTCTACGGACCGAGGCAGACCGTCAACGAAGAGATGGGTGTGATCCCGATCTTCGTCTCGAGGGCCCTTCGGAAGCAGCCGCTGAGGATTTTCGGAGACGGGAAGCAGACGCGCGACTTCCTGAACGTGAGGGACGTCGTGGCAGCGAACCTGCTCGCCTACGGGAGCACTCGCTCTGCCGGTCAGATCATGAACATCGGCGGAGGAGGTGACGAGGTGAGTATCGAGGCCCTGGCGATCATGGTCATGAAGGCGTGCGGGTACGAGGCCCCGCTCGTCTACGCCGAACCGAAACCGGGGGACATCAGGAGGCTCGTCTCCGACAATAGCAGGGCGAAGGAGGTCATAGGATACGAGCCGAGCGTCTCTCTCGAGGTCGGTCTGAGAGAGTACGTGCAGTACGCGAGGGGGCTTTGAGCTGTTCAGGATCGTCGACCATACCATGAGGTCTCTCTGGGGGCCCTGAGATAGAAATGGACCTGACCATCGGCGTCGTCCCGCAAAGCTCCATCTACGACGAGGTGTTGTTCGAGATGCTCGACCACCATGGGGTGCCATACCGTCAAGTGGATCGAGAGGGCGAACCTCGAAAGTATCCGATTGTCCTGATATCCAGGTACTCGGAGGAGGCCTACGCCCTCGCTCTCCGGTCGTGCAACTCGGAGTCTGATGTACTCATAGCCGAGAAGATTGTCGCGTTCGATCTCGTGCTTTCATTGCTGGGAGGAGGGGTGATAGACAGACGAGACAACTTCGATCTGGCCGTAAACGCGGAGGAGGAGAAGCTCCTCTCAGCCGTGAGGGAACGCCTCTTCTCCCTGAAACTCCCGCTCGTCCGCAAGTGGTACTGGCCCGGTTCGGCAAAGGCCTGCTGCGTCCTCACCCACGACATCGACTGGTTCGACTACTCGCCGTTCCACAAGCAGGTGGTGAAGCAGTCGGCGAACCCCTTCAGGTTGCTGCGCCTGGCCTTCGACTCTCTGGTCAGGAAGAAGGACTACGGCTGGAACATCCCGGAGACGGCCGCCCTGGAGCAGGAATACGGTTTCAAGTCCACCTTCTTCTTCCAGATGTCCTACGGCGGCAAGGACCTGCTGGAGCAGAGCGCTGACATCCTCAAGAAGCAGTCCTTCGAACTGGCTCTGCACGGCGCAGAGACCTCCTATAGGGACCCCGAATCGCTAAGGGATGAGCTCGCGCTCTTCCGGAAGCGGATCGGGCTCGACCCGAGGGGCCTGCGCTACCACATCCTCAAGTTCGAGCCCCCACACACGTGGGAGATAGAAGCCGCCGCCGGGCTGGAGTACGACGCTACCTTCTACTTCAACCGATTCTTCGGATTCAGAGCGGGCATCTGCTTCCCCTACCACCCCTTCTCCCAGCAGTCGAGAATCCCCATCCTTGAGTTGCCGACCGGCTACATGGACTGGACCTCGCTCCACAAGGCCCAGGGTGCGCGAGAGCAGCTCGAGACACTGGAGAAGACGAGAAGGGCAGTCGAGGCGTATCATGGTGTCCTTGTCGCGAACTTCCACAACACGTACCTCAACCGCGAGACATTTCCAAGCGTCTACGGGACCTTCAAGGGGCTCCTCGAGACCGCCAAGAGGGAAGGGTACTGGGTCGCTACGGCTCGAGAGTGCGCCAACTGGTGGCAGCTCAGGGCGAGCGCCCAGATTGATCCCAGGCTGGAGTCCGGTGAGGTCGTCTGCTCGCCATCGCGCGCGGGTGTCGTCGTCGAGAGGGAAGACGGATCGAGTCAGATGATCGCCCCGTCGCAAACTGCATAGATCGAGGACCAGGTGGATTCCGATACCCGCAGTTCGCTCCGTGGTCTACCTGACCTATCACTTCCCGCCGGAGGTCGGTGGCATCCAGACGAGGATATCGAAGTACATCGACAGGCTGTCGAGACGAGGGATCCGGATCCGGGTCCTCGTTGCCGGGCGCATCCCGGTGGTGCGGGGCGTGACTCTCGGTGCGGAGATCGTCCCTTGCCCGGGAGGGATGCGACGTCTACCTTACAGCGTCAAACTCGTGACGAAGAGCGTCATCGACTCGAGAGCTGATGTGGTACACGTGTTCACGGGATCCTCGACCGTGCTTGGGGTCTACGCGCTCGTCGTCGCCAAGCTGGCGGGGGCGAAACCCGTGATAAGCCTGTTCGGACGTGAGGACTTCGAGTTCACAGGCGTTGTACCCCGTGTGCTCTTTCGCTTCTCGACGGTCCTCGCTGATTCTATCGACGTGAATTCGACGGCGACAAGGTCTCTGCTCCCGAAGGAGCTCAGGCCAAAGGTGCATGTCCTGCTCGGGGCGGCAGAGGAACCCCCTAGAACAGGACCACGGGACATTCGTTCTCCACCAATGGTTCTCTTCGTGGGACGACTGGTCGCGAGGAAAGGGGTGGACGACCTCCTGAAGGCGTTCGCGATTGTGAAATCGCTCCTGCCCGAGGTCAGGCTCTCCATAGTGGGGGACGGCCCGGAGATGGGGGATCTGGTCAAGCTGAGGGAAGAGTTGGGTCTCCAGGACTCAGTGGAGTTCAAGGGAACGCTGACCGGTCCCAGGCTGGATCAGGAGTATGAACGCAGCACCATATTCGTCCTCCCGTCAAAGGACGTCGCCTCCGATCCGGCCAACGAGGGTCTCGGCCTCGCGCTAATCGAGGCGTCCATGCACGCCAAACCCCTGATCGGGACCCTCCACGGAGGAATCCCTGAGATAGTGAGACAGGGCGAGAACGGACTGCTGGTCCCGCCGGGAGACCCTAAAGCACTGGCCAGGGCGATGGCGACCATATTGACAGACCCGGAGGCGGCCCGCTCGATGGGTGCCGCCGCGCTTCAGAGAGCGATGTCCCGCTTCAGTTGGGACAGAGCGACGGACGTCCTGCTGGAGTCCTACTCCAGATGAATCCCCTGAACCTCCCCTGTCCAGCGGCGAAAAGGTTGAAAACCCAGCATTTTACGGCCACACCAGGTTCTGCTATTCGATGACTGCTACTTTGGAAGTCCCAGCGCTACAGGTCATCGACATCACCAAGCACTACGACGTGCGGGTGAGGAAGATAACCACCGCGATGGAGTTTCGGACCTACCTCTCGGTGCTTCGAGGGAAGAAGGACCGCCAGATGACCGCGTTGGACAAGGTCAACTTCACGATAGCTCCTGGTAAGGTGTTCGGTCTCCTTGGACCGAACGGCGCGGGAAAGACTACCCTGATCAAAATACTCTCGACCCTCATCCTGCCCGATTCAGGCCAGGCCCTGGTGTTCGGGACGGATGTGGTGAAACAGCCCAGGGCTGTTCTGAAGAAGCTTCAAGCCGTCCTCGCCGAGGGGTGGGGATTTGAAAGACGGCTGAGCGGAAGGCAGAACCTGCAGTTCTACGCGACGCTGTACGGGATTCCCAGCGAGACGGCAGATCGACGGATCGACGAGCTTCTAGAGTTCTGCCAGCTCACCGATGCCGCGGATCAGATGTTCCAGAAGTACTCAACTGGAATGACACGAAAACTGCTCGTCGGCAGAGCGCTGCTCACTGACGCGTCTGTCCTCCTGTTCGACGAACCGACCTCCGGCCTCGACCCCGCCTCGGCGGCTGACTTCAGAGGATTCCTGAAGAACGTACTCGTGCGCGAGCGGGGAAAGACGCTCATCTGGGCGACGCACAACCTTACCGAGGCGCAGCAGGTGTGTGACACAATAGGCGTCCTGAACAAGGGGCACATCATAGCGAAAGGAACCCCCTCTGAAATAAGGAACGCCATCGCCGAGAAGGTGAACATGACGATCACGCTCTCTGGAAACGGACTGCCGAGCCAAGAAGAAGGATTTGGGAGGATCTCACATATCAACGGAGTGACGCGGTTTGGTATGAAGAAGGACCCCGAGACGACCAACATCAGGCTCGAGCTCGAGGCCACTCGGGACGTGGATTACAACAAGATCTTCGAGACCCTCTCCACTCTCGGGCTTAGGATAGTGGGGGTCGAGGCGTCCCAACCCAGTCTGGAGGAGGCTTTCATAAGACTCACGCGGGGGGACAAGTCCTAATGCAGTCGCCCGTCGAACTCTCAAAGGTCTGGGCGCTGACGAAGAGGGACATATACAACTGGTCCACGTACAAGAGTCAGATCCTTACGACGGTGGCGTCTTCCATCGTCGGTATCGCCGCGTGGGGCGTAAACGCGGACTATAGGAACATCTTGGTCCCCGAGTACCACACCGACTATGTGTCGTTTCTGATCGTCGGGATCCTGGTGACCAACCTGATTCTCCCTCTTGGGACCGGGGTCCAAAAGCAGCTGAACCCTTGGACCTTGGAGACAATACTCATGACTGGAATCAAGACGCCAACATTCATCCTCGGGAGCACGCTCTGGACCTACATCCTTTCAGTGATACTCTTCATACCTCAGCTTTACCTTGGCATCTACGTCTTCAAGGCCGTCCTCGTCGTCAACTTCATCTCACTGGCCTTAGCGATAGTGATTTCTGGCCTGATCGTCTTCTGTCTGGCGATGATCTCAACCGGGATAAGGATAGTGACGAAGGTTACGGACCCGATCACATGGGGATTGGCGATGGCCGCGTCCCTGCTCTCAGGAATGACGTACCCTGTGTCACAGCTGAACAACTACATTCCGGGCCTCTCGACGGTTTCGTGGATTCTTCCTCAGACCTGGATTTACCACATCGTGAGGCTCTCGAGCCTCGAAGCAGGCTCGCTCCTCGACCCGGGAATCGCGGAAGCGTTTCTCGCCACTCTGGCCTACGCACTCGTCCTTATCCCCATCTCGCTGTACATCTATCGCTGGGGTCTTAACAGAGCGAAGAAGGATGGGACACTAGGATGGTATTGACTCGATGGACCATATCTCCCGGATTGTGACACGGGTGAGCCGGCCCCTTGATTAATCCCCTGAGATGAGAAGGATGCGATTGCGAAGCGGGAATAGGTCACTCTCAGATTTCTCCTATGTGGCACTCCCATTGATACTACTCCTTCTAGTTGGCAGTCCTTTCGTCTCCATCGCGCAGGCCCAGGCGAGCGCCGCAGATTCCTCTCAATACGCCGACCACGGCTTCGCAGCTCTCGCGGCGGACGACAGGGTGACCCTGAGTTCCCTGGAGGCTCTGACTGGCGGCAGCGTGAGCGTCAGCGCGTTTGAGCAGGTGATACAGACGGTGTTTCTCTCCCTGAACGTGAGAGAGGTCCTGCTCGACATCGGGTGGCAGAACTTCACGGCGGGCAGCCCGCCATACCAAACTTGGGTCAACAACTGGTTCACGGCCAGCGATGTGATGGGCCTAACCAACGTGCTGTATGTGGGGCAACTTACCTCAGCGGGGTTTGGATCTCCGTGGGTCGACAGCCTCATCAGCATAGATCCCACCGTGGCCACATACTACTCCAACGGAACGCGCGCACAATTCGTGTCTTTGGACAATCCAGAGGTAGCCCGTTACCTCGAGAGCGACCTGACCATTCTCTACTCCTACTACGGGATGTATCCCAGCTGGGTCGGCCTTGGGACGGGCTCCTCCCAGAGCAACCCGTACTACGCTCAAGGCGGATCCGTGCCCATCGTCGGTTACTCGAACGTCTCGATCAGCAGCTTCGTCAACTCGCCGTACTACAACGCCGACGTAAACGGGACTGGGTACCTCCCAGACGGGAAGCTCGACGCCCTCTGGAGCGAATATCGAAACGTCCAGCCCGGGATTGTGTTATCCTCTGGAATGTGGATGACATCAACGGCCTACCAAGTATACGGAGGCAGCAGTGCGCCCAGCTACGTGGAGATGCGGTTCGAGATTCCCACAGCGTCATCAGTGCTTCAGATGTCTTGGTATGGTGACGAGGTGGGAAGCCCAGGCAAGTTAAGCGCGACAATATTCGGAGACAAGAACGGTCTCCTGGACTCCGGCGATAAACTTGCGAACGTGAACATGAGCGCCTCATTGTTTACGAATTCCATAGGGTGGCAGACCGGGATGCGCACAAGTGGGAACTTTTCAGCGGGCTGGTACTGGGTCGTCTTCTCGAGTCCTTCGAGCGACAGAAGCGACTACTACACCTTCTACTTGAAGGACTATTCAATTAATAATGCAACTGCCTTGGCGGCACAAGCCGCAATCGGTCCTGGATTCCAGAAGGCCTCCACAATACTGTGGCTAATGAACCAGGCAGGCCAGAACCTTGCAATCTACCCCTATGAGGAAGCGGGAATCGGCGCTCCTGCACAAGTGATTACAGCAACACACACATTCACTTTCAATACCGTATTCCTGTTTCTCTCCGATCGCGCGTATAACACCGCGAACGCTACCGTGACAATCTCAGACCAGAACGATGGCGACAAGACGGTCGCGACCGGGCTGCTGAGTCAGACGGTTACCCAGGGCCTAGAGAACTGGATTCCGATACCTCTCAACAGCAACGTGACAACGGTGCCCGGCCACAAGTACCTGCTCACAGTGTCTGATCCGTCCGTCACTTGGACGACTGTGATGAGATACGAGATTGTGAATCCACCTCAAGCTGGATTCCAGAACCAAACTCAGACCTTACTTTTTCAATTGGCTAACGTCGACTGGACTCAAGGGCTTCGGAACTGGGGAGGGATGACAAGCACTGGCAATGATGCCGTCACAACAGGCGGAATGAATGCCGTCAGGTTCTCGCCCAGCACGAATGAAACCCTGAAATCGGTGCAGATTCTCATGTATAGCACCTCGGCAGCTTCTAGGAACTACAGCTCTGGGACATTCTCCGTCCAGATTTGGGGAAGCAAACCTGATGGGTCAGCGCCGGAAGGTCCAGTCCAACAGCAGGTGAGCGTCCCGGCGGCCAGCGTACCGCAAAACGGGCTCCTGAACGTTACGGGGTTCGATGCCTCAGTGACTGGAGGGAAGGATTACTGGATTGTCTTCTCGGCAAGCTCCACCGAGCGCTTCACCTTTGGCCGCCTGACCAGCCCCTTCGAGTTTCTGGTGCTTGTCTCAGGAAACGGTGGAGCGTCCTGGAGTATTCCGTCGGAGGGACCTACGGAATTCGCATTCACCATAGCCCTCTCGAAGGAGACCATCGGAACATTTGTCGCCGGCTCTACAGGGGCCTCTCTAACACCTGATAGCCTATTCGCACAGCCATTTGTCGCCTCATCTAACACTACTGTAGAGGGAGTCTACATTGGTCCTCTTACGCCAGGGCCGCACCTGCTTGTCTCGATAAATCCGACAGGTGCCGGTGGCAAACCAGCGGTGTCTCCTCTCGGTTCCGGAGTGTACGATGCAGGCAACATCACTCTTGACTACGGCCCTGAGTTTGTTCAATTCTCGTCAGTGGCCCATCTACAAAAAGGTCAGGAGTACTGGATCGTGATACGCCCTATTGGAGGGGACTATCAGGTAGGTTCCCTAATCTATCTGGAGGGCGCGCCAAGCGTGCCTTCCAATTCGAGCGACGTGGTTTCAGATGACAACGGCCTCACGTGGAAGGTGCTTGGAAACACTACGACGCTGATATCGGAGTATCTCCTAGAGACACCTCCGACACAGCCCCCACAATACAACACTCAGGTCCTGTTCAGCGACCTTTCCACAAACCACGATTTCTCAGTCTCTAGTGGCCCCTTGCAGGGATGGAATGCCTACATACAATCGTCCGAGTTATCGACGTTCAATGGAGTCGCGCAATGGCTGTCCAATCTCACTGGTAGAGGATTCGAGTTCTACACCACCGCGCAGACAAACGTCGTGAGCCAACTCAACTTGCAACATCTCATAATCCTGCCGTCTGCGAATTCCACTCTGACATGCCAAGATTTCTTGAGTCAGGAGGAATCCTCCGTGGCTTCGGGGGGCGCTCAATTCACCTATGCACCTCTGTCCCTGCTGCAGAGGTGCAGTTCCAACGGCGTATCTGACCTGGCCAAACAGCTTAGCTACGTACCCTACGCAGGGAACGTCTTTGGACTAAGCACATCAGGCGACATACTAGTTATCGGAGACAACCAAGCTGCCAACCTTGCGAACTATCTGTCGAATGCATTCGACACGACTTATCTCAACTCCACCGACAATCCTAATCTTCAGATAGGGTCCAACTTATCTTCGTTCGGGGCCATTCTCTGGGTCTCTTCGAGCAACGAACAAGTCTCCGCTGCAGTTGCCGCGCAGCTAGGGCGATACGTGCTGGAGGGGGGTGAACTCCTAACAACAGACCCTCCGATTGCCAACCTGAGTACGCTCGCCATCCCCAACAGGGCTAATGCATCCGGAACATCCATCCTGAATTCTTCTTCATTCCTACAGACAGCTCTCGCCCATACCACATACGCGGAAGAGTCCTTCCAAGAGGAGACCACCAACACGAGCGTGAATGTGCGATCTTCCGACTTGTCCATTTCAGCTCGCGTGATTGGTCTCGGAAAGGTGATTTCCATCGGCTTTGCGACCTCATCCTTCATCCAAATCAGTGCTCAGACCGCGGTCATATCGAACATCCTCGCCAGCGCAGTTGGGGCTCAGACACCATTTTGGTACGAACTTCCCGATCTTCAAGCTGGTTCGGGTGACACGTACACGATTGAAGGGACTTACGGCCATCCACTCGTTGTGTGGGTTTACAACCCTGCCACGTCGCCGTCCAACTTCACACTCGACTTAAACGGAACTTACTATGGCGTTCCCTTCTCCTGGAAGGCAATTGAGATACCAGGTCTCGGAACGACTGTGGGAGTGGGTTCGAATGTAACTATCAGGACTATGGTCCCGGCCGGGACCCTCATTGGGGTCGTCGTCACACCGAGGAATGAACCGCTGATAGGTTACTCCTCGGCCGTGGTGCAAACCCAGTTTGCCTACCCGGATCAGTCCCTCTACTCCATTACCGGGACCCTTAATCAGTCGGTTCTTGTCTCAATCTCAACAAACAACTCCGTGAGCCGAATCCTCCTCAACGACAGGACGAGCCTTCCACAGACTCAGTCTCAGGCTCAACTCTACAACGCTACTTCGGGGTGGTACTTTGACAGTGGTACAGATACCTTGTTCATCAAGTACCAGTCAACAGGCCTTGATACTCTGCGCTTCCTCTACTACGCTGCGCCGGCATCGACTCCCAGCGTACTTCCACAGCAGACCTTAATCACATTATTTGAAGCTCTTATCGCCATAGAGGTAGCAACCTTCGCGTTTCTGGCTCTTAGAAGAAGAAGGCACGGACCGAGAAAACAAGAGACAACCAACATCTAGGCTACGTAGTATTCTGGCGCTTCGGTTAGGGCCGATGCCACTTGCCATGGGTGGTTCCCATTTCCTACCAAAAAGACGACTCGATGGCATCGGGTCATGTCCGACCTGACTGCCAGGTTAGGTCCTGTTCGAGTCAAACGAAGGATCGGGGACCGGATCAAGCTTAGAGTGCCGCAACAGAACATCTGCGCGGGCGAGGTTGAAGAGCAACCTTTGACCGAGGGGAGCGTCCCCCTTGGGGAAGACCAATCGCCCGATTCGGTACATATCCCTATACCGGCCGAAAGTCATCACGTTTCGACTCCATAGCCCCTTTCTTCTGGATACCCTCACCTTAACGAACTTGTGGGGCGGAATGGATTCGGGATACTCAAGAAATCTGTACTTCCCGAGGGCCCTCGCCCTGTTCCAAATGTCCCAATCCTCGAACCAATTGACGTCTCGCCAGCCGAGGCTTCGAAGCAAGTCGGCCGGTCCAATCGTTATGTTTGACCGCTCGTCGACGGCCGTTCTCTTTGTCGCGAGTATCATCCCCTCGTAATCTCGGTGATACCTGAGTAGGAGGTCTCTTATCCCGGGGGCGGAAAACACATCATCACAATCAACGTGTGCAAGTATGTACTTACCGCGACTCGCCTCCAGAGCAATCTGCCTGCCTCTTCCTCGCGTACACCTCCTTTCGATGCAGCTAATCAGCCCTCTCTGTTGATAATCATGAAGTATCTCCATGGACCCATCGTTGCTCAGATTGTCTACCACAATGACTTCAATCGAAACGAGATCGGAGAGCGCAAGGACGCTGTCAAGACTTTCTTTCAGCCGTTCTGCATCGTTGTAGCACAGCATGCATATCGAATAGTCCACCATGACCTTGCGAATCCATCTCGCCGATTCCAAACTGATAAACCCTTTCTGCCGGGCTACGTCGGCAGGCTTCCAAGCACGCGTTTCGGTTTCCTGATTCAATCCTACGAGGGTCGCTTGGAATTCTGACGAATCTTTTTCCCAGATGATGGACCTCTCTACTGGCTACGGACAGGTGTAGAGGCAAGAAGCAAGAGGAAGCAAGAGCCAAGCTTAATCGCCTGCCGCTCATTCCCATGAATTGCTGTAATCCCCGGAGAAGGAAATTCCCACTTCAAGGGCTAGGGGGTTTTCCGCCTCTCTGATACCTCGGTCACGGGCATCCGACTCATCGCAGCCTCGAGGATTCCGGCGCGACCTCCCTTTTGCATGAATCTTGGTAGACACCACTGGTGCTGAACTTCGAAGTGCACGCTGTTCGGATTCTAGACGTTCCTGAGCACCCTCGCCAATTCCTTCCCCACGACCCGCCAGTCATGCTGTTCAATCACTAGCTTGCGTGCATTCCTACCTAACGATTCGCATAGTTCAGGGTTACTGTTCAGCTTCGCTATCAATTCGGGATACTTACTAAAGTCGTCTTCAATGATGATGTTCCTTCCATCTTCGACATCCAGACCTTCGGCCGCCTTCTTGCTCGCGATTATGGGTCTCTCACAAGCCATCCATTCGAGGATCTTCAAGCGGGTACCGGATCCGAACCTTAGTGGTGCTATACAAATCGAAGCCGCGTTGATATAATCAACCACATTCTCAACGACACCGAGTACAGCAATCCCACGACCTGGAGGCACCTTCAGCTTGTCAGTCCTCCTCCCAGTGAACACAAAAACTGATCTCGGATCTAGTTTCCTAGTCTTCGGGCAAATTTCACTCATTATTGTGTTTGCGGCGTCCCGATTCGGAATGTACCCGTAGCTTCCCATGAACAGTATTATGTTAGCGTCTTGCATTGAAAGTGCTCTCTTCACTGCTGTTCCCCTATCCTCAATCCTTCGAAATCGCCGGGTATCGACGCCGTTCGGCACTACCGAGACCTTATCCTGAGCCACTCTGAGACTCCCACAAAGTAGAGATTTGTCGCCAGTCGAGGGTATTGTGATATGACTGTAGGCTCTGCAGCAGAGAGTCTCATACGCCCTCACCCGTTCCCATTCTGAAGGTTTCACAGCATCGTACTGTCTCAGTATGTCCCACTCGACATTATGTTCGTCGAGAACGATGGGTCTCAGACTCAGTCCGAGAAGAAACCCACACCACGCTGTGTATAGCTGCTGCACGTAGATGACGTCGTAATCCATCGTTTTTCTTAGGTCCCGCATGGATGCCAATGACCGAAGACCATATGACATCGCGCTGCTCAAGTGCAGAGGATAGCTGTACTCGGGTCCGTTTAGCCACCTGCATTTCTGAAGCTCGAGCCCAGGCTGCATTTGAAGGGACTTGACCGCCGGAACCAGGACTCCAACTCGTGCGCCCGCCTGGCTGAGACCTTGGATGAGGCCGTGAACCCTTGCCTCAGCGCCATATTCAGGATCTCCCCACGGTTCTTGGGTAATGAAGAGGACCTTCATGATTGGTCCTCAACTTCAGATTCATGGACATCATTAACAATCCTCAAGCAAGTTGTTTCACCGCGTGACATCACTCGCCGGCAGTCCCCCTCAGTAGAAACCAAATGAGACCTCTCGCGCGACAAGATCCCACCACCAATCTTGCATCTCTTGCTCCCGATGGTGGGTACCACAGAATACATTGGTTCAAAGTGACCAGGGAGGACCAAACTCTAGATTGAGCAATGACGCGATTTCCACATTCCAATTCACATTTCTCACTGATTCCGCCTCGCGCTTCAGGGCACGAACCATTTTTCATATTCTCACGCAAGAAGAAGTATCCCGTTTCACATGCGATGCCTCTAGAAAACACACAACGGTAATAAACAGTCCGTCCTGCAACCAGTCCCAGACGAGATTGAGGTGATGCGCAAATGAGATTCGGAAAGGCCGATAACGCCTTTCAAAGGTTCGTTATGCGAACCAAATATCTGAGGTACGTTGCGAAGAAAGTTCATTTCCGATATACCTCTGCGGTTGATCAGGATACTCGGATTGTCTTGCGGTTCGGCACAGATGACCATTGGGTGGCGAGCGAGATATTCGATTCAAGACCGTACGAGAGATACTTTGCGCCAGAAGCTGGGAAGCTAGTGGTTGACGCAGGAGCAAACATAGGTTGCTTCACCTTAAGGTCAGCAGGGCTCGTTGGGAAATCAGGGAGAGTCATAGCCTTCGAACCGTCTCGTAGGAGTTACTCAATCCTTGTGAAGAACACGAGGCTGAACGATCTGAAGAACGTACTGGCCCTGAATTTCGGCCTTGGGGAGAAAGAGAGAGAGATACAGCTCTGGCTCCACAACAAGTCTGTATTCGATTCAACAATCAAGGTGGAAAGAAATGATGTGAAACCACTGGGCGTCGAACGGGTGCAGATAAAAGAACTAGACGACGTCTTGGAAGGGCTTGAAATCGACAAATTGGATTTTCTTAAACTTGACACCGAAGGGACTGAACTTGGCATCTTGAAAGGTGCGACGAGGAGCCTGAATCGGTTCCATCCTAAGATAGCAGGGGAGGCTCATCCTGGGTGGAGCGACTCAGGCGCGGCTCTCCTCGAATATCTCAAGACCTTCAACTACAAAGGAAAGGTGGAACCATCTCCGATAAAAGAGGCGGAGTTCTTCTATGCTTGGTAGGTTCAGGTCCTCCCAAGCTCCCATGTCAGTGGTTTGCCCGACCGTTACTCATGCGGGATTCTGGATCTGAGGTGCCTGCTCCTGAAAACGAGTAGTCCGACAGCCAATACGGCAGTCGTGCCGACTCCAGCGACGAGAAGCGTGGTCGTCGGGAGCGCCGGTACTATGTTTTTGGTGAAGGATGCCGTCAGCGTGCCGTTGGAATCAGCGAACACGACCGTCGAGAGTTGGCTTGGCTGGGCTACACTAATGAGTCCAGCCACATCCCACCCCGAGAAAGAGCAGCCTACGCCAGAGGAACCCTCCACCTGGAAGTTGTCACCCGAGTCCTCCCAGTTGGCACCGGATGGAATAGTGCTCCCACACTCTACAGGACTCGCCACAATCAGGATGGAATACTGATTCTGATAGGTCGTGGTTTGTGTGCCGCCTGGAGTTGCCGTTCCAAGGACCCCAGTTGATGCGAACCACCGCTCTGACCCACCAGAACCCGAGAGCGGATTGGACAGTGACCATGGCGTTCCAAAGTCGAGCCACTGGACCGTGGGATTTCCAGTCACCGTGTAGGTCGTCGGCGTCCCTAATGTGACATAGCTGAGGACCGGAGCCTTGACATAGGGCGCGGCACCTCCAACGATGACGTACGAGAATTGTTGGCCGACCTGTTCGTAGTAGGTCACGGAGAATGCTGGACATGTCTGCTCCTGACAGGTCGTGAACGAGACCGTGCTCAAGATAGACTCCTCAGAATCGAAGCCATACCTGACATTCGGAGAGGCTGAAGCGACCGTTACTGTCAGCTGGCACGAGGGCAGTGCGGTGAATGGGTGTGGCTTGCCGTCACCTGAGAGCGATGTTGGTGAGATAGAACAACCTGCGAGCGTGAAGTTGTCGGGCGTACCTTGCTGCTCCGCAAGAGCGAGTGTTATGGGCTGGGTTACCGGCACCGAGAAAGTCGCCGTGATACTCCCGGCGCCGAGAATCGTTACTGTCGTGGACGCTTTGCCAGGAAAGGCGAAGGTAATCCCTCCCGCATTGGCCGTCCACATGTTGAAAAGATAGCCGTCGTTCGGGGTCGCGGTGATTTGGAGGGATCCATAGCTTTCCCAGACCTTAGAGCCTGAGGGATCTGTGCCGCCAACTCCTGTAGGACTTACAATGAAACTGATCTGAAACTGGTCGGTGAAACTCGCCGTATCCTGATTACCTCCGATCTCTTGGCTGAAGCTACCCCCCTGCGATAGCGCCCACTGCTCCGTCTGGGACACCGCGACAGGACTCGCCACATTCACTTGCGACCGATAATCGAACCAAGCCGTGCAACTCGCGACCCCTCCTAGTTTTGTGGTTGAGATTGAGCATCCCGTCTGGCCGGTCCTGCCCAACTGCGTTCCAGACACATGGATGATGAGATCCGCGTCCCAAGTCCCCGGGTTAACTGGTTTTGCTCCGTAGGAGTTGAGGAGCTGCTGATATGCCGTGAGCTGGACCCCGGAGCACGTTCCGGTCGAGCAAGAGGATTGCGGCGGTGAGGTGGAGTTGAAGGACCCGGAGGCCGAGAACCCATTCCGAATGTCACCCGAGTTCGAGAATGACAGGGTGAACAGGCAGGATGGAAGCATCACAACAGAGCGCGGTTTGCCGTCGCTGGGGAAGGTCGACGGGCTCGAAGAGCACCCATTGACCGTAACGTTCGCGCTCGGCGCAGAATTGATCATGGCTATGGAAATCGGCTGAACGACAGCCGCCGTCGAGGTCGCCGTCGGACATGCGCCCACACAACCCCGGATCGCATCGACGAACCAGAGCGCAGATTCGCCGGGACTGAGGACCCAGCTGCCCGTATTCGTGTTCGTCTGCGGTGAGGAGTAGACATGATAGGCGACCGCATCTGTGACCCACGCTGAACAGGTCGACTGGATGAGGGTGAAATTGCCCGGTGCGGTTACGCTCGCGCACGATTCAGAGCCAATCCCAACTATAACGAAGGTATCTGTACTCGTCGTGGAGAACGTCAAAGAGCAGCCGTCGATGGAATTGCAGTCGTTGAAATCATACCTTGGAATGCTCGGACTAGTGTCGAAGGGGGCGGTCGTGTTTGCTCCCTTCACGCTGTACCCTATCATGTCCCACGATGACTCGGAGCTGTTGGTCGTACCCGTGATTGTGGTGGTCCCGGATACGGGCGCTATTGCGTAATCTTCCCATACCATGGTGCCGTCGCCGCTCTCGGGATTGGTGGTGTAGGCGTATCTCTGCTGAAATGACATCCCTGGCCACGCACTCGTCAGAGAGGTCAGGATTCCGTATCCCCCGCCGCGTGACAGAACACTCTCGGGGCTGAGAGCCACCTGGACGACCACGAGATCGCCTTGAGTAACCTGCAGCCCTATCGACTGACGTGAACAGCTGTTGCATCCGGTACTACTGGACGCATCGAGAGACAGGGGGTTTCCTGAGACGGCGGAGTGAGACTGCGCGGGGAGATAGAAGACTAGGATTAGGGCGAAGGCTATGATCATCGCAGTGGCTCTCCTCCTCTGCGAAGCGTTCACGTTGCTGACCCGGCCAACGTACTATAAGTACGCTTAATGAATTCACCTTAACGACGGAGTTCATCGCTATCAGCAGGTCCTAGGACGAGCGGGTGCGCCCATCGCATGTCCCAGTTAGTTTCTTTAGGCAGACAGCTGGGAGCTTGGAGACCTTGTCGAGGCAGAGTGAAAGATGAGGGTGTGCATGGTCGCAGACAAACCGCTCCCTCAGGATAGACCTACCGGGATAGGGGTGGCCGCCTACGGCCTAGCACTGGCCTTGTCGAGGCGTGGCGTCACCGTAGACTACCTCTGTAGAGGCCTAGACGGAGGCGTGGAGTGCATCAATAAATGCCTCACAATCCACACTCTGGACCACTTCTCAAGAGACAATGCCGAGGCCGTCTATCGAGTCATAAGGCAGACGGGATGCCGCGTGGTTCACGTCCACTCCAGCTCGGCCTTCCCTTCGGTGCTTCTTTCAAAGCTTCTCGGCCGAATCGTCGTAACTCACTCCCATGATACAGAATCCCTGCGCCCGCTTCGACAAGGTCTCCTGCGGCAGGCAGGAGTGGACTTGAGTAATCGGATTATCGCTGTGAGCAAGGAGACGCAGAGGAAGGTTATCAGAACTCACCACGTCCCCCCTAGCAAGGTCGAGGTTGTCTATAACGGGGTGGACACAGGAGTATTCCGGGTCATCAGTGCCGACGAAGATAGGTCAATCAATCAGGGATTGAGCAGCCGCGATGGCCTCATTCTCTCAATCGGAGCGGTTCAACGAAGGAAGGGTCAATGGAGAGTAATCGAGACCCTCCCGGCAATCTTGAAGGAATGGCCCCACCTCGTTTACCTCAACATCGGTGCCATCTACGATCCGGATTACAGGGATGCGCTGATCCAGAGAGCCGGAGAACTGGGAGTAGGTCAGGCTGTTAGATTCATGACGGGCGTTTCAGAAGAAGAGTTGGTCTCGATCATCAATCTCGCCACGGTTTGCGTTCATCCCTCGGTTCGGGAAGGATTTGGGCTCGCAGTCGTGGAGGAGATGGCATGCGGCAAGCCCGTGGTCGCGTTCGACATCTCTGCACTTCCTGAAATCGTCGAAGACGGAGTCGACGGCATACTGGTAGCACCCCAGAATCCTGAAGGAATAACGAAATCCCTCCTCAATCTCTTGAATGACCCTTTGTTGGCCAAGAGAATCGGCGAGGCCGCCAGAGAGAAAGTCGCGACAAAGTTCACTTGGGATCTGGCTGCTATCCAGATGGAGAGAATCTACCAGACTCTCCTCTCTAATGGATAGAAGGTGAGTACCTAGCAAGGGCGCAGTCAGCGTTGGCTAGTCTGAGATTTAGGTGCGAACTGACAAGAATGACCAAGAACGAGATGGCTGCGCAAGCACCTCTTCCGCATTTGGCCTTCATGCGTAGGGCCAGCTTATCGGGGTCTGATCTTCCGCATCGCTTAAATCAACCAAATCCCAGCTCGGGAGTGAAAGACCCATGAGACGACTCCATGCCGGCCTTGATTTCTCCTGTTTTCGCCCCGGTTACACCAGCTGCCCCAGAGCGGCCGAGAAGCTCGCAACTGGATTCTGGTCTGGGTTGACATTCGGAACACCCGGGAAGATTGGTGTTAGTTCCTAGGTGAGATTACGTTGAACAATGGAGACAAAGAGACCGACGAAGTCAGGGGCGCGCAGAGACGGAAGTTCCTGACGATGGGTGTTGTGGGTGCTGCCGTCGTGGCTTCTGCGGCCGGCGTCGACCTCCTGAGACTTCCGCACAAGTCCTCGAGTTCGACCGGAACATCCCAATCGGCTCAGCCGGCGTCCCAAGGTTCGAGCGACCCGACGTTCGATGCGAACGGCGTTCAACTTCCATCTCTGACATCAGACCCTCCCCATAGAGAAGGCTCGATTTACTTCCGTTCCGACTCGTTGCAGGTGAGGTTGGATGACGGAACGTCTTACTACAACCTATCGAAGAACCAGATATTCAGCAAGGGCGGTGTCGTCCTGTCGCCGACTCCTCAGACGATCGTTATCTGGAGGGCCCCGTTCCCCTGCACGGTCACGGCCGTAAAGGCATACCAAGACGTCGGAACGGGAAGCGTGGTCACCGCCTCCGATGGTCCTGCAGACCTCCTTCACAGTGATCTCGCGATTTCTTCGACTGCGACCTGGCAAGATGGTGGACCTCTCGCAAAGACCGCCGTGTCTGCGGGGGATTCGATTGCAATAAGGGTCGTTTCCGTCTCAGGTTCGCCGAACTATCTGGCGATCCAGGTAGAGTTGACCCAACCATAACACCTACGAGTGGGTGATTTAGACGAGCACCTTCGTTCCATCGACCGAAATTCCGCTCATCTTCGGAGGAATAGTGGCATGTGGACTTCCAGGAGATGAACTGACGGGCCGAGTAGACCTCCCGCTCCAGACTACCGCCTATGCCAGCATGACCTTCTCGATTCCGGCCGCAGAATCGAGCATACAGGTGGCGCTATGCATGGTGCAGGTCGGAAGCCCGACCGCTCCCATCACGGTCAATCTATACGACAGCACTGGAACATTGCGCGCTTCCGGGAGTATCTCGCCCAGCCAGGTGCCCGAGGGTTCGGCAGGATGGACACAGTTCGTCCCCCTTGAACTCGCGCAGCCTCTGCCGCAAGGATACTACACCTTGGTGGTGAGCAGCCCTCTGAGCAGCTCGACCAACTACTACCTCATCTACATCAACTTCTATGACAGCTTCAACGACACCAACGCTACTGCAGGATACATCCCGCCTCCAGGTTACTACGGAAACAGAGGGTCGCCTGTTGTCTGGGTCAAAGACGCGGACGACAATGACCTCACAATCTTCCCGTTTGGACGGACGGGTGACATCAGTTATGTGGGGAACGGAACCTTCGTGGCGTCGTCGAGCTACCAGGTGAACTGCTTAGTCCCGTGGCTCTCCGACATGGAGTATCTTCTACCACCTTACTCCGCTCAGTTCGTCCTGACTGACACGACCGCAAATGTGGTCGTAGGAAGCGCTCCGGCCTCTCAAGCCTACAACTCGCACGGGCTGATGGGGTTGATACCTTTGCAACTCCCGAGTCCAGTGAACATGGTCGCAGGACACACCTACTCTATCTCAATACAAGAAAGTGGGAATGCGGCCTCGACGTCAGCTTACCCAATCCTGATCAGAGGGTCGACCGTAAACCCTGCCAAGGCCGGCCCGAGCGGCTCGGCGTCTTACTGGCTCGGGGAACTTGCCCTCTCCGACTTCTCAGAGTACAGGGTCCTCGATTATGCCGGAACAACCACCACAGGGCAGAATGGCCATGGAGGGATAGGCGGCGTCGACGAGGTAGGTGTGAGGATAGTCCCTCGCTTCAATGAGATCATCACCCAGATCATGCTGAAGATGTCCAACGCTCAGGGTGCTCCAACCACATCAGGTTACTATCCCAGCGGTACCCCCGTCACAGTATCGCTCTATGCCAGCAACGAGTCTGCGCCTTCACCCGCGTTCGCAAGTCCCGCCGGGAGTCCGCTCGCATCCGCAACATTTGACAGCGGGGCAATCCCGCTGGTGGGCTTCCTCGACGCAAAGGTCAATTTTAGGGTGACCGCCAACACCCCCTATTGGATCGTCTGGAGTTCGCCTGCGGCATCAAACAGCAGTTACGATTGCCAGAGGTGTGTGAGCCCTTTCAGGAACCTCGCGCTCGCCAGTCAAGATAACGGAAAGAGCTGGTCGTTCTTCGGACAAGGTCCGACCGACCTAGCATTTGCCGCTATCGCCTCACAAGAGACCTTGGGCAGTCCATACGACAACACCATCGGAAGCAGCATAGGCGCGAGTGACCTTGTCGCACAACCGTTCATCCTCTCGCAGAGCGCGGCGGTCAACGCCATCTACGTCTCTGCGTCAGGTGGCACCTTGACAGCCACGGTCTATCCTGACAACGGTTCCGGAACCGGCCCTGACACGTCATCTCATTTGGGGACGGGTAGCTTCAATACAGCATTCCAGTATTTCTACTCCGGGATCATAATTCCTCTTACGGCCTCTGCGACCGTTCAAGCCAACACGAAATACTGGATAGTCTTCTCATCCCAGAATAGCTCTAGCGTCAGCTTGGCGACGTACTGGTCGAGGCCGGCGGACCCCGCGGTGCCGGCCGGTTTCGAGGCGCTGACCTCTTCAAACGGCGGCGCGTCATGGAGCGCTGCGGGCCCGGAAGTGACGACTGCCATCTTCATGGTGGGCGTCCAGCCGGCCGGAACATTGGTCCCAACGGCTTCAATAGCCGAAGCCCTCGCTTCAAGAGGAATGACCACGTACTCGCTGGTGGCCTACGGACAACCACCCCTGTCGTCGAGCGATGTAGGTTACTATCTGTCGCAGGGATTCAAGGTCTATCCTTGGCAGGACGGCTCCAATGGCTACACCTCGGACCTGCTCAAGATGGTGCAGAGGTTCGTCGCGGGTGGGGGAGCGGTTCTCGGGCCCACCTATGGCTGGGGTTACGCCACCCAGTTCTACAACCTAGGGCGCGGATACCTGTCAACCCTGTACCCTAGTGAGCAAGAGTACTACCTTACCAGCGGATCACTCTCACCCGCTCAATCATATGGATACAACGGAATCGTGATTGACGCCCCAGAGCTCGTGGCTGAGTGGCTCTGGATGTATTCGCAGATCGACGCGAACGTCGGGCTTCAGAACCTCCTTGGAACTGCCGGCTGGGTGAACTCGGACCACCCGGTCAACTACGGAGGGGCGGCAGGCGCATCGGGAGGCCACAACATGAACACCTATGTCAGATATGTCAACAGTCCGCTCGGGCTGTACCTCAAGGACGTAACTTCCGCTGGATTGCACACCAAAGACAGCACATCATGCCAGCTCTGGTCGCTAAGAGGGTCGTCGGCCAGTTATACCGCTTCGACGTGCAAGCCGTCCTTACCGTTGGCCACGGACTTGGACACCTACCACCACACTCCGTTCGAGACCTCATCGTTCGGGGTGTACATGGCCGCCTCGAATGCATCTCTTGAGTATCAGCTCCTTTCCTCGATTCAGACGAAGGCACCGGCCTTCGCTCGCACCGCCATGCCACTGAACGTAGTTCAGCTCGTTCCTAATTACTTCTCCTCGGTCCTGGAAGTGACATCATCAAGCATCTATGATGCTTCGACCGGACAGGTGCTGCTCAGCTACGGCGGCGCACTGACCTGCTGCCCATTCTTCAACTTCGCAAATCCGCTCGACAACAGTTCCAATCCGGGACGCTCAGGTTTCTACGAAGTGGCAACGGCAGCAACGGTCCTCGACTTCTGGACCCGTGTGGTTCCCACCTTCGCCCACTATCCAATCATGGAGGCGGACACCGACCCTGGCTCGATCCAGGCTCAGGTGGAAGCAACCCCGTGGACCCATTTTGCCTCGATCTATAGCAGCATGCAGTATGTTGGCGGGTTCTACGGCTACGAGCAGAGCGGATTCAAGACGCTGGTCATCGACCACAACTTCGGGAACCTCTCGACCTGGTCTGGACTGAGTGCGATATGTCAGTCGTGGGGTACCGACTCGTATGCCTCACTCTCCGGACAACATCTTTCCGAGTTTGATGTCATCTTGGGTCTTCCCAACAGCAGTGAGGACCCCGACTACGCCGCCGACCTGGCGCTTTTGGAGACCTACGTAAAGAACGGAGGAAGCCTCATCCTCTACACCTCGAGTGGAGCGCCTAGTAGCCTGACAGGGATAGGCACGACCGCAGTCTCAATACCATACGGTCATCCCATAACCCAGCCCTATGCTGAGGCGGATCTGAACGCAGCCCTTCCTCACGGCTATGGCTACATCAACGCACTCGGTTCTGGTCAGGTCATCACGCTCTACGCCAGCCGCTACGGGGATGGCTTTGGAGTTGGAGATAGTTCGAATGGAGACGGAGCCTGCGACGGGCTCTCGTCCGGCCTCGCCTACCTGACTCTGAATGCGGTCCTGTGGGCATCGGGTCGGTCGACGCCAGCACTCTACCTTCCAAACTACGTGCAACGCACTTCATGGGCTACACCTCTGAATAGCAACGGAGAGGGGGGAAACTCACCGATAATCGTGTCGGTCTGCGGAACTCCCGGTGGCCTCAAACTTGTCTGGTTCTCAAACACGAGCACGGCCCCCGAGACGGTTCAACTTGGGTTCTCGCAGGCATTCTTCGAGACACCCAGCCAGTGGGAGGCATACAACGCCAACTCGAAAGGTGTCCAGGCGAGTGGAAGCAGCGACGTTGTGCTCGACGTGAGCATACCCGCACAAGATTGGATGCCACTCTATCTGCAACCTTCGCAACCCCCAGCCACAACGACCACCAGGGTAATGATCATAGAGTAGGCGAGACCAAATGAGATCCACATTGTGCGGGAAGTTCAAGGCATCGACCGCGCTGGAGCGCTCCTGTCTCTCTTTGGTTCTGCTGCTCCTGCTGGTCTCTGCTTCGCAAGCCTCCGCTAACACTGGTACCGTCCATCTTTCAAGCGCCTACAACTACCGAAGCGTTACCTACAACACGTACGTCAAGTGGGCGGGCGATCTCTATGGCGACCGTCTCAACTACGGCCTGGGCTCCGACTCCCACATCAACTTCACCAACTTCTCCATGGGTTCCCCGAGCAACCCCTCCTGGACCTTCGGAGTGGTCTCTCAGGGCGGGAACGTCACCATAAGCGCCATACAGGAGAACTACGTCAGGCTCTCGGCAGCGACCACGTCTCCTGGCGCCCTCACCGTGACTTTCTACTACGCTTCCCTGCCCGCGGAGGTCGTCATCGCGGCACCAGCCAACACCAGCATATCGAGCTCGAGTTACTACACGACTTACAGCGCGTGGGCGGCTTCAGCCGCTCCGGCAATCTACAACAATGCGGGATCAGACTACCTGATGATCAGGTCCACTTACTCAACTCCAGTCATACAGATTCTTCAGATGACAGCAACGACCTCCTCTTCCACCTCGACTTCGGCCTCCGCGAGCACATCGAGTTCGAAATCCACGACCACGACAAGCACGACATCGACCAGTTCCTGTCAGACATCCAGCGCATCTTCTCCCTCGGTCTCAGCGACAAACAATTTCGTCATGACGATCTCTCCCTCGTCCGGAGTGGTCGTCCAAGGGGTGGGCATCTCAGCCCAGGTAGAAGTCAGTTCGCTGGGGAGCACGGTGGGGACGGTCTTCGTCTCGGTAATCAATCCAATCCCTGGAGCGAGCGTGACGGTGGTCCCTGTCTCGGGAACTCCATACTTCTCTTCGCAGCTCTCGATAGTTACTTCCAGATCAACGCAAGCCGGGAGCTACTGCATTCAGGTCACTGGAAGCGAGGGCGGCATCTCAAAGACGAGCACGTACGCGCTCAAGGTATCGCCGGCGTCAAACAACGCCACCGATGAACCGACGATAGGCTCCCTCTTCAGTCAGGTTGTCGCGGCCGCGGCAGTGATCGGGGTTACGCTGGCAGTCGGGGTTATTCGCGTGTCTCGCAGGGCGCGCGCCTCGGCGGAGTCCAGAAGAAGGAAAGGACAGCTTTGAGTGATTTAGTTTGCGCCCAAAGTTCTTAAGGAACTGTTCTCCCTAGTAAGTGCCCCGTGTCGAGACCGTTGTCCCGAGGCATGCGCAAGGTCGTTGTCCTCGCATTACTCTTCCTCCTAACCGCTTCAGGGATTCTGGCGGTCTCGACCATCACGGCAGAGGCTGGGACTACGACACTCTCACTGGACGGCAGCGCAAAGAACGGGTGCGGGTACGTCACCTCCTGTTCCGTGTCTCTGACGACCGCGAACCCCTCTGACGTGATCATAGTGGGGTGTAACTGCTGGCCCGCCTGGGGCGCATTCACCGTGACAGACACCACCGGTCTGGTGTTTCACGCCAGAACGGCGCCCTTGGGCATCGGAGGTAACCAGTTTGTTCAGACGTGGTACGCGATAGCGCCATCGCCGTTGACGGGCGATAGCATATCCATCCAGACGTCATTGACCGGCGAGACGTGGTACGGCGTGATAGCTTTTGGCGTGTCGGGAGCGAACACCACCAGTCCTTTCGATCCCAATCCCGCGTTGCCTAAGGCGCAGGCCAACATCGCGTGTCTCAACAACGTTCCGTGCAACATCGGAGTCTCAACGACCAACAACGCCGATTTCGTATTCCAGTTTGGTGGAGACACTGGGAACACCCTGCAGACAGCGGGCGGCGGATTCACGTTAATCCAGGCCGGCTTGGCTGGTCAGACCGCCTACGCGCAGTATGAGATAACCTCCAGCCCGCTCTCCTCCGCCACGCTCTCATTCGGAACCTCACAAGGTTGGGACTTCGGCGTGATTACGGATGCAATCAGAGGAGGATCGACCTCATCTCTACATACTACCTCGACGAGTGTCACGCCGAATCCGGCATCCGTCGTTGCGGGTAACATAATCACCTTCACAGGGACCATCATCGACACGAGCAGTTCACCCAACACTCCTACAGGCACGGTAAGCTGGAACGATGGAGGTTCGGGCGGAACCTTTGGCGGCTCTTCATGTACTCTATCCTCGGCTGGTCCGTCCTCTGCCTCGTGCATGGTAGTATACACTGCACCGTTGAGCCCAGGCCTCATTACTATCTCAGCGGGGTACTCGGGGGATTCGATCCACGCATCGAGCGGCGGAACCTCATTACTGACTATCACATCCACTCCATCGAGCAACGATTGGCCGTCATTCACTCTTAGCGACCAAGACTCAAGGTACCAAGCCAATTCGACGATAACCTCATCGAACGTGGGACAGATTACGCAGAAATGGGTAATCAACACCCAACAATCGATTACATCGACTCCAGTAACCTTTGCAGGCAACGTCTACTTCGCTGATTGGGGTGGGAATGTCTATTCCGCGAGCATTTCTACCGGTCATCTGAACTGGAAAGTGAACCTTGGCGACAATCCGATTACCTCGACACTCGCTTTGGGGAATGGAATGGTCTATGTCGGCGATGGCACGAATGCAACAAAGGTCTTCGCACTTTCTCAGTCCGATGGGCATACCGTCTGGGTCCAAACTCTTCAGACTAGTATGGATTCGATTTGGGCTTCTCCGATTCTCTACAACGGAATGATGTACATCGGAGTGGCGAGCAACGGTTTGTCAGAAGATAACGCTTCACAGCGCGGGGAGATCTTCGCCCTTAATGCTCTGACTGGCACCGTGACGTGGGGCTTTCTTACGAGTCTCTCGAGCCCCGGAGGGGCGTCGGTATGGGGGTCCGTAGTCATAGATCCGTCTCTGAACTCGATCTATTTTGGAACCGGAAATCCTTTTGGAAGCGGGAGCGGGAGTAGCATCTTGTATTCATACTCGATAATCTCGTTGGATGCAACAACGGGAAACCTGAAATGGTATTACCAAATCTACACCTCTGACAGCAGCGGGGGCGATCAAGACTTCGGTTCCACTCCAAATCTCTTCTCAGTTTCCATAAACAGCATCATCCACAATGCGATTGGCCTTGGCAACAAGAACGGAGAATACTATATCTTGGACAGGTCCACCGGACAACTACTTGAGACTGACACTATAGGCATCGGGGAGCCAGATGGAGATGGTATAATTGGGGTGACCGCTTTTATTTACACCAGTCCAAATAATCCGGAGATCTTCATCCCGTCATATAACGAACAAATTGGTGGCTATTATGGTGTCGTGAAGGCTCTAAGTCCGTCGACCGGAGCCATCAACTGGCAATTCAACACACCGGGTGATATTCACGGTTCCGTCTCGGCAGTTCCCGGCGCGGTGCTATTCGGGGACGAGCACGGAAATTTCTACGCTGTCTCTTCCGCTTCTGGGACTCAGCTGTTTCATTCGACAGTTCCAGGCTCAATAGAGGCTGGCATTACCGTGGCTGAAGGGATGGTCTTTGTCCCAATGGCGTTTGGTTCGGGTGGGTCAGGAGCCCTTTACGCCCTAGGTTGACGGGCCTTTTAGCAAGTAGGAGGTGCTCGACGAGTCTGCGGAACCGGCGTGGCTAACATCATAGAGAGGGGCTCATATTACCCGTCACGTCGTGACAGCGATTTCGTTGAACCTACTATAAGTAATTGTGTCTGGTAAGGACTAGACCTCTCACTGAGCGTAGGCTCCTCTCCAGTCTAGTGTAGCGTGAACGAAGTAACGGGTATTTTGTGTAAGCAATCGCCACGCTGAAAACACTGACTTGTTCGCAATTTTACGGGTAATCGCACCGTCAATCTTCAACAGGATAACGCCCCATCCGTTACTAACGGTACACTATTTTGTGGCGAGATTGGCTTAACTAGTCTTTGGGCCATGCATAGAAGATCATCTCGTACCCAAGATCCTGAATGAGACTCGTCCCATCGTAGCCGAATTCTTCCAAATATCTCAAGATGACAGAGACCGAGTCGCTCACGTGCGGATCGCTTATCCGACTATTTTCGGCTTGAGCCCATTGATTGTCTGCTTCCGGCCCTGTACCACTTTCAATTCGTACCCTTCGGTATCCACTTTGATGAGAGATAGCAGAGATAGAGAGAGTTCTTCAGCCAATACGTCCTGTGTCAGCACACTCACCTCTTCCTGGCGCTCAAGTGTTTCCGTTGCCTTGGCAAAGATGGAATTATTACCATGTTTCTTGTATATGTTCAGAGATGCCTTCCCAGGATTGTCGCCCAAAGCCGTTCTGATTGGGAGGATGTTCTTACAACGATTCATCTCTACGTTGGTCCTAAGTAGACGGAAGTTTGTCGACTCGGGTTCCACGGCTACGACTCTGCCATCTTCGCCAACACACCTCGAAATCTTCAGGGAGAATACGCTGATGTTGGCACCAGTGTCCAGGACCACTCCCCTCTTTGGCTTCGTAGAATCACTCATAGACGTTCGTGTAGTAGATTTCCTCGATCATGTATCTCTGGCTGGTACCCATCGACCTAACTCGGAGCCTGATTCCGCCTGGGACAGTCGTGACGTACTCGGGAATTATCTTCCTTGCACCCATCCTGACATATCTCGTTCCGAGCCGAAATCGCAATAGGGGATGTCCGCTCGAAGTACCAACTCAGCCTCTCCTCTGGGACCTGTCCTTACAAGTGGCTCATAGGGGGTCCTTTTTGGCATTAAGACTCTTCCTAAGCTGGTTCCACCAAGTCTCTCTACGGCCAACTCCCTTCAACCCTTTCTGAATGCTTCATCTACAGGATGTTCTGAAGAAGATTGAGGATCTAGTTTCATCGCAGTGAACGACTCTCACTTCCTGCATCGGTGGCTCGGAAAACATGTATTATTCATGAGAAAGTGGTTTTCCATTTCGTCGGTTCATCCTCAACGGAACCGTCAACATCGAATTGAAGGCTTGCCAATCGACGACACTCATTTTCACGAGTCTCTTCCACTGATTACTGCTAACGTAGCATCCGAACAACCAACTCCAAGGTTTTCGCTGGGTCGCGGAGTGTCAAAGAATATGTTCCATCTCGTGCTTCTCGCTCATTCTTCTCTCCAGGGTTCTTACTCAAGATGCATATGTTGGTGCTATCAACATATAATGGTAGTATAAAGTGGCTAGACAGAGGAGTGCGGGGACAGAGAATATGTCGGAAGATGAATCGGAAGAACACTTGTTAAGCACCAATGAATCCCAAATATAGTATCTGTATTACTCACTACAACGACGCGTTCAGTGCCAGGCAATCATTGGAAAGTATCTTGAATCAGATCGCTGACGATTTCGAGGTAGTTGTCGTCGACCAGAGTAGTACTGACGGATCTTTGGATGTCCTTGAAGAGTTTGCACAAGAGGGGCAGATAGCCCTCTATCGCCAAAGATTTCGGAACCGAGGCCTCGGGAGACAACTGGCCTTCGAAATGTCAAGAGGTGGGTATGTTCTTTCCAATCTAGATTTGGACGACGTCTTCTTGCCTAATCTCTCTGAATTTGTCTCCCTTTACCATGCCAATTGCGAAGGAATGTTTCTTTGGAACACGAAGGGAGGTTCAATAGCTCCCAGAAGCCTGATTGTCTCCCTGGGCGGCTGGAGAAATCTGCAGTATAGTGAGGATTTTGACCTTGCGTCGAGAGCGGCCCAGATTGGGAAATTTCGGAACACGAGATACAGGCTGATTGCTTTGGAGGGAAGGCATCCTGAACGCCACACACGTCTGGGTGAAATGAAATTCACCTATCTTTACGAGCGGGAACAGATGCGATTAAGAGCCTATCCCAAAAATAGA
>PLUF01000010.1 GCA_003164815.1 Candidatus Gagatemarchaeum stordalenia
GGGCGAGCCCGCACTTGTCGCACTGCGGCTGCAGCGAGTCCTCGCTCGCGCTGCCCATGCAGCACGGCGTCTTGATGTTGCCCTTGTAGTCCAGCGGCAGGATCATCCAGTTGGGGCACATGTACCCCCAGTTGCCGCGCATCAGCTCGAACTGTTCCTTGGAGTTTATCACGAAGTGCTTGTTCTCGGTGCGGCTGAACTCCATGATGCTGTCGATGGTCTTGTTCCTCTCCTCTCCGAAGGGAATCCACAGCGGGTCATTGTCGATGAAGGGCGTGTGGAACTGGATGCTGATCCTCCCCGCGATATCGTCCCACTCGCGGAGGACGTCGACTATCGTCTTGTAGTTCAGCGTGTTCAGGGTCATGTTGATGGCGACGCTGCCGCCGGATCCCACGAATTCTTGCACGTTCTTCTTTATCCTCGCATAGGTGTTCGGGCCGCGGATGCGATTGTGGGTCTCTTCGGTCCCGTCGATGGACACGAAGTAGAACCCGTTGATGTCCATCATCGGGAACATGCCGTTCGTGACCACGCTGATCCGGTTCTTCAGCTCCTCCGAGAAGACCTTGACGACGTCCTTTCGCAGCATGGGCTCGCCGCCTACGACCGTCACGTTCGCTATCTTCATCTTCTTGAAGGAGTTCTGGATTACGGTCCTCCACTGCTCAGGGGTCAGCTCCCCGACGGTCGCCTCTCTGTTGGTCCACCAGTAGCAGTGGACGCACCTGAGATTACAGACGTTGACAATGTCAGCCGAACCGAAGAGCGGCGTCTTGGTCCCTTCCCGCATCTTCCCGTACCAGTGGAGAAGGTCGCCGGCCCTGTTGTCCCTCAGGAAGTTGTTCAGCGACCTCAGATAGTCTGCGGGCGTCGGGTCCTTGGCCAGGGCGGGGAGCATCTTGACGAGATTCGGGAGGTTGGTCAGGTCCTGGTACGTCGTCTTTACCTTCTGCAAGGAGGAGGTCTTTTTTATCTTCAGGTCGACATAGGTATCGCTCTGTTTGAGCCTCCCTCCTGAAATCTTCTCGACGAACTTTTGCGCAAAGTCCTCCTCGGACCAGTCGAAATACTCGCGCTGAAAGAGGTCGGCAGACTCCAGAGTCACTTTGAACAAAACAACCTGCGAGCTGCCCCCTTTTCTATCTTCGCCTTTCGTTGATCGATCTAACGAAAGGGCGGCCGATTAGTCCTTCCCGGCTCGCCTCTGTGCCTTTCCGAGGTTCTCTCTGGCCTTTCCCTCGGCCTGCTCGACCTTGCCCTTGACCTGCTCGGTCTTGTTGTTCGTGAGCTTGCCGACTTCCTCACGGACGATCCCCTTGACCTGTCTGCCCTTTCCCTTCATCTCATTCTCGCTCATGCTGACTAAGCGGGGAACGGCCTTAATTAGGAAAAGGAACCTTTTCTCAGAACTTTCTTCCAGACTTCGCTGACAACGGCCGACGCCTTGAGCGCGGGTAGAGACGCGCCGGGTGCCAGGATTCGACCTGTTCAAATACCTCCCCTCGACATTATCGGTGGTCTGATAACACCATGGCAAAGAAAGCTAAGAAAGGGAAGAGGGTCGCCAAGCAGGTAGCGGCTCTGAGCGCGGAGGTCGCCAGCCTGAAAACCCAGATGGCGCGCTTGCGGACGGAGCAGAGGACCGCGCTGAAGGCAGAGATCGAGAGCCTGCACAAGAAGCTGCGCGCCGAGTCACAACAGGTGAGGCAGAAGACCGCGCGAGCAGCAAAGGAAGCCAAGGGCGGACCAGAGGCCCTTAGAGAGAAGGTTGCGAAGGTGAAGGATGAGACGAAGCCGACGGCTGAAGCAAAGGCGGCGGGTGTCCGAAACAAGCCGCAAGAGCCGGTCGCGAGTGTCGAACAGCCCCCGGGAAGCGCCACCGCCGCGGATCCAGACCTGAACAAGCAGGAGGTCAAGGGCAGAGAGGAGCAGGCCGAAGGAAAGTCGCGCGGAGCGAAGGGCAAGAAAGCGGGCGACTGGGAGGAACAGATCAAGGGGAAGGCCGAAGAGGTCAAGGGGACGGTCAGGGAAGCAGTTGGACGGACCGCAAGAAAGATAGACGAGAAGTAGCGGCCGCCCCTGTCTCAGCGAGGTCCTGCCGCGTCGCGCGGGTTTCCTGCGCCCAAGAATGAAGGCCTGTTGTCATCTTGGACGTCCCGAGTTTGATCTCCGCCCTGAGCGACGAAGAGTTCCGCCAGCGCATGGAGAGGCCGCTCCCGCGGACCCGACCGCAGTCCCAGGATGGCGGTGGGCGTCCGCTATGCAACAAACTTATGACTGAAGCTACCTGAATGTCCATAGCCAGTCTGGCGTATAGTGCAGTATGACATTCAGAATCGGGAAGAAAAGGGCTGGAGAGGGATTGCTCGCCACGATCATCATCGTAATCGTCGTACTCGTGGTCCTCGGCTGGTTCATCAGATAGAATCGTCTGAGCGCGGTATGATACCAGCAGGGTGAGTTCCCATGCTGGCGGCGGACCGCTAGGGTATCAGAGCATCTGCAAAGGAAAGTTCGGCGTTGGTGGGGTGGACTAGGCCACTCCGGCAGGCTGCTCCTTTTGAACCTCGTGCCGGGCTTCTGATTCTATCAGGTATTCCCTTAGATCTAGTTCTCCTATCCGCTTTTTCTTCCTCGTAAGATTCTCTCGCCTGAACTCCTCCATGAATGCCTCGCTGATTCTGAACCCACCCTCGCCGCTCCTTTCAACAACCCCCATCTCCGCCAGCTTGCTCACGCGCTCTTTGGTGTAGCCTGTCAACCTCGAGATCGCTCCGAGATTTGCTCCCCGGGTGTCCCCGAGCAAGACGAACAACTCAGAATCAAACGAGGGTGGATGATCGGAAGTGGCTTTCTTTCGGCCAGCTATCGGGCCTCTTCTTGGCCTCTCGATTAGTGCTCGGCCCTGTTTGCGTTTGGTCTTCGCCGCTTTCCGTGTGACACTGGACGGGCGGCTGGTTTCCTGGGGCCCTGTTCTACGCGCCTTCCTAGCTGGCTTTGGCACGTACGTTGTGCCGTCTTTCTGTCTAATAAAGAGTGACAAATCAGTCCCGTAGAGTTGCTGGGTGATGACGAACGATTCTCACTCCATGTCACCCAAGGACCCAGGTGCTGCCAGAACTCCGCGTTATAGGCAGCCGAATCCACCCATCCCGTGTCTCACACCATCAACGACGAGGAAATGACTGTTCATACCCGGTACCCAGAGCTCCTCCCCGACCTTCCTCGCCTCCAGGGTCGAGGCCACGTAGAGAGCTGCAGCCGGGAATCCGATTTCAGCAGTTCGAGGAGGTCAACGTTGCCATAGCCGAGGCATCCGTAGACAGGAGCGAGCGCCGGATACATTCGTCACTCTACAGAGGATGCCCAGCTAATTCCTTCTGGAATGGAGGATGATGTATCAACGATGACGGTGAAAAACATGAACCTTCAGACGCTAGAAAGGTTCTAAGGCAGGGTCCACATCACGCTGTCGCTTGGTTTCGCCTCGAGCCAGGGCCTCGCAACATCAGAGTTTGTAATATTCTTTCGTCAGAGCATTGAGTTTGATTGTCTTCCTCTGGCCCTTTGCTTCGACATTCACGTCATAGAAAGGCACGTAGACCAACTCCAGTCTGTTAAGCGCTAGTTCGTGTTCCACAATTCTGCTCGGGCTTATGTCAGGCCTCCTTACTGCAACCTTCTTTGTCTTCTTGATGACCTCTTCCTTGTCATAGAGCACCGAAACGCAGTGCCGTCTTGCACTCTTCGACAGGGGGTCGAAACTAGAGACGTTCTCAAGTGCATGAAACATCTTCTTGTCTTCGGTACCCAGGTTCGCGTTGAAGCACAATCTTACACTCTGAGCAAACGAGGCCAATTCTTCGGCGTCCGATATGGTCAACTCAGCTTGACGGCCCATTTCCCGGTCCTTTGAACCGAGCACGTTCTGCACGCCAGACTTCATCGCACCTTCGAGGGCTGTAAGCGACACTCTAACGGGACCATACCCCACTCCAGACGAGGTCCCGACTGCGGCCACAAGGTCGCTGAGCCGTCTGCGCTGTCCCACAACCTGCTGGAGTTTGCCATACACCTTGACCTCCTCGACGTCTCTTGGGATCTTCAGGCGATATGAGCCTCTGCGAACATACCTGCATGCATATGTAGCCTGCACTCTCCAGAATGGGACATACTTCAAGTCCTTCTTGACAATCTCGACGTCTTCCGGCTTCGGGCCACCAACTGAGAAACGCCCCACTCGGACAGATGAGAAGTATCTGGCCACTCTCTCCTTGACAGCCTCCGTGGTCCTTCGGTCGAACTCCATGGTCAGAGGAACCTCGATCACTTTTTCCTTCAAGTCAGTTCGCTCTATGAGGGGAGCATCCGAACCTGAAAGCGACCATTCCTCTGCGTCCAAGGCAGATACATCAGCTTAGAGATATCTAAAAAAGATATCCTCGGCGTTTGCGCATGTGCTGACTCCGAAGGTCTGGGGAATTGCTTCGGACAGACGGCCATGGCGCGCGTGCCATAAGGGGCGTCCCTCCTCCTCCTCTGCTGTCAAAGAGAGCAGAGACCTGGCCTAGCCAGTCCTCTCGGCGGAGAGACCTTACACCAATTTTCCGTCAGTTTCGGGTAAGGTATGGCGGTCATTCAGATGGTTATGAAGATGGTTTGGTATTTATGCCCCACTCCCAATGTAGGGCATCTTTCTCGAGAAACTTTCAGTGGGGTACATCAAGGGAGAGCGCATATCCGTTCCAAGCGAGCTTTGAGCCCTCTCAGGTACGTTCGGACTCGTCGTCCGTTGAGCTTTATTTGATCCCTGAAAGGGACTTCTCAAAGGCTGCTGCTCGATTCCGGGTCTCCTGCCTAGCCTTCTTGTGAATCTCCAAGTCCTCCTTAACTGACTGTCTCATCTTTTCTTGTTGTCTACGCCTCCTCCATTCAACGAACAAACTTCCCCGGACCAAGTACACAGCCTCGAACATGTTCCCTGCTACCAAAACCGTCACGTCTTCGATTACTGTTGGATCTATCCAATCTTGCGCAAGCGCAAGGAATTCTGATATCTCTTCGTCGGTCGGATCCTTAGTTGACCGCAGGCCGTCCGCTTTCTTGTTGAGCTCGGTTATCCTTTGCTTTGTCAATGCGAGATTATATTCAAGTTGCATTGCAAACGGAGTGTCCGTCGCCTTGCGTTTCATTTCAGGCAGAGGGAGAGGAAATGCTTGTAATGCGTCATTCAAGATTGTTTGTAGCTCTACTCTGGTCTTAGGTGGATTCGCATTCCAGTTTCCTGCCTTAATGCGAGCTAGCTTGTCTTGGTTGTCTGACACGTGAAGCAAGATGTCCTCAAATCCCTGAAAGAGTTGAGCGCCAAACAGGACAACGGCCTCTATCGCTTGTTGATTTCTTGTCTGAACCGTAAAGTAATACGTCAATCCGACTCCCAATAGGGACGCCATTACACCAAACAGACCACCAGCCAAGAGATCTATGAGTGAATTGTCGACCACGACTCTCTCGAAGTCTACTGCGTTTCTCCCTTCTTAGAAATAGCTTGCGAAATCTATCCGGAGTCTCGTATCAAAGAAAGATAGGAAGAACTCTACTTTCGGCTGGCAATGGCAAAGTTCAAGACACCTTCACACATTGTCCCGGTTGCGACTGGAGCTTGAATCTTCATAAAGTGACCGGGCCCGATGGGGTCTAAACCCAAAATGGGTTCAAGTACAAAGCCGTAGGCGGTTAGTTTCCACCTCACACTATTCGGGTTCGGGTCTCTCTTGATTTGAACCTGACACAGCTCTTAGCTGCAAGCGAGAATAATAGGGGCCTAGAACTATCACGGACAAGTTTGACTGGGCCCTGGGGACCTCTGAAGCTCATCAGGATAGAGGATCTCCTACTGGTTAGGCTGGGTGGCCACCAGGGATACGACTACAAACTGATCCTGAAAAGGCCGGAGTGGCGACACCATTATACGGTCAGCATTGGCATACCACCAAGGTCTGAACTCTCAAGTCTTCCGGTGTACGTCCACCGTACAGAGGAAACAGAGCCAAAACAGTATACGACGCTGGCCGAGGGATTCTTTAATCTCGAAGCGTTTGTCAAGAGCATAATCCCAGATGCAATGCCCCAAGTGCAAGAAATCGACCTTACCAGTTCAGACTTGTCTAATCAAATGATTATCCCGTTCGACGCTGAACTGCTCGAACTCTTCTCTAGGAGGGAGATTCTCCTCAATAGGGAGATGCTCTACAAGTTCAAGGCAAAGCCAATCTCTGAATTCAATGCCGGTCACTTTGGAATCGGCATGCCCTACGACGAGAAGACCGACCCGAGGATGATAATCAAAGCAGGTGAACTCTCCTATTCAATCAAGTTTCCTGCATTCCAAACAATGGAAGGTAGGCTGGAGAAAGCCATGGGCATCGAATTCATAGAAGACATTGAAGAGGGAGGCCAAGATGAGCTAGAGGAGGGCTCCGAGGAGTGACCAAAGAATTGGCAGGAACTGAACCGGATATCGAGGACGAGGTTGAGCGTGATGAAGTTGACGAAAAGACGGGTGCCATTTGGCGCACATCTAACAAGCGGAAGGCGATGTTTGCCCCACTCGACGTACCTCCGCTCCTTGTGTACAGAGCCCTGAAAGGAAAGTATGGGCCGCCGAATTCCGGCTTTGATGAAACCAAGTCACAATGGTCCTACAAGATTACAGGTTTACGCTCAACAATAGATGTGTGGGACTACAAGATGTTCAGCTGGATAATGATCATAAGCCCAGATCCATCTGTGAAAAGAGAAGATCGAAGACGAGTTTTGGAGCAAGACTGGGCCGAATTTCTCTTGTGGCTTAGGGAAGCATGTCAGAAGCTCAAGATTTCCCGCGACAACTACAAGCACCTCTTCATTCTCAATGGGTTCAAACAGCTTTACTCTAACGGTGATTATTTCATGAAGTGCTGCAAGGAGTTGGATCCAGAGAATCTCGAAGGAAATCCAATGATTTGGGCGGCTGGTGTATCCTACCTGCTGAGCGCTGAGGCGCTTCTTAACCTAACCTTTGAAGTCTATCTTATGGATGAAGTTAGAAACAACAAGGACATGGTCACTCGCATAATGATGTTCTCAATGTTCGAGAAATGGGCCTTTGCTGCTTCGGTATGCGACTGTTTTGCGACACAGCTCGACAAGAGCTCAAAAGGGTACGAGGCGTTGCAACGATTAGTCACATTGCGCAATAATCTGGCTCACTCAAATATCTCCAGAGAAATCAAGACCTATGTAATTGAAGAAGACAAAATGGAGTTTGTGGTATCACCAGACTTTCAATTGTATCATGAAGTGATGGATCCGCATTCGATTACCCTAGCCGATGTTGAACAAATCAAGCGTGACGTAGACCTGGTCACCGAGAGCATAGTCAAAGCTATGAAACCGCGGTTCCGTAAACAATTCCCCAGACTGTTGCAAGGCGACCGCGTAGGCATTCACAAAGGAAAGCCCTCTGATTTGATGGATCGTTGGATAGATCAAAGGTAGACTGATGAAAGCGCTCACTCGGACTCAACTCACGCACGACGGCTCAACTCAGTAGTCACAGTTCTTGCGTCTGGTCAGTCAAGAAATGTAGCCCACATGGCATACGCGCTACTTCGGAGGAGAAATCATTATTATATTATCGCCCCGCACGAGAATGGTGCCGAGCGAGTTGGTCGTGGCATCCTCCGATAGCTCCACGGCGTCTTGTAGCGAGATGTTCATGTGCGGGTCGAACTCCAAGAGCTTTCCGCGTATCATCTTGGCTCCCTTCAGTTTGACGAGCACGATTTTCCCTACTTCCTGCTCAAGCTCTATCGCCAACATGTCTTCGGGCATTATGTCGTGCCGACGTGAGATGGGTCATAACCCTTTGGTCGAATACTATCTTCGATTGTCCTAAGATTGTCTTAAGTCGCTTTTCTTGCAAGTGAGCGAGAGGGAACGTCGCCTAGTCTGCCCTCTCGATCGAGAGACCTTACCCCATTTTTCCGTCGTTTTCGGGTAAGGTATGTCGGTCATTGTAACCGTTAGGCGGGGGCTCGGTATTCATGCCCCACGAAGGACTTGAACTCCCACTTTCCTGATTCAGGAGACGAAAGCGAACCAAGCAACCGCCAGAACTATCAGCACAATCAGCAGAGCGGCCATGATTGTGCTACCGCGAGGCTTTCGTTTGACGTCAACAACTTGGGACAAAGTGAATGACGATACTATGAGCGTAAAACCCAGCATGAGGTACGACAGCCAAATCTGAGTTATCGTGGACTGAGCAATCTCCCTCACACTCTCTGCCTCAAGGTAGCTCGAATAGGGTAGTACGTTTAACAATGTTTGATTCGTCTTCCCAATCTCGAAAACTCCATGGTTTGGAAGGACGAGAACCAGGAAAGTGTATTCGCCATCATCCGAAAGGCTGAAGTCGGCGGTTGCCCTTACTGGAGAAGCATTCAGCGAGCTGGGCGTATACTCCCTTATCACACTCGTGAGATTGAATCCGTTACCCACTGATAGCGAGAAAGCCACCAACTTCTGAATTACACCTGTCGAAGTGAACACTGATGTATTGAACGAAGTTGGAATCAGGAGGATGTACGCCTTCGATATGTCTTGACTATCGTTGAACTGGATATGCATCGTGAGATTGAACGTATTGAACGAAGCGAATACGTCTGAGGTCGAGGCTGTGATATTCACTTCGGCAACGTAAGGATAGTTCGGAATGACAAGGATTACGCCCTCGTGAATCGTCTTTGGACTTGTTTCAGGGTGTGGGGAATGCAGATAATAGAAGCCGTATCCTATCGATATCGCGCCCAACATAACTAGGATCCAGAATGCTAGGACAATCGAGATGTTCAGGTTACCTCTTGGCTCGAATTTCATGCTCTCAGAGCTTGTTTTCGAAGTTCGGCTTTCGCTTATTATCTCTCACGGCCTCGATTCGCTCCAATAGTTCATCTCGGTCGGCGGCCTTCAAGACGATGTCCATTAGTTTCCGTTGGAGGACGCTCGGGGTGCTCTTTTCGGACAACCGTATGAAACCTGACAGGTTGTCGAGAGCAAAACGTCTGAACAAATCCTGCTTCCCGTGGTTTTCTATGATTTCCGTCACGTATTGAGGAAGGGAATCCGAATCTGAAAGAAAGTCTGCCGAGAACCTTACAAGGTGAGCTGTGTTGTCAGCACCCTCACCCGTCAAGCCGCCCTTACGATATCGACGGTCGGAAACTCCAGCTACGTCGACTGCAAGCCTTCTAACGATGCAGCCATAGCACGACCCACAGTGAGGAGCGTTAGAGTCTGCGAAGCTGGTCGAGCGACATGAGTACGTTTCCTTCAGGAACTCTGGTTTTGGGCTGGCCACTGCAACTTCGGCCTTGGTCAGGTCCTCATTGGGCTTGATGACAGTGATGGATTGCCCCGTTACTGCTTCGGCGATCTTCTTTGCGCTTTGGAGGATGTGCGGCCTGGTTGTTATCGAGATTTCATCGAGCAGGGTGAAGGGTGGCTGAAACATCGTTGGGCCTATCTCAGGCACAATTATTCTCTTGTTTCCCAACAAAACAGCGTTCAGGACATAGAGAACTCCCCTAGTCATTCGAGTCATTGAGGAATGAGGGGGAGCACCTATCGTTCTCAGCTCAATTCCAGCTGGACTCAGTGCTACTTTACCTAGAATTTGAGCCCGAGAAGTGAGCGTGTGGAAATCCGAGTGGAGGGTGAAGGCACCCACTACTGGGAACAGTTCAGAGGCAGATAGAATTCCAGAGTAGCTGTCCATTCCACATGAAAAGAGGCACGTGTGATGGTCCGTCCACTGGACGTCGCTTTCCATTTCGAATAGGGGGCCTGTGTGCTCTCCAGCGGCAAACACTGGCGAATAACCGAATAGTCTGATGAACAAGCCTTCAAGCGAATTAGCTAAGTCAGAGGAAAGTCCGTTGCGCAGCGGTATCTCGACGCGCGAGATGGCCTTTCGCCCTGTCGCGTACCTCTCAGCAAGAAAAACGCTGTTGGCAAGCGAGTGTAGGTCGACTAGCGAATCATCGAAGCTCCTCCCAATCCTGGGTAACCTAGGAAGGCTTTCTTCCGAGCTCGACCCGTCACTTAGAACTACTGTTGTTTGGGCCAAGCCGCTTCAAGTACTCCTTGACGGTAGTCTCGAAGAGCGCTTGGAACTCCTCCTGGCTGGCCATCTCGCCCAATCCCAAGTATCCTCGCGACTTCAGAATCTTGATGAATTCGTCGATAACTTCAATCGACATCTTCTCCACGGTCCTGTCTATGGTCTTCGAGTCTCCGCGAGTCAGAAATCTCGCAGAGTATTCCCTTGTTCGAAGCAAGTTCTGGATTACGTATGTGGCTGTCTTTTGCATGACTCGCCGGGTGTATTCCTCCTGGTTGATCATGAAATCGCCTCGCTGATCGTCTCACTAACAGCGGTCTGGACGAATGTGGTTATGGTCTGATTCCCCGTGACCTTGGCTGAACTCATCGCTCCTCGTACGGCCGCGCCTGCTACAGCGTCCACCGTGAGATCTGTTACGGCCTTCCCCGTTTGCCGGATTGTCTCCGCTTTCATCTTCTCTACGGCTTGCTCCTTATCCCCTGATTTGGTGTACTCCTTGATTCCCTCCTTAGCGATGGGATACGTGTAGCTGGCTGCCTGATAGGCTGTGTACATGATTGCAACAGCCGGATTCGCCGTTGCGATTGCGGCAAATGCAGCAGTCGCGACAGCTTCGCTGGTTCCCTTCTCGAGTTTCCTGCCGATGGAACCTCCCCCGCCTCCGCCGCCACCCGAGCCGCCCCCGCCTGAGCCGAGAATTCTCTGGCGTGAGCCGCCCCGTCTCCCGCCCAAATCTCTTCGTCGTTCGTTACCTATGCACTATGATAAGCTTATGATTCAGGCCGCGTTTGTTGATCCAATCCGCCGGTCCGTGATCCGTTTGACAATGTGAAATATTCGCAACAATCCAGATTGAGGCAAGAGGGAGATTGTCTGTCCCGACTGTAATACTTTCACGTACGCCTCCCAATGCATTGATACAGATTCCGGGCTATCATTATCTGAGACGAACCCAAAATGAAGAGAATGGGAAGAACGGTACTGTCTTTCAGGATGGCGCTGGAAGGCGAGATAGCCAGCTGGAGGGAGTTCCGCAAATCCCTCAGGAGCACCGGCTCAAGGGAGGACCTCGACGGCATGTTCGACCAGGCCAGGACCAACTGCATGGCCGCTGGCAACGCCGTCCGCCCCGTCGTGTTCGAGGGGATGTTCATGGCGATAGCATTCTCGCATGAGAAACGTCTGGCCAACCTCACAAAGGGCATCGAGGAGCTGAGAATCGAGATGAATCCTCAGAAGGAACCATAGTGAACGTCTCAGCCGCCATCAAGCACCCAGCCGAGTCGAGTTGCGAGCGGTCTCCGCGATTCCGAGCGAGAACCAGCAGCAGATTAGTTCAATGAGTTGAACTTACGAGCTATGGGCATGCTTCCGTATGATGTCTTTGACATCAGAAGTCCTTCGGGAAACGGCCCAACTCCACTTCCCGAATCTGCCATCTGTGTTAATGGCTGTGACCCACTCGTCGAGGTATTGCCTTTTTGTCTTGTTCTGCTGGTCGTCCATTCCTTTGACTTCGAGAACGAGCATCTTTCGATTGGATAGACGGATTAGGAAGTCTGGATAGTACTTGTGGATGATACCCCGGAAAGCGTACTCTATGACGAAGCCCAAATGATCATTCTTAGCCCAAGCGAGGACATCAGAATTGCGGTCCAGTTCGAAGGCTTCCGAGGCCTCCCAGGTGCTGTCAAATACGACGTGGCTGATGTTGGACTTTTCTGTGATTTCGCATGGTTTCGTTGTGTACCAGGTCATCATGCCAGCCGTTGATTTCAGCGGGACTTCCTTGTTGAAGATGGGAACGAGCTTTTGTGTGTTCTCAAACCGGATAGCGTTGAAGATGTGGGTGACAATCTTGTTCATGTTGAGGAGAATCAACAGCCTCTTCTTGAGGTCATCCCGGTACTCGAGACTGTACACAGCTATCTTGTCAGAGTTGATGAAGTCCTCGACAATCTTCACTATCTGCATCAGAAGGAACTCCTTGTTCCCCGGCCAATTTGGCTGAACCTGTTCGTAGACGTCTCTCGATATCTCGAAAATCAACCTCTGTCGTCTTAACACGCTGAGCAGCTTCTCGACTTGTTCCGTCGCGAGATTGATCTCGACCAATTTGGTCGCATCAGGCTTACCTTCGATAAGCGGCGCGAGATCGGCTCTCAAAGGAGTCTCTTCCGGCCTAAGTTCTAACCGTCGAAGCTTGGAGACTTCCAACGTGAGTTTGGGAGTGTAGACATGGTCTATCCTGACTACGTTGGGCCATGTAATTTCGTATTGGCTCTTTGAATCGTCAACGTATACCCTAGTCTGAGGAAAAGGGGGAGGCGGAGGAATATCTTCGCCGCCTTCGTGGGGAAGGAAAGTGAAAGGGATTCCAAATATGTTGACATACTCCGGCGCGTATAGTCCTGTCTTGCTGTCGACTTCATAGGACGTCCGTCTTAATCCTCTTCCCACCACTTGCTCGCAAAGGAGCTGGCTTGAGAAGGCCCTCAAGCCCATGATGTGCGTGACAGTCTTTGCGTCCCACCCTTCAGAGAGCATACCAACGGAAATCACGTTCTGTATCTTCTCCCCCGGTTGACCGACCTTGCCGACGGTGTCGACCTTCTCCCGGAGCTCTTCCGCAAGGTCATTCTTGGTTAGCTTTGTCACCTGACCATGACCTTCGGGGTCTTCAATCTCTCCCGGAATCTCCTTCACTGTCCCCTCTTTGCCTTCTGCCTCCTTGAGAACCTTCGAATCAATTCGGAGAGTTCTCTCAGGGTCCGGTAACTCGTCGACCCTGATCTTCCCATGGTTGAAGGCGTACTCGATTCTCGCTGCCGTTTCAGTCCTGTTGCAGACAGTAATCATTACAGGTGGAGTCTCCACCCTTCCCTTCCATCGCTTCTTTGTCTCCAACCAGTCCAACCCGAGATAATAGTAAGCATTGGTGACAAGATCCGGAAGCGGTGTTTGAGGGTCAACCGCCCTATGTACGTCGGATTTGACCTCGGGATCCTCATAGATGTGATAGAACCTAGACTTCATCTTCTTGGTCAATCGACCATCATCCCTGATTACGACTCTGGGTGTCTTCACTAATCCTGATTCAATGGCGTCGTTGAGTCCGAAATCGCTAACAATCCACGTGAACAACTCCTCTTCCCCTACCTTCTTACCTGATGGGTAGAAGGGGGTCGCAGAGAAATCGTGGCACCTCAAGATGCCTCTCGTCTTGTGAATTCTGTCGAGACCCCCAACCCAAACAGTCGCCTCTTCCGCGCTGTCCTTCAGGTCCCTTTCTCGGACATATTTCCCAAGGGCTTCAGGATTTACCCGCCACGCATGATGTGCCTCATCATTGATCACGATTATGTTCTTGGCGTTCGACATTTCTGCGAGTGCTTCCCTAGTGTAGGCTTCGTCACTCTTGACCCCTCTCTTATCTACGCTGTGTTTCTTGTCAACTTGCTCCTGACTCTCCCAAGAAAGGACGTGCCAGTTGGCCACCTTGATCTGAACTTGTCTGAGTTTATCGAACATGTCCGTGGGAACCAAATCAAACGACTGATAGTAGTTGGTCGAGTCTGAGGGATACAAGACCTTCAGTCTGTTCTTGACAGTGAGGCCGGGTGCGACAACGAGTACGTATTTGGAGAACCGAGGATCTTTGGGGTAAGTTACTTTGTTGATTACCTGCCAGGCGATGAGCATCGCCATAACGATGGTCTTTCCGCTTCCCGTCGCCATTTTGGAGCACAATCGCTGAAAAGGGCTTCCATCCCCGACTATTTTGAGACCCTGTCTTTCGTTCTCTGGTCCCTCCACGAGCCAGATTAGGGTCTCGATTGCTTCAATCTGGCAGAAGAAGAGTTTAGTTTGCCCGGTCTCTCGTTGAGGGTCTCTCCAGTGCTCCAAGAGTTGTCGAGTTATGGTCGTTGTCCCTGGGTAGCCAGAATCCCTCCAGGCATCCACCTTCCCACGGATTATGTTTACCGCGCTTAATGGGATGAAGATTCCAGGGTCGTCAAAGCTGGCCGAGGCTTCTGACGCGACGATGTATCCAGCTGGCCGTCTCCCCTCGACAAGCTCAAACTTTCGAATCTCCCGCACATATCTGAGGTGTTGCTTGGGCTTCTCGTAGGGACTGTTGATAATCAGTTTGTCGGTTGTGGCGGTCAATCTCTAACCTTTATGACTCTTAGAGATTCGATGCCTCTGTCATCTATAATTTTCACTGCGATCTGTTTGTTATCTCCAATCAAGAACGGGAGAGACTTGTTTCCTTTGTAGCTCTCCATGAGTTCCTCGTCGATGAATGTTCTGAGCGTCCTAGTTATCTTGTCCCAGCCAGACTTGGAACCCGCCAATGGGAAGAACACTTGCCTAGGATAGAGACTCCTTCCATCATAATCGGTATCCAGCTCCCACATCGCAATCCTCGAGGTGTCACCTGACTCTATCTTCCCGGTCCGAGTATTGTAGTAGTCGAATCCATTGACTAGGACTTCGTACTTTCCGTTCACTTTCTTAAGTTCGATATCAGGTTGTCCTATCAACCAGAATGGCTCGCTACTCGATCCATGCTTCTTGAGATCAGAAGTGAATAGGTCAGTGTTCATCTGAACCTTCAGGACATCCACGCCTGGCCACTTCAGCGCATCAATATCCTTCGCCGCTTCGGGGTCGAATTGAAATGCGGCGAATAGGACCAGTCTGGGTTTGGGTACCATTTCCTGTGCTTCTTCAATAGCTAGCTCAATCTGCCGCCGCTCAAGCGGAGCATATTCTGGACCGAATGAGATCGCTGCCTTTCGTCCGTCATCAGTTTCACCTTCAGCTTGAATCCATCTGGTACCAGCCATCAATTCAACTCTTGCGAACCCTAATTTCTGGCCACCCGTACCTCGGACGCCTGCCGCGAGAAGCTCATCAATCCACATGTTCAAATTGGATGTCTGACCCTCTCGAACTATGCTATTGTCTGCGTGGCCCGGAGCTAGCGCATCCTCTTCAAGACTTCTCACTCCAATCGAGGGGACTGCCTCCAGAGTAAAGGGACCTGTGACACGTCTCTTGACGGGGTCAACTCGCGGTCTATCGTAAAGAATCTCTTGGTCCGGAGGTTGAGTATTCGCTATAGAACGTAACATGACGTGAGGCGTCAATGTGTACTTGAACCCTCCAGACACCCCCTGTGCCGAATGGGCGAGTTCGTAATACTCGAATAATGATGTCATCAGTCTTTGCTTAGTCAGTGCAATCGCCACCCTTGATGTATCGCAGGTAATCCATCGTCTTCCCAACTGTTCCGCGGCATATGCTGTAGTACCTGAACCACAGGTCGGGTCGAAGACAATGTCGCCTGGGTCAGTTGTCATTAAGATACATCTCAACAAGACCGTTGGGGAGGTCTGAACAACGTAGGTCTTGGGTTCACCAAAACCGCTTTGGCGAGTATCATCCCAAATGTTGTTTACTGGTTTGTACGGAAAGTCGTCGAGGTATCTTACGTAACATAACGTGTTTCCCAGAGCCATGAGTCGATTTGCCTTCCTAAGATTATCCATTCCGGCTAGATTGGTCTTCCAGCCGCTAGACCCTGGTGAGAATCTTCTTCCATTGAACTCATACTCGAATGTAGTTGACTCTGAAGGCGTCTGAGAAGTAAGCGGGTTAGGTCGAAAAACCCTAGCTCCGTGCGAGACTGCCTTCTCAATTTCTTGAACGGTGCTTAAACGCTCTCGTTTCAAGTCGGGCCATTCAACCCATCTCAAGTTGTAATCATCCGAGAAGGATCTTGGGACGAACACGCGGTTGAATTTGGGGTTATCTTTGGAATACCATAAGAGATAATCCGCTGTTACATCGAGCAATGCACTTGCTTTGCCAGTCGTCTTTCTGAAGATAATCAGGCATCTGAAGTTCTGAGACCCGAACACTTCGTCAAGTAGCTCCTTCACATGGTGCAAGTTCTCATCGCTTATCTGAACGAAAATGCTTCCTGAGTCTGTAAGCAGTTCTCGGGCCAGCGCTAATCGATCTCTAAGGTATGAAAGATAGCTGTGAATGCCAAGCTCCCACGTGTCACGGAAGGCCTTTATCATTTCTGGTTCTTGCGTTAGATCTTGATCTTTCCCATCTTGGACCTCCCTTTTGTCGACGAAAGGTTGGAAGTTGGAGCTATACTTGATTCCATATGGTGGGTCAAAGTAAATCATTTGTATCTTACCCGCCATAGATTCCTTTTCCAAGAGGGAGTTCATTACTAGAAGCGAATCCCCTGCAATCAGTCTGTTCGACCATCCTTCAGCGTGTTTGTAGAACTCGATTGCTTCTTGTATTGGGGGGTTATTCTCGTCACTTTCGAAGTAACCAATAAGGCTACGCTGCTCCCTGAGTTCCTTCCGTTTTACTGACTGGATGATTGTCAATGGATCTATCCGTTCATGGACATGGAGAGACACGGTGTCAACCTCAAAGCTCGCACCTTCAGTCTTGCCAGCCCACTGGAGCTGTGGGTCAAGGTGGGGATCGAACTGGTACAGTTTTCGGCCGTTTAGGTGATCTGTCTCCGCGGTGACGAGGCCCACAGGGGGGTTGTTGAGCCGTTTCTCCTCGTCGTGAGTGTACTGTTTGACTTCCTCCCGTTTTGATTTACGAGGCATGGGTACAACACGAACTGTTCCGAGTTAGCGCGTCGTTCTGGCTCCCAAATCGACCAGTCATCAACCTCAAAGGATACAAAGTCTCCATCTAAAGCAGTTTGTATCACAGGCAGCTATGGCCCGAAGGTGCCAAGAAGGAACATCGAGGAACGGCGTGTTAGAAGGAAAGAGGATGCGCTCCGAAGGGAACGCTTTGCCTGCTCATGACTTCGGCATTGCGTTTCCTTAGGAATTCGATGAAGTCTTTTGCGCTTCGTCCAGTTCTTGACAGGATAATCAAGGGCTCGATGTCCTCTGAAGTCAGCACCAAAATCGCTTTTTCGTCTGCATATCCCCTTTGGCTTGGAGTTAGTGAGGCTGATTCCGCTTTTGTAAACACGAGGGGAATAACTCTGAACCTAGAGGTCAAATCAGGCAACTTTGTCTTCAACTCCCGAACTGTGGACTCCAGCTTCTCCAAGTCATCCTTCACCATTCCGGATGTCACACCCACAACTAGCAATCTCGATCCCACAGGAGAAAGGCAGATTAGGTCGACTCCTGGTTTTCCCGCCTTTCTCCCCTTGTCAACGTGAAGAGTTAGGATGTTGAAGCTGTTCAGGAGCCTCTCAACTAGCTCCTCGAAGCTATTCACACTGACTTGCCTGAGGGTTGACCCAAGCCCGGTCTTCTCTCTCCACAGGCTCTGCGGAGAACTGTTGGGGTAGAAGAAATCGATGAGCTGCACCATGGGCGGTGGTTCGAAGACGGCCGATATCTCGTCAATTGACACGCCCATTTCATCCAAGCAAGTCATCGCGAAGGAATACTGGTCTGACCCGGCGCTCTTCAGCAGGTCGAAGAGCAGAGGTTGGACGGGTTTCCCCGCCTTGACAGCCGCTTTCCTCATGCTGTAGGCAGAATCGGTCCACCCAAACAGCTGGCCCATCGAGAACAGGCGCTTGAAGTCAACAAGACTTGAATCAAACTCCGGGAGTAGTCGGCAACATCCGATTGCAGTCTGCCAGGACATACCATTAGGATTGAGAAAATGCTCCTTGAGCGAGTTTTCCATCAAATCGAGAAGCTTGTCCACCACATCTTTGTTTGACAGCGCAAGAACCGCGGCAGAAGCCTCCGGAGAAATGTCCTTCCGGAGAATCTCGATTAGCGATGTTGTCGCCCTACCGTCTGGGTGGTCCTTCAGGTATCCGCAGATTTCTGCTTGAATCTGCTCATTATGTGGCTTGTACCAGCCTTTAGTTGACTTTTCGAGGGCAGATAACATCATCTCAAGATTGTCAGGACTTGATATCCTCCTGGCGACGTGTGCTGCAGAAAGTACGCGAGCAGGCGTACCTCTCTTCAGATAGTCGTTCAACTGACTGACCATCGATTGGATGGCGGTGCTACTGGAGATTGACCGGAGGCACTCCATGAGCGATGTTGCCTTGGGCAATTCTCCGCGATTCATCGCCAACTCGAGGACCGTTGGGGCAATGTAGTCCTGCTGGCTGGGCCCCAATCCCCTAATCACTGCGGCAGCAAGAACCATGACCTCGTTGTTCACCGAGGAGGTCCGTACTTCTTCGGTCAACATCCTAAGACACTGATCAGTACCGTTACATAGCGAGACTAACGATTTCGCCAGCAACGCAGACTCAGGATCGGAGGAACCCTTCAACCTGGCCGCTTCGAGCAGAGTCTTTGTCGCATCAACCCGATTGTTGATATCCATCCGCGCTAGCTGATCCAAAGCCGGTATGAGCAGAAACGCATTATCACCCTGACCCAATTGTCTAATCAGGTTGAGAAGCCGGTCCTCACTCCAAGTATCATCGGGGTACTCGCCGCTCAGCATTTAGGTGGTTTCTCCTGGGACGGACTGATTAATGTTCTTTGAGATTACCTTTCCGCTGGCCGATTAGAATGAGAAGCGGAACGGACCAGGAGCAAGGTTGGGCACTAACTGCAAGGGCCACGTTAGCTCCAAAAAATCATTCAAAAAAAGAGAAGAGGCGGATATGAATCCTATCCCGCGATTCTATTACCGCAATTCTGACAGTACATTGAACTCAGCCCGATGAATGTGCCACAGTTTGTACAGTACCTCGAAGACACAACCTCACTCCTCTTGGTGGGAAGGTCATACCCGGCAATCTCCCTGAACTTTGCCCGGAAGACCCAGTCCAGGTTGCTCATGTTGTTCGGGTAGATGCTGATGAACTTGATGTGGTTCTGGTGATACTTCGCCATCTTCCACTTCATCGACCCCTCGTACCGCGACCGCACGCGGGAGTCCTCGACGCCGAGCATGCCCCAGTACTCGACGTAGATCCCATGGTCAGGCAGGTAGAAATCTGGCCTGCTTATCCTGCGATTGTTCCACCTGTTCATCGCGTCCTGCTCGTACACGTATCTGACGTTGTCCTGATGGAAGTAATCCGCTATCCTCCTCTCCGAATTGCTCCGGACCGTTTCGCCGCGCT